>NZ_JBFANN010000065.1:0-30967 GCF_040674855.1 Nocardia sp. NPDC049707 | reverse complement strand
CTGCGGGCCGGTCGCGGCGGCGGTGATCGGTGGGGGTGTGGTGGCGTCGAAGCGCATGCGACGAAGTCGCGAGTCTCGACGGCTCGGACGCGAGACTGAAGGGGGCCGCGAACACGCCGCGGCCACGCGGCCAAAAATTCAGAAGAGCGGGTCGTGCCGGATGTTCTTGGCTTCCGTTCCAGCGGCCATGAGACGGAACTTCGTGGTCTGCATCATCGAGGGTGCTCCGACGATTTGCACATCCCGGTCGGCCCAGGAGCCGTAGCTCGCGACGACCTTGCCGATCTGGCCGGTTACCCGGGCTTCCAGGCCCGGCCAGATGCGCTCCGGTTCGCCGGAATCCAGGTACCACCAGGGATTTTCATCGCTCTCGGTGACCGGTGTGACGGTGAGCCACGAATTCGCGGTGGCCAGTCGGCTCAGGATCTCCAGATCGTAGAGGTCGCAGGGATGGTGGCCGCCGACGAACAGGTGCACCCGCGGATTGATGACACGCTGCGCCATCGCCAAGAGCTGGGCGCGCAGCGGTGCGATGCCGGTACCGCAGCCGATCATCAGCATTTTGCGTTCCGCATTGCGCGGCACGCCGAGTCCGCCGAGGGGTGAGCCGAGCAGCCATTGGTCGCCGATATCGGTGTGGCCGACAATGGCCGGGCTGACCCAGCCGCCGAGCACCCCGCGGATGTGGAATTCGATCTCCCCGTTCGCATTCGCGGGCACCGCCGGCGACAGATAGCGCCACATGCGCGGCCGGGCCGGGATCTGCACGCTGATGTACTGGCCCGCGGCGTACTGCATCGGCTGATTCAATTGCAACCGCACCACGGCGAGATTGCGCAGCACATCGCGGCGTTCGACGACGGTCCCGGACCAGACCGGCGGCGTCGATTCCTGTTCGGCCGCGCCGATCATGGTGTCGCCGATGATCTTCAGGCCCTCGTCCCAGGCCCGGTCGACCTCGTCGGTCCATATCTCGGTGCCCGCGAAGATCCGCATCGCGGCCTTCAGGGAGGTGGCCACGGCGGTGTAATGCGCGGCCTGCACCCCGTACTTGCGGTGATCGCGCCCGAGTTGAGCGAGGAACGGCAATAACTTGTCCGGCTCCTCGAGCCGATCCAGCGCGTAGGAGATGGCCTTGACCAACCGGTCACGCTGGGAATCCATCGCTGCGGGGAAGATGTCCCGAACGGCGGGATAGTTCGTGAACAAGATTGCATAGAACGTACTGGCTAGCCTTGCCGGACCGTCCTCCTCGGCAGCAACCGCCTTGAACGTTGTTCTTATCGAAGCGACGGTCCGCGAATCCATTTGTGTCACAACCCCTTTTGCACTCGAACACAAACCTGTGCCGACGAGTGAAGTGCTGCGGGACACTCGACAGCAGCCGATGCGAACGAGTGTAGGCGAGGTCTGCCAGCTACGGGATCACTCGCAATAAACATCACGCATGTAATTTCCCGAAACGAGGACCTGCGCCACGAAAGCCCTTGGAAACAAACCGAAAGAACGAATACGACGGTGAAATCGGCCATATATTCTACGAATTCGCAAGGTCCGTTTTGCAAGATTCATCCTGCTCGGGTTCTCGGAGCGACCTTGCGGCAACCCGCAATCCGGGACCGCGCATCCACCTCGAGCAAACCACTGGCACCGGGCGGCCCGGCAACCGACGGAACCTACGGCCCGATCCAGCTCATTATTTGCTAGCCCAACGGCCCAGCAAACTTCGCGGCTGGGCACATCACCGGCAACCTTATCGAATCGGATGCCGACACTCACCGGCGACCGAACCGATTGTCGGGTAACGAAACCCGGGTCAGGAGTTTGCCCGAGCACCGCCGGCAGTTATTCGAGACAACGACCCGAAACGGCGTTGCGCCGTGACGCATCCGATTATCGGCGGGAAATGACAAAGGCTCCGGGTTCGGTCGAAAACCGATTGCCGGAGCCTTCGCGTTACCGTCGCGCTTATCGGCGCCTATTGCGCGGCTGCCACACCACCAGTGCGGTACTGCGTTGCTGCGGTGCGAGATCGGGGCGATACCCCGCGCGCAGCTGGTCCAGCTCGGCCGACATCTCGGCGACACGCTGTTGCAGTTCCTCGACCTGATTGGTGAGTTCGATGATGCGCTTGATGCCCGCCAGGTTGACGCCCTCGTCCTGGGACAGCCGCTGCACCTCGCGGAGCAGTTCGACGTCCCGTGCCGAATACCGTCGACCGCCACCCGAAGTCCGCTGCGGCGTAACCAGTCCCAGGCGGTCATACGTGCGCAGTGTCTGCGCGTGCATACCCGCCAGCTGGGCCGCCACGGAGATCATGAAGAACTCCGCCCGCGACGGCCCGCCTGCTGCCCGCTTCGGATTATCGGACATCACGCACCTGCCCATCCCGCACGTGGATCGAACCCGCTGGTCTTCTCGGCCTCCGCGTAGTGCCTGAGCGCCTCGGCGGCATCGTCGTCCAGCTTCTGCGGCACGGCCACCTTGACGGTGACGAGCAGATCACCCGCCCCGCCGCCGGGACCGCGCTTGGGCACACCACGGCCGCGCACCCGCAGGATGCGACCGTCGGCGGTGCCCGGCGGCACCTTGACGCCGACGCGCCCTTCCAGCGTGGGCACGGAAACCGTTGTGCCCAGCACCAATTCACTGTAACTGACCGGCAGCACCAGGGTCAGGTCGTCGCCGTTGCGGCCGAAGACCTTGTCCTGGCTGACGTGCACGGTCACATAGAGGTCACCCGAGGGTGCACCACGCAGTCCGGCCTCGCCCTGTCCGGCCAGCCGGATCTTCTGCCCATCGCTGACACCAGGCGGAATTCGCACCGTGATGGTGCGGGTCCGATTCTGGATGCCGCTGCCGTGGCAGTCGACGCACGGATTGTCGATGATCGAACCGGTACCACGGCATTCGTCGCACGGCTCGCTGAAGCCGAACGCGCCCTGGTTGCGGCTGATCACGCCGTTTCCATTACAGATCGGGCAGACTCGCGGGCTGGTTCCCGGCTTGGCACCGCTGCCGTGGCAGGTCGTACACGGCGACGGACTCGTCATCCGCAGCGGAACCGTGACACCCTGTGCGGCCTCGCGGAAACCGAGAGTCGTCTCGGTCTCCACATCAGCACCGCGGCGTGGACGGCTCGCGGTGCGCGTGCCGCCCCGGTTGAACAGGCCGCCGAGCAGGTCACCGAGGCCACCGTCGCCGGCATTCGGCTGGCCGAAGATGTCCCCGATATTGAAGTCCTGCGAGAAGCCACCCCCCGCACCGGGAGTGAAACCACCGCGCCCGTATCCACCACCGGCGAACAGCGTTCGGGTCTCGTCGTATTCCTTGCGCTTGGCCGGATCCGACAGCACGGCATGGGCCTCACTGACGGATTTGAACCGCTCCTCGGCCTTGGTATCGCCGGGATTGGCATCCGGATGCAAGTCACGGGCGAGCTTGCGGTACGCCTTCTTGATCTCGTCCTGCGAGGCGCTGGAGGAGACACCCAGCTCCTTGTAGAAGTCCTTTTCGATCCACTCCCGTTGGCTCACCGGGTATCTCCTCCTCTCGGGTTGCTATTGGTTGTTCGTATGGGCATCAGCATCCGATGCCTCTTCTTCGACCAGATCGGCCACGCCATCGGTTACCCCGACGAGCGCGTGCCGAAGCACTCGATCGCCGAACCGATAGCCCTTGCGCATGACGAGGCCGATCACCGGATCGTGCCCGGAGCCCTCGTGCTGCACGGCCTCATGCAGGGTCGGATCGAAAGGCTCACCCTCCGCACCGAATTCCTGCAGACCCTGCTTGACCAGCGCGTCGGTGAGCTTATCCGCGACCGACTTGAGCGGGCCGGATTCGAGATCGCCGTGCGCCCGCGCACGATCGAGATCGTCCAGGACACCGAGCAATTCGGAGACCACGGCGGCCTTGGCCGCATCGATGGTGGCCTGCCGGTCCCGCTCGACCCGCCGCCGGTAGTTGGCGTATTCGGCGGTCAGCCGCTGCAAGTCGGCGGTGCGCTCGGCCAGTTCCCTGGTGATGGTCTCGGCCAGGATCTCGGCGCCGTCATCGGTCCCGATGCCGGGTTCGCTGCCGTTCCCGGCTTCCGGGCCGGGCCCGGCGGCAGGTTGTGCCGCCGGTTCCCGGATTTCACCGGCCTGAACCGTTTGGTCGCCGTGCAGGCTCCGATCCTGCGGATCGATCTTGCGGTTGTCGACGATGGTGATCGGCTCCTGTTCGGAGTTTCCCTCGCTCACTTCTTCTCCGTGTCGACCGGCTCGTCCACAACCTCGGCATCCACGACCTGGTCATCGCTCGCGGAACTCGGCGCGCCGTTGCCGGACGCGGCCTGCTCGGCGGCCGATGCCTCGTAGATCGCCTGACCCAGTGCCTGCGATTCGGTCGCGAGCTTCTCCACCGCGGCCTTCACGGCCGCGATATCGGTGCCCTTGAGCGCCTCGTTGGCCTCGGCAATAGCCGCCTCGACCTTGGTCTTGACGTCGGCGGGGACCTTGTCCTCGTTCTCCTTGATGAACTTCTCGGTCTGGTGCACCAGCGACTCGGCCTGGTTGCGGGTCTCGGCCTCCTCGCGGCGGGCCTTGTCCTCGGCGGCGTGCGCCTCGGCGTCCTTGACCATCCGGTCGATCTCCTCCTTGGACAGGCCGGAGCCGTCCTGGATCTTGATCGTGTTCTCCTTGCCTGTGCCCTTGTCCTTCGCGGTCACGTGCACGATGCCGTTGGCATCGATATCGAAGGTGACCTCGATCTGGGGCACACCGCGTGGGGCCGGCGGGATGCCGGTCAGCTCGAAGGAGCCGAGCAGCTTGTTGTGCGAGGCGATCTCGCGCTCACCCTGGAACACCTGGATCTGCACCGACGGCTGGTTGTCATCGGCCGTGGTGAAGGTCTCCGAACGCTTGGTCGGGATGGTGGTGTTGCGCTCGATGAGCTTGGTCATCACGCCGCCCTTGGTCTCGATACCCAGCGACAGCGGGGTGACATCGAGCAGCAGGACGTCCTTGACCTCACCCTTGAGCACACCGGCCTGCAGGGCGGCGCCGACGGCGACGACCTCGTCCGGGTTCACGCCCTTGTTGGGCTCCTTGCCGCCGGTCAACTCGCGGACCAGGTCCGAGACGGCGGGCATACGGGTCGAGCCACCGACGAGCACAACGTGATCGATATCGGCCACATTGATGCCCGCGTCCTTGATCACGGACTGGAACGGCGCGCGGGTGCGGTCGAGCAGATCCGAGGTGATCTTCTGGAATTCGGCGCGGGTCAGCTGCTCGTCGAGGAACAGCGGATTCTTGTCGGCGTCGACGGTGATGTAGGGCAGGTTGATCGAGGTGCTCTGCGAGGAGCTCAGCTCGATCTTGGCCTTCTCCGACGCCTCACGCAGGCGCTGCATGGCCATCTTGTCCTTGGTCAGGTCGATGCCCGCGCTGGCCTTGAACTTGTCGACCAGCCAGGTCACGACGCGCTCGTCCCAGTCGTCACCACCGAGGTGGTTGTCACCGGAGGTGGCGCGGACCTCGACGACGCCCTCACCGATTTCCAGCAGCGAGACGTCGAAGGTGCCGCCACCGAGGTCGAAGACCAGGATGGTCTGTTCCTTATCGCCCTTGTCCAGGCCGTACGCGAGTGCGGCCGCGGTGGGCTCGTTGACGATGCGCAGCACGTTCAGACCGGCGATCTGACCGGCTTCCTTGGTGGCCTGACGCTGCGAGTCCTCGAAGTACGCCGGCACGGTGATCACCGCGTCGGTGATCTCCTCGCCCAGGTAGGCCTCCGCGTCGCGCTTGAGCTTCATCAGCACGCGCGCGCTGATCTCCTGCGCGGTGTACTTCTTGTCGTCGATGGCCACCGACCAATCGGTGCCGATGTGGCGCTTGACCGAGCGGATGGTGCGGTCGACGTTGGTGACCGCCTGGTTCTTCGCGGGCTGGCCGACCAGAACCTCGCCGTTCTTGGCGAACGCGACGACCGAGGGGGTGGTGCGCGATCCTTCAGAGTTCGCGACAACGACCGGCTCGCCGCCTTCGAGAACGGCGACGACCGAGTTCGTGGTCCCGAGGTCGATTCCGACCGCACGAGCCATGGTGGTTCCTCCTGTGTCCAATTCGGGATGAGCGGGGCCGCAAGCTGCCGCTTCCGTGCCTGGCCTCTCATAACAACTACTTGTGTCGGTGCTGGGGTTTCAGGCGATTTACCCGCCCTGCGACATCCGCCCCGGCGACTGCCGAGTCGAGTGCCGCGAGACCTCGCCCCAAGCACCTCACGGAGCACGGTCCCAGCAACGCTGAGCGTGGTCGGCTCAATCCTGCACCCATTCGACACCGGGCGTCAACTGAAACTTGAGCCGAACACACTCAACATTGTCGAACAGCTCAACCAACGGCCCTCGCGGTCTATTCCCGATCCGGGAAGAAGGGGGCGCCGCCCGCCATTCTCGTCAGGCCCAGCGCCCGAGCCGGCAATGTTGACCACTTGTGATCAACGATGCCGAGCGAAGCGGGCCGGCCCGGCACGGACTCGCATTTTCGCTGCATACGACAGGTGCGGCAGTAGGGTGACCTAGGGCGGTTCACCCCGCCCACCGTGCGCCGCCGATCCGAGGAGGTCGACTATGAGGGCCGCCGTCGTCACCAATACCGAGTTCTCGGTCGAGGAATTGCCGACACCGACGCCCGGCCGCGGGCAGGTGCTGATCAATGTCTCGCGATGCGGCATCTGCGGGTCCGATCTGCATGTCCGCACGCACGCCGACGAGATGGCCGAGCTGGCCGCACGCACCGGATACGACCAGTTCATGCGCTCGGATCAGCGCGTGGTGCTCGGACACGAATTCAGTGGCGAGATAGTCGATTACGGGCCGGGCTGCCACAAACGCTGGCGGACAGGTACCCCTGTGGTCGCACTGCCGATCGTGCGACACAATGGCGCACCGCAGCTGACTGGGCTCTCGACCGCCGCACCCGGCGCGTACGCCGAGCAGGTGGTGGTGCAGGAATCCATGACAATGCCGATCCCGAACGGACTTTCGGCCGAACATGCCGCACTCACCGAACCGATGGCCGTCGCCTGGCACGCGGTGCGCAAGGGGCGGGTCGGCAAGGGCCAGACGGCCTTCGTAATCGGCTGCGGCCCTATCGGTTTGGCGGTCATCAGCGTGCTGAAGGCGGCGGGTGTGCGCACCGTCGTCGCCAGCGATTTCGCACCGCGCCGCCGCGAACTCGCCGTCGGCTGTGGTGCCGATATCGTGGTCGACCCCGCGACCGAATCACCATGGGAGGCAGCGCCCGAGCGCGGGCGGATCAACGGTGTCACCGATATTCTCAGCCTCGGTTTCGACACCATGGAACGGCTGCGCCGCGTCCCGAATCTGCCCTGGTGGTATGTCTTCCGGCTGGTGCATTCGCTCAATGCCGGTCCGGCAGGCCCGGTCATCTTCGAATGTGTGGGTGTGCCGGGCATTATCGATCAGATCCTCGCGGCCGCGCCGCCGCTTTCGCGCGTTGTCGTGGTCGGCGTCTGTATGCAGACCGACCACTTCCAACCGGCGATGGCCATCAACAAGGAAATCGAAGTTCGCTTCGTCCTCGGCTACGACCCAGGTGAATTCCGCGACACGCTGCATATGATCGCCGACGGGAAGGTCGATCCGGCTCGATTGATCACCGGCACCGTCGGGCTGGACGGTATCGATAATGCGTTCACCGCGCTGGCCGATCCGGAACAACACGCGAAGATCTTGATCGACCCGGCCGCTACGGCGACGTCCCCCTGACGCTCAGCCGAGGTGCCGGTCCCGGTCGGGCTGCCGATCGAGCCACGAGGGTGCGGCCACCGCGGTGTCCGGGTAGCCGAGCGTGGGTTGGCCGTGTTCGAGGTAGACGGCGTGGCCCTCCATGCGGGCACGGAACGCCTGCCAGATACGGCGGGCCGGCTCGCGGCCGGCGAAGCTGTCCGCGGTGTCGACCCGGACCCACTGCCAGCGGTCCAGGTCGCTGTCCCGCAGTCGAACGGCCGATTCGTCGCCGAGTTCGCCGCAGTCGAAGATGTAAACGATCTTGTCGTCCGCTGGTTTCTGCACCCAGTCGTGCACCAGCAGTCGCTGCGGCGGGCGGTCCAGGCCGAGTTCTTCGCGGATCGCGCGGCGACAGGCCGCGGCCGGCGATTCGCCGGGCCCGACAATGCCGCCCGGAACGTACCAATCACAGTGATCGACCGAATGGACGAGCAGCACCTGCTCATCGCGCACGAATAACGCTCCCGCGGCCAGGCTCACCTGGGCGAATGGTTGCGCGTCACGGTCCGGCATCACCTCACGACCTTCCTACGCCCGACGCGGGTTCGGCGGAGTTGCCGCCGTTCGGCCGTACCTGCTGCGACGATGGGCACGGTCTCTCCACTTCTACACCAACAGCGCACAGACGTCCTCGAACAGCTCGAGAAGGTGGGCTAAGCATGGCCGAGAAGATCTTCGACATCGTGTGGGATGCGATCGATGACATCCGGGGCGACGTCGAGAATATGCGGCTGCGGTCGCAGCTGATATTCGAACTGACCGACCGGATCGCGACCAAGGGCTGGAGTCCGGAGGTCGCCGCCGAGCACCTGGGCGTGACCGCCGCGCGGATCTCCGATCTGCTCGGCGGCCGAACGCATCTGTTCAGCCTGGACGCGCTGGTCAATATGATCGCCGCGGCCGGTCTGCGGGTGCAGGTGCAGATCACCTGATCCTCAGGTGGCGGCGAGCACCTGATCGGCGATCTCGCGGTTCAGTCCGACCCGAACCAATGCGGCGGCCAGGTCGGCGGTGTGGTTTTCCGGGGCCAGATCGGCCAAGCGGTCCGGATCGGCCGGAAGTTGGACGCGTTCCGCGCCGCGCAGCGCGCGTTCGTCGAAATGCGGTCGGACCCACGTCCATACATCCTGGACTTCGCGCAGGAAGATATCGCTGCCGGTCGGGCCGATGCCCTGGAACTGTTGCAGCAGTTCGGCGGCGCGGGTCGAGTCGTGCTCGGCTTCGTCGGCGAGTTTGCGCAGGTCGCCGCCGTAGCGGTCCAGCACGCGAGACGCGTTGGCACCCAAGCGCGACGCCGCACTCTCGTCATAGCGCTTGTAATGGGCGCGGTCGAGTGCGTCGACGAGCTCTTGCCAACCAGCATCCGCGACCCGGTTCGGGGTGCGGTACCCGGTACTCACCAACTCCTTGGCCGCTGCGACGGCGATATCGGCGGAGATCCGGGTGCTGAGCAATTCGGCGAGCATGAGTAGTTGGAACAGCGGAGCGGGTTCATCGGCCAGGGTGATACCGGCCTCGGCCGCGTAGCCGCTGCCCGCCCGGTCCAGCAACGCATTCACCACATCTTTTTGAGTCATCGCATGCTCCTGGGTTCGATATCCGGGGCGTACCCAGGGGCCGCGGGTCCACACCTGCGACGGAACCTACGCCGCGCAATCCTTGTCGACGACCGTGCGAGCGACCTGCTGCGGCGCACCGCCGATGAGCCCCGCCGCGGCAGGTGTGCGGCCGCACTGCCCGGTGTGCGCATCGAGCCGCACTGCTCCCGAGATCCGGCAATGCGCCGATCGTGGCCGGTCCGCAGCATCCGGCCGAGGATTACTCCAGTAGCAGGCTGAGGGTGCCTTCGGTGCTGCGGGCCGCGGTGAGTTGGTCGGCCAGGGGGTGGCGGGCGCGAGCGCGCCATGTGCGCACCGCGGCAGCGGTACTGCGGGCGGTTGAGCATTCACCGCGGGGTCCCCATCGAACCTCTTCCGTACAAATAGCCGCCGGGACCGCTCAGTGCAGGAAGGCGTCGCCGCCGAGATCGATGCCGGCAGGTCCGGCCAGATCGGTACCTGCATGAGTTTCGCTGTGTCCGGTGACCGACGTGTCCAGATGCGAACCGGCCGAACTGTCGAGTCCGGAACCGAAGGCATTCGAAACGTCCAGCGACCACCAGGTATTCACGGTGGACCCGACGGGCGAGGAAGCAGCACCGGTCACTGGGAAACCGGCGTGACCGCCCAGATCCGCGGTGCCCGCGATCAGAGCCGATTCGGCGACCAAGGGGGCGACGGCGGCGATATCCTCTGGCGTCACGGCGAGCAAACCGGCAGCTGCCAGCGCCTGTCCGGGGTTGGCGCAATACCCCACCGCGGCCTCGTGGTCCCGGAGCAGGTCGAGAATGAACTCCAGAATCGCGTTGGGTGTCATCGAAATCATCTCCTGGATGAGCGGATCCTCGCGATCCGCGGTCGTTGGAATGCATTTCACGCTAGGAACGCTCGGCGTTGCCCGAAACGGGGCGCACCCCTAGCACGCACCGCACGTTCCGATTAGGGGCACCCGAACCATTAGGGGAATTTCCCCACACCTTCCCGAGTAAGTAACGGGTGATGCACAGCAACCGACAGAAGTGGTGCGGCTGACAGGTCCTCTCCACCTTCCCGTCAACACAACAGCGGCTACCGGGCACACAGTTTTCGAACGGGGTTCTCGAATGACAGAGCGTCTGGCGCTCGGCATCACTGTCGGAGTGTCGAATTCGGTCGCCGTGGCGACCCCGGGGGATGGCAGCGACTACGACAGGGGCCACTCCGGCAACACTGTCATCGCCCATCCGAGTGCGTTGCGTCCGAACCCGCACGCGGCGCCCGCATTCGACAGCGGTGCCCGTCCCCCCGGAAGGCACTCCAGTGGCGTAGTCCTCGAGGGCTTCCCCGCCCTGGTCGGCGATCCGGTGGATATCCTCGCCGAGGACGGAACCGCCCACTCCGCAGCGGATCTCGTGGCCACCGCGGTCGGCTGCCTGATCGATGAGATCGGAGGCGGCACCGGGCACACGATGGCCGCCTGCCATTCGGCGTGGCGGTCGCGACATACCTTCGACGTGCAGCGGGCCGCGCTGAATCGGGCGGGCCCGCGCGAAGTGCCCCTGGTTCCCGAGCCCACCGCGTCGGTGCGTTGGCTGGCGGCCGCGCACGGCCCGCTCGGCGATGACACGGTTGTCGTTGACGATCTCGGCGCATCGAGCCGCACGGTCTCGGCGGTCCGCACCGGCGCACCGGCGGCCGCACTCGGCGCCCCATTGCGTACCGCCGATGTCACCGGCGCCGAATTCGATCTCTTGACCATTCGCTACGTCCTGGCAAACGCATTGAACGGAAAGGATTTCGATCCGTTCGATCCGGTGGTCGAACGGGAATTGTCGGCATTACGTGATCGCTGCCGATATGCGAAAGAAGAGCTTTCCACAAATACCGTGACGGTTGTCCCGATCCGTTTGAACCCTGCCGATCACCGTGCCGCCGCTGCCGACCGGCGCCGTGGACACCCTCGGCGACATCGTCGCCGGCGTCATATCCGCACTGCCCAAATCCCCGGAGGCAGATAAATGGGTGATATCGCCTTCGACACGCTGCCCTGCGCGCGCGAGATCTTCCGCGAACTGGACTCCGCGGACCAGGAACCGGTCGTCTATCTGATTCGGGGCCGCTCCGGCTCCGGCAAATCCACCCTCCTCTCGATGATCCGAGCCCGGCTGCGCACCAACGGCATCCCGTTCCAAGACGATCCGGTGCTGCCCGAACACCTTGCGCTGCATGCCGACTCGCTCGACGGAGCGCACACACCGGCGGACGGCCAGCACGGTGACGGGCGGCACCTCGGCCACGGCGATCCGTACCACAACCGAAGACCGGGCAACGGCGCGGCACACACCGCCGGCGACGGACACCGAACCCGCACCGCCGAAGAAATCAACACCATCCAACGCACCGATAACGCAACCAACAATCGGACCCAACCGATCCGCCGCACCGATGGCGCACGCCCACCACGCCAGGCCCTGATCATCGACAATGCGCACACGCTGAGCGAATCGGATCTCGAATCCCTCTGCGCGACCATCGAATCCGGCCGCTATACCGTCATTGTCGCAACCCAGCCGCGCCCGCACGATCCGCGACTGCGCGCCCTTGCCGACACCGTCGCCCGCCGCGGCCGGGTGGCCGAACTGCGCGCACTCGGCGTCTGCGATATCGCACCGTTCGCCCGCGAGCTGGGCATGGCGGTGCCGCGCCCGGTCGCCCAGCACATCCATCGCCAGACCGGGGGCAGCCGCGGTGGCGTGGTCGCGGCGCTGACCGCCGCTTGCTCGGCCCGCCTCGATGCCGGCATCCGCGCCGTCGACGACTCCGTCGCCGCCTGGGCCCGCGCCCTCCTGGACGATCTCGAGCCGGATCTGCTGGAGACCCTGGTCGTGGCGACCACCGGCACCGGTCTGGACTCCACCGAACTCACCGAGGTCCTCGGCGTAGACACCGCCGCGGCCCAAGACCTGATCGACCGGGCCAGGGCCAGCGCGCTGGTCACCGATGCCGATCTGCTGCTCGAGCCCGCCATCGCGCCGCTGCGCACCCTGCTCGGCGACCGCCGCTTCGTGGCCGTGCAGCGTCGCTTGCTCAATGCGCGACTGGACGCGGGTCTGCTGCGCGATCACACCGCGCTGCTGCTCGCCGAATCCGGTGTCCGCGACCAGCGCCTCGCCGAATTCCTCTGCACCGCAGCCGAAAAGGCTGGACGCGAGGCCGTGCGCTACTACGCCGCCGCGGCGGCGACCGGTGCCGATCCAGACGTCATCGCGCTGCGCTGGGCGGAAGCGGCCGCATGTACCGGCGACGGCGATACGGCCATGCGACTGGCCGAGCCCCTGCTGGCCCGCCCGGGTGTCACCGGCGCGGAACTCGCTGCGGCCGTGCGGATCTGCGCCGCGGTGCTGACCCGCCGCGGTCTGGTCGGGCGCGCCGCGCAGCTGTATTCCTGGCTCGGCGCGCACCGCGTCGGCGCGGATTGGGCGGTCGGCGCGACCGTGCAGTATCTCGCCGGTGATGCGGCGGCCGCCACCGAGCTGTCCGAATCGGCGACGCAGTGGCCGCCGACCGAGGCCAACGCGCACGCCCGCCTGATCGCCACCGCACTCTCGCGTACCATCATCGAACACGAAACCGGCACTGCTGCAGCCGTATCCGCGCTCATCCAGGCTGCGCAGGCCGATGCGGGCACCGATCGGTTCCTGCCGTGCACCGCGGTCTCCATCGCGACGCTGCTGTGCCTGAGCACCGGTGAACCGCGCCGCGCCGGTGAGGCGCTGCGCCGGGCCACCACCAGCGGCCTGCGCTGTCATCAGTTGCAGGTGCTCACCGCCTTGGCCGCAATGCTCGGCGGCAACGAACAGGTCGCCGCGGCCACCGTCGCCGCACTGCACATGGATTCACTCGATATCCGCGACCGCCTGCTCGCGCACAGTGTCGCGGTCGGTCTGGCCCGCCGTGGGGGCGACCATGCCGCACTCACCCGCGCCTGGCGGGCCGCCTATCCACTCTTCGACGATGTGGACGCCGACCTGCTGACCCTGCTGCCGGTCGGTGAACTGTGGCTCGCGGGCATCCGGTTGCGCGACGAGCGCCGGATCGCACCGCTGGTCGATGCCTGCCGCGCGCTGCTGCGGCGGCTCGACCAGCCGCCCGCCTGGGCCAATGCCTTCCATTGGTACGGCGTGCAGGCCGCGATCGCGCACGAGAGCCCGCAGGAACTGCTCCCGCACGCCCGACTGCTGAAGGCCGCGGCCGAGGCCGGTGACCGGCATGCCGCGATCCTCGCCGACGCGGGCCGCACCTGGGTGCTGGTGCTGCGCGGTCAGATCGACGCGGCCCCGGTGCAGTCGGCGGTGGCCGGACTCAGCGAGATCGGCCTGACCTGGGATGCCGCCCGGCTCGCGAGCGATGCCGCACTCGCCGCCGACGATTCCGCGACCGCGACCGCACTGCTGAAACTCGCCAGAACCGTCCGGGCCGACGCCCGTCCGCAGGAGCCCGCGGTCCGACCGCCCGCACCCGCCGCCGCGGGCGACGGCAAGGCCGCCGCCCCGGAACCGGTCGCCGGCGCGGCGATGCTCAGCGAACGCGAACGTGAGGTCGCCGAACTCGTCCTACTCGGCTTGACGTACCGGGAAATCGGTGCTCGCCTGTATATTTCCGCCAAGACCGTGGAGCATCATGTCGCGCGTATCCGACGCCGGATCGGTGCTCGATCCCGTTCGGAGTTATTGTCGATGCTCCGCGCCATGGGACACGGCTCACTGCTGGTGTGATCGGGGCGCGCGCCGATCCGTGACGCCGAAGCGAGGTATTTGACGATGGCCACTGGGGTGGGCCTGCGCATCGCCGAGGACAACTGCACAGCGGCCATCGTCACCGATCACGGCGAACCGACATTCATCGTGCGCGAGTCGATCCTGCACATGTCCGATGACGGCGACACCGTTCTCGGCGGACCCGTCCCGGCCGGGCACACGCATTCGATCACCGGTTTCGCCGCCGCGGTCGGCGATCCGGCCGGTATCACCGTCGACGACGGCGCGGCCTACCGGGCCGAGGACCTCGTTGCGACCGCACTGTTCTGCCTGATCAATCTGACCGCCGAACATCTCAACGGCGCCGCCGAGTTCTACGCCGCCTACCCCGCCGGCTGGACGTCGCAGTACGTCCTCGCGCTCCGCGACGCACTGGACTACCTGGGCCTGAAGTCGGTATTGCTGGTCAGCGAGGGCGATCTCCCCGGCAGCAACGCCGTCGCACCGGAATATTCCTACGCCTACGACGCCGCGCGCGCCGCGCTGGCCGCGGTGCTGGCGACCCCGGCGGGCGCGACCCCGCCGGATCCGAGCGACGCCGAGAACTCGACCGTCGACACCGATGTGATCCCGGCGACGCCCGAGGTTGCGCCGCAGGCCTATTCGGCGGCGATGCCGGCCGCCGCACCGCTGGTCGAGACGACCGCGGTCGAGGCGAGCACACCCGAGCCGCCGCCGGCCGCACCCCCCAAGAAAGATCGCGGCACACCGCTGCTGATCGCGGTCGCGGTCGGCATCGGCCTGATACTCGGCGGTATCGGCTTCGCCATATTGTTCCGTGATCCGGGCCCGACCCCGGTACCGCCGGTGCCCGACGCCAAATCCGATCAGGTCTCGACGAGCCCGACCCCGCAGCCGCCGGTGGAGCTACCGACCGAGCCGATGACCACGCCGCCGACCATCGAACCGCCTGTGGTCATCACCAGTAGCGAACCGGAGCCCACCGAGACGTCGACCACGACACCACCGACCACCACATCCGAACCGACCACGACGACCACGACGACCACGACGACACCGCCGACCTCCACCCGGCCGAGCCGGACCACGACCACCCGGCCCGGCTTCCCCATGTGGACGCCTCCGACGTGGACGCAACAGCCGTGGCAACAGCCTTTTACCTACGAGTTGGCACCCCCCAGTTGATTTCACAGCGACCTAGTCGGGTTTGTGCCTTAAAGTGATCGGCTGACCGGTGTAGTCGGGAGAGTTTGCGGCCATCAGGTCTGATGCTGACGAAGACTGTGCGCCAACGGATTCAGCCCATGGCCCACGGATGTAGCTGGCACACCCCGTGCCGACGAAGGGACTTCATGCGCAAGTTGGTGGCGCGCAGCGCCGCGGTCAAGGCAGCCACGATCGGATTCGCCGCGACCGTTCTCATCGCACCCCTGCTCGTCACCACCGCCGCTTCGGCCGAACCGACAGCGCCAGGGCAGCTTTCCGCCGAGAATCTGCCGCCCGAACTCGCCGAGGCCATTTCCCGCGATCTGAAGATGACGCCCGCGGAGTATCTGGAACGCGCCGCCAAGGCCCAGGAGCTCAGCGAATACGCGGGATCGTTCCGCAGCGAGCGCCCCGATACCTACGCCGGCGCCTGGCTCGGCACCGACGGTAAGCCGGTCGTCGCGGTCACCTCGGTCGACGCCGCCAAGATCGCCGCGGCCGACGGCTACCAGACCCGCCTGGCCCCTATCTCGGCAGACGGTCTGGAGAATTCGCTGATGCAGCTGAATCAGTGGATCAACGCGCTGCCCAAGGAGATCTCCCAGTCGATCAACTCCGTCGCCATCGACTTCCTCAACAGCCAGCTGGTGCTGTCGGTGGCCAATACGCCGGTCGGCCACGCGCTGAACCTGCCGACCCTGATCGCCAACGTCAAGGTCATCCTCTCGCCCAATAGCGGCGGCCCGATCGAGCGCCGTCCGATGGGCGGCGACACCTACATCACGGCGCCGACCTCGCTGAAGGACACCTCGGTGCGCGGCGTCGATGTCTGCTCGTTCGGCTTCAACAGTGTGGACGCGGCGGGTAACGCGCTGAATATCAGCGCGGGCCACTGCGACCCGAACCTGGAAAAGGGCGACCAGCAGGCCACGGTCTACCTGCCCAATGTCAAGGACATCCCGAACAGCATCGAGCTCGGCACCTTCGTCTCGGCGCGCCTCGGCGGCCCGACCGCGCTCGACTACTCCGTCATCAAGCTCAACGAGCGCTCGGTCCGTGCGGGCATGGACCAGCCGTCGGTGCGCGGCGCCAACGGCACCACGCTGACCATTACCGGTACCGCCGAGCCGGTTACCGGCGCACCGGTCTGCAAGTCGGGCCAGTCCTCCACCTTCACCTGCGGGTTCGTGGTGGCCGATCGGGTCGAAACCCAGCTGTACACCGCCGAGGGTGTGAGCAAGACCGTGCGCGGCTTCGCCAGCTCGGCCTGCACGCTCGGCGGCGACAGCGGCGGCGCGATCGTCTCGGGTACGCTGGCCCTCGGCATCACCAGCGGTTCCAATGCGGCCGACGCACCCAACTGCAATGAAGCCAATGTCGCACTCGCGCAGTACGGCGGCACCGCGACGCTCGGTATTCCGATCCGCTCGATCCTGGCCGATATCGACGCGTCCGCCGCCGGCGGCGTCGGCACCGGCATCGCGCTGCGGACCCGTCCGAACGCCGGGTGAGATGGTTTGCGGGACATTGTATTTCCGACAAACCGACGGCCAGTCGATTAGTGAGACGAACAACATCACGACACAAGTAGGCATAACCGCCCGGACACCTTAAGGTATGGGAATGCTCCTGGCACGTATAGGTCAGTTCCGATCAGCTGCGCGACAGACCCGGGTCCGAAAAACAGTTATCGCCGCCTCGGCGGCGATTCTGCTGTTCGGTCCAACGGCGGCAGTAGCGAGTGCACAACCCGACCAGCCGGCCCTTCCCGCCGACCTGATCGCCGCGGTCGCGCGCGATTTGAAGATCTCCCCCGAGGAGTACCTGCACCGGGCAGATCTGGCCCAGCAGGTCGCGGCCTTCGCCACCACGGCGCAGCGCCAGTTCCCGCAGGTCTTCGCGGGTTCGTGGATCGATGACGGCGGCAAGGCGGTCGTGGCCCTGGCACAGGGTCCCGGCGCCGATGAGGCCCGCAAGGCGGCCACGTCGGCCGGCTTCGAGGTCCACAATGTCGCCAAGAGCGAGGCAGCGCTGCGCGGTGAGAAGAGCGCCTTCGAGCGCTGGCTCGAGGGACAGCCCGAGGCGGTCTCCGCGCTGGTGCGCGGTGTGGTGGTCGATCCCGTCAACAACAGCATCGCGGTGCGGGTCGAGCAGGCCGGCCTGCCGATGCCGAACTTCATCGACCCGTCGCGGGTCATCGTGACGGCCCCGCCGGTCGCCGGTGAGCAGTTGCAGGCCACCCCGGTCGCGGGTGCGATGCAGACCGGTCCGCTGGCCGGTGGCGACGGCTTCGCTTCGATCGCCGGACGCACGTCGCTGCGCTGCTCGCTCGGCTTCAACGGCACCGACCGGGCCGGTAATGTGGTGAACATCACTGCGGGCCACTGCAATCCCGACATTGCCTCGGCGGGCTCCGGAAATGCGGCCGGCGTCTACGAGCTGGCCGGTGATCGGCCGGGTGCGCAGCTGGGCACGTTCCAGAAGTCGGTGCTCGGCGCCCAGGACTACTCGATCATCCGGATCAACGATCAGGCCAAGGACCGGTTCTCGAACAACCTCGTGCGCCAGCCCGGCCAGCCGATCGCGATCGACGGCGTCGCCGTTCCGGTGGTCGGTGCCCCGGTCTGCAAGTCCGGTGCGCGCACCGGCTTCAGCTGCGGCATCGTCAACGCGGTGGACCAGACCGTGCAGGTCGGCGACCGGGAGCTCACCCAGGCATTCTCCGCCAATATCTGCGCCCTGCCCGGTGACAGTGGCGGTGCGATCGTCTCCGGCCGGATGGCACTCGGTATCTCCAGCGCGTCGTCGGTGGCCGACTTCCCGATCTGCGAGATCCCGAATCTGATCGGCGCTCTCACCGGGAATGCGCCACAGCTGTTCGCGCAGCCGGTCAGCGTGGTTCTTTCGGATAATCCGGGCCTGAAGGTAAACAACTAGCAGGAGCCTTCGAAAAGGCCGGCAGCGGCGACGCTGTCGGCCTTTTCGCTGTCCTTGGGGGTCCCCACTGCATCTGCGTCGCCCGAGTGCGCGCAAATGCCCGGTGCGGCCCGGCGACCTTCCGGCATCCTGGAATGCATGTGCTTGGTGTTGATCGGTTGGCGGGTGCATCCGGAGTATCGATTGATCGTCGCGGCCAACCGCGACGAGTTCTACTCGCGCCCGACCGAGTCGATGCGCTGGTGGTCCGAGGTACCCGGGCTGCTGGCCGGGCGCGATCTCGGGGCGCTGCGCAAGGTCGCGGGCGATCCGCCGGGTACCTGGCTCGGGTTGTCGCGGGAAGGCAAGGGCCGCAATCGTTTCGCCACCGTGACCAATGTGCGCAATCCGAAAGACGAACGCGGCGAGGCGCGTTCGCGCGGTGCGCTGCTGATGGATTTCCTGCGCGGCATCGGCGACCGGCACATGGCGGAACCGCCGGGCCCGGAAAGGTACGTGCTCGACGTCGCCGCCGCCCCCGACGACTACAACGGCTACAACGTGCTGGTCTCGGACCTCGAATCGCTGTGGTGGCATTCCAACCGCAGCGCGCTACCGCCCCAGGAGCTGACGCCGGGCTTCCATGGCGTATCCAACGGCATATTCATGACCTCGGTCATACCGAGCCCATCGGCGGCATTCGAAGCGTCCCAGCCCATTTGGCCCAAGGTGCGCGGCGGTCTCACCGACTTGCGCGCGGTGGTCGAATCGGACCCCGGCAATGTCGCGCGCTACTTCGAGGTGCTGGCCGATCGCACCGAGGCACCCGACGATCTGTTGCCGCGCACCGGAGTTCCGCTGCGGCGCGAGCGCACGCTCTCGGCCAGATTCATCGCCAACTCGATGCACGGAACCAGGGCGAGCACGGTATTGCTGGTGCGTGAGGACGGCTCGTTCGAGATGGCCGAGCGCTCGTTCGGGCGGTTCGGGCGCGGCGACGGCGAGGAATCCTTCAGCGGCAGTTTGGATCTGCGCGAACGCCAGGTCTGAAAACACAAAACCGGCCTGCCCTCCAGAGAGAGCAGGCCGGTCGAGCTCGCTTCGAGCTAGTTCGGCTGCTGAGCCGACGCGGGAGCCGCCACCGGCTTCTCGGCCCACTTGGTGGTGCCGTCGGGCGCCTGGATGGTGTTGAGCAACTCAACGCCCGCAGCGATCAGCGTCGGACCACCAACGGCGATGGTGCCGAGGATGCCGCCGATGCCCGCGCCGATCGGCAGACCCGCGAGGCAGCCGACACCGAACAGCGGGAGCCCGAGGACGCAGCCTACGACCGCACCGATCGCGGTACCGACGAATCCACCGACCGCGCTCGCGATGCCGAAGTTGCTCGAGAATTCATTTTGCGCACGCTGGTTTTCGATCGGCGACGCAATGTCCTTGGCCATGACCGGCTTCGCGACGATCGGCTTATCGGAGACGACGAGATCCGCCGGCTTCTCCGGGGTGACCTCGAGTACCGTCGCGTCGTTCTTCATTTCCGCTTTGACCGGCACGAGTTTGCCGTCGACATCCACGTTCAGCGGGAATGAGACGAGGGTGTTGCCCTTGTCGTCCCGAACGTTGGCGACCGTGGTCTTCGGATCGTCTTCGGTGGCGCCGGCCTCGTCGGTCAGCGAGAAGGTTCCCCCCTTGAGCGTCGCCACGACGGTCTTGTCCACCAACTTGACGGAGTAATTGACGCCGGGATCAGCCGGGGCGACCGGCTCGGCATGCGCGGTCCCCAGACCGAAGGTCATCGCGCCGATTACCATCGTGGCAGCCGCGGTGGTGCTGCGGAGATTCATTCAGTTTCCAATCCAAATCAGGTTGTCCACGCGCCGCCTCCGTACACGCGAGAGCACTCATCAACCCGAGGTGGTTGGACCTCGGATTCTCCCCGAGCGGTGTGAAGACATGCACATCAAACAGAACGTTGTGAGCGTAATCGAATCGACATGAAGATGCGAGATCGGTTGCGCATACCGTGATCTCGGCGTGACTAAGCCTGTTCCTATCGCCGATCGGACACCGTGCGCTATTTACCGTGGTTGTCACCCGAACTCGCACGTTCATTGCGCGATCTTCGTGAGATCCCTCACAGGCAGATTCCAGGTCAAGCCCCAGAAAGTAGGGGCATTGGCCAGTCGCAGATCGTACGATAGACAAGTAAGTTACCGATGGGTAACTTACTTGCAGTTAGTATACGAGCCAACCGGGTGGCCAGATCGCCACCCACACTCGTGTTGCCTCTAAAGAAAGGTCGCGACATGAATGCCCTGACAGTGACGCTGGGCACGATTGGTGTGGCGTTCAGCCTGTTGGGTTGGGCATCATTCATCGGCGGCGTCGGCACAATGACCCGCGCGATCATGATCGGCCAACCCGCGCCGGATCGCTGGCGGCCATTCTTCCCGCGCCTGAAGACGATGATCGTCGAATTCCTGGCCCACACCCGGATGAACAAATTCCGCACGGTGGGCTGGGCGCACTGGCTGGTGATGATCGGCTTCCTCGGCGGCATGATCCTGTACTTCGAGGCGTACGGGCAGACCTTCGATCCCGAATTCCACTGGCCGATCATCGGCAGCTGGGGCATCTACCACCTCTGGGACGAAGTGCTCGGCATCGGCACCGTGATCGGCATCCTCGTGCTGATCGCCATTCGCCAGCTCAACCACCCGCGGGTGCCCGCGCGGCTGTCGCGATTCAGCGGTTCCCGGTTCGGCCCGGCCTATGTCATCGAGGCGATCGTATTCATCGAGGGCATCGGCATGGTCATGGTGAAGGCGGGCAAGATCGCCACCTATGGCCACTCCGAGGTGTGGACCGACTTCTTCACCATGCAGGTGGCCAAGCTGCTGCCGTCCAGCGTGGCCATGGTCTCCGTGTTCGCGTTCATCAAGATGGTTTCGGGCAGCACCTTCCTGCTGCTGGTCGGTCGCAATATCAACTGGGGTGTCGCCTGGCACCGGTTCGCGGCCTTCTTCAACATCTACTTCAAGCGTGAGGACGACGGCGGCGTCGCACTGGGTGCCGCGAAGCCGATGATGTCCAAGGGCAAGCCGGTCGATATGGAGACCGCCGACCCGGATGTCGACACCTTCGGCGCGGGCCGGGTCGAGGACTTCTCCTGGAAGGGCTGGCTGGACTTCACCACCTGTACCGAATGCGGTCGCTGCCAGTCGCAGTGCCCGGCCTGGAATACCGGTAAGCCGCTTTCGCCCAAGCTGCTGATCATGTCGCTGCGCGACCACGGTGTCACCAAGGCGCCGTATCTGCTGGCCGGCGGCCGCAAAGATATGGGCGGCGACGAGATCGGCCTGGTCGATGGCGACGGCAAGCCCAATGCGGCGAAGCTGGCCAAGATCTCCGAGGTGGCCAAGGCCGAGGCGGAGCGTCCGCTGGTCGGCGGCGAGGATGTCAACGGCATCATCGATCCCGAGGTGCTGTGGAGCTGCACCACCTGTGGTGCGTGCGTCGAGCAGTGCCCGGTCGATATCGAGCATGTCGATCACATCATCGATATGCGCCGTTACCAGGTGTTGATCGAGTCGGAGTTCCCCTCCGAGTTGGCCGGATTGTTCAAAAACCTGGAGAACAAGGGCAACCCGTGGGGCCAGAACGCCAAGGACCGGCTGAACTGGATCAACGAACTCGACTTCCAGATCCCGGTATTCGGCCAGGATGCGGACTCCTTCGACGGATACGAGTACCTGTTCTGGGTCGGCTGTGCGGGTGCGTACGAGGATCGTGCCAAGCGCACCACCAAGGCCGTCGCGGAGCTGTTGGCCACCGCGGGCGTCAAGTTCATGGTGCTCGGTGCCGACGAGACCTGCACCGGTGACTCCGCGCGCCGGGCTGGTAACGAATTCCTGTTCCAGCAGCTCGCGCAGCAGAACATCGAACTGCTGAACTCGGTTTTCGAGGGTGTCGAGCAGTCGCGCAAGAAGATCGTCGTCACCTGTGCGCATTGCTTCAACGCACTGAACAATGAATACCCGCAGGTCGGCGGCACCTACGAAGTGGTGCACCACACCCAGCTGCTGAACCGGCTGGTGCGTACCAAGCAGCTGATCCCGGTCGCCTCGGTATCGCAGAATGTCACCTACCACGACCCGTGCTACCTGGGCCGGCACAACAAGGTCTACAACGCGCCGCGCGAGTTGATGGCGGCCTCCGGCTCCACCCTCGTCGAAATGCCGCGCCACGGTGAGCGTTCCATGTGCTGTGGTGCCGGTGGCGCACGGATGTGGATGGAAGAACAGCTCGGTAAGCGCATCAATATCGATCGCGTCGACGAGGCGCTGTCCACCTTGAACGGTGGCAACGAACCGTCCAAGATCGCGACCGGCTGTCCGTTCTGCCGCGTCATGCTCACCGATGGTGTCACCGCCCGCAAGGATGGCGGCGAGGTGGGCCAGGGTGTCGAGGTCGTCGATGTCGCGCAGTTGATGCTCGACGCCATCGACCGGGTCGACCCGTCGAAGCTCACCGAAAACCTGACCGTGGTGCAGGAACCGAAGCTGGCCCCCGAGCCGGAACCGGTTGCCGCCGAACCCGAACCGTCCCCCGCCGCCGCAGCGCCCGCCGAATCCAAGGCGGCTCCAGCCGGTGGTGGTCTGGCGATGAAGGGCGGCGGCAAGGCACCCGGTGGTCCAGGCATGAAGGGTGCGGCCAAGGCCCCAGGTGGTGGGCTAGGTATGAAAGGTGCCGCGAAGGCACCCGGGGCAAAAGCAACCCCGGCTCCGGCCGCCGACACCGCGTCAGCGGAGACCGCTGCTCCGACCGCACCCGTCAAGGGCCTCGCGATGAAGGGCCCCGCCAAGGCACCGGGCAAGGGCCTTGGCATGAAGGGTGGTGCTAAAGCGCCTGGAGCCAAGGCGACTCCCACGCCGGACGCCGCCGCCGAAGCGGCTCCCACCGAGGCACCGGCCGCACCTGCGGTCAAGGGTCTGGCAATGAAGGGTCCGGCGAAGGCACCGGGCAAGGGTCTCGCGATGAAGGGCGCGGCCAAGGCACCCGGGGCCAAGGCACCGGCACCCTCGGCTGAAGCCACCCCGGCAACGGAAACCCCGGCCACCGAACCGGTTTCGACCCCCACCGAAACCAAGCCGTCCATCCCCGCCAAGGGCCTGGCCATGAAGTCCGGCTTCAAACGCCCCGGCCCCAAGGCCCCCGGCACGGCCACCCCGGCACCATCGGCCCCCGCCGAACCGGCCCCCGCCACCCCGGAAACCGCAACGCAATCCGCCGACGAACCGGACCAGCCAGCCAACGGCAATGGCTCCGCCGCGGTGACACCCCCACCCGCCAAGCCCGGCGGCCTCGGCTTCAAATCCGGCGCCAAGGCCCCCGGCCGCAAGAACTGACGGGTAAGCGGAAATAAACGATCGGCCCGGGTGCGCACAGCGCATCCGGGCCGAATCTCTTTCTAGCGCGATCAAACGATCGCGGGCGTGACCGGTCAGCCACATCACCATCTGAAGACAGGCTGACGGCCGGTCGTACACCAACAAGTCGTCCAAGAACGGGAGTTCGGTGGCTACTTCCTCACGCCGAAAATCAAACCCGCCTGCACTTGGAGTGCCTAACAGTCTTCGAAGAGCGCTTTGACGTATCCGGCGGACTGGTAGACGTAGTCGTAAGCCCACCGGGCGACCGATAGCCGCGGCCGCGGGTCGACCATGAGCACCTCACCGTCCCAACATTTCCCGAGGATGTAGCGGGCCCGCGAGATATGCGGCGTGAAGGTTATGACAATGACTCGACGCCAACCTTCCGACGCGGCGAGTTCGGCGAGTTCGCGCCCCTCACCGCGCGTGGTGCGCGGCGACGGATCGAAGCAGGTGACCTGAAAGCTGTAGCGGCTGTGGCAGATTCGATTCACCAGGGCGCTGTTTTCATACGGATCCGAGAAAAGCACCCGTGGTGCGTAACCCTCGCTGGCCAGCCGCAGTCCCAGCTTCTCGCGCCCATCATGCGCGCCACCGAGTACCAGGATCGCATCGGCTTTCGCGGGTACATCGACCTTGGGCCGGACGTACACCGGCCACAGACCCGCGACCAACGCCACCACCACAACGCCGAGTACCACCCAGGCGCTGCGGGCCCGGAATTTGCGCTGGCGTCGCACGAGATCGATCGTAACCGGGCAGGCACCGAATGAGTTTGCGCAGTTCAGACCGCTATCCGCAATCCACGTCGCCACTTGTACATCTGCTGTTGCCGAGGCCATTGCCGCACCGACGTGGGGCGGCCATCGGCGGGACCTATCAATCGATCATGCGATGCACAGTCTTCGGAACCGGGTATCTCGGGGCCACGCACGCGGCATGCATGGCCGAACTCGGACACGATGTGATCGGCGTGGATATCGATCCGGGCAAGGTCGCGAAGCTGTCCGATGGTGTGGTGCCGTTCTATGAACCCGGGCTCGAGGAGGTGCTGCGCCGGAACCTGGATGCCGGTCGGCTGCGGTTCACCACCTCGTACGCGGAGGCCGCCGACCACGCCCAGGTGCATTTCCTCGGGGTCGGGACACCGCAGAAGAAGGGCGAATACGCCGCGGACCTGAAATATGTGCACGCCGTGGTCGATACGCTCGCACCGCTGCTGGAGCGGCCGACGGTGATCGTCGGGAAGTCGACGGTGCCGGTCGGGACCGCCGCGGTATTGGGTGCGCGAGCCCGCGCGCTCACCGACGCCGAGGTCGAGGTGGCCTGGAATCCGGAATTCCTGCGTGAGGGTTTCGCGGTGAAGGACACGCTACGCCCGGATCGATTAGTGCTCGGTGTGGATCGCGAGCGCGAAAACACCGCCTGGGTAGAGGATCTGGTGCGCGAGATCTACGCGGACCTGATCGCGGCCCAGGTGCCGTTCCTGCTGACCGATCTGGCCACCGCCGAATTGGTCAAGGTCTCCGCGAATGCCTTTCTCGCGACCAAGATTTCCTTCATCAACGCCGTCTCCGAGGTCTGCGAGGCGACCGGTGCGGATGTGACCATGCTGGCCGACGCACTCGGCTACGACGCGCGCATCGGCCGCCGATTCCTCAATGCCGGACTGGGTTTCGGCGGCGGCTGCCTACCCAAGGACATCCGCGCGTTCATGGCGCGCTCCGGTGAACTCGGCGCCGATCACGCAGTGGCTTTCCTGCGCGAGGTCGACAACATCAATATGCGCCGGCGCACCAAGATGGTCGATATGGCCGCACGGGCCTGCGGCGGATCGCTGCTCGGCGCCAATGTGGCGGTGCTCGGTGCGGCCTTCAAACCCGAATCCGACGATGTGCGTGATTCACCCGCGCTCAATGTGGCCGGGATGATCCAGTTGCACGGCGCGGTCGTGACGGTGTACGACCCGAAGGCGGCGGAGAATTCGCGACGGATCTTCCCCACCTTGAATTACGCGACCTCGGTAACCGAGGCATGTGATCGCGCCGATGTGGTGCTGGTGCTGACCGAGTGGGACGAATTCGTCACATTGCGTCCGCAAGACCTCGATGTGGTGGTTCGCAAACGGTCGATCATCGACGGCCGGAACTGTCTCAATCGTGCCACCTGGAGAGACGCCGGATGGATGTACGCCGGACTGGGTACACCGTAGAGTTGCTTGTGACACGGGGGCGGCGCCAGGACGATCAGGTCCTGCCTTCGGGTCTGTCGGACGTCGGCGGTAGGGTCCCGAGAGCGGGCCGATCCACCGGCGGGCGGCGCAGGCCCGCATGTCGTGATGTGTGAACGGGATAGGCAGCTGATGAGTTCGGTTCTGGGAGTTTCGGTGGGGGCCGGCGCCGTCCGTATGGCGAGACCACACACCGCGAGCCCCAACAGCGCCATCGCACCGCATTCCTTCGATCTGCAGACCATTCCGGTCGTCGAACGCCAAGTCGAGGAGTTGGCCGCCGAGGCGATCGGCGTCACGCTGGAATCCATGCCCGGCATCGCGGCCACCGCGATCGCCTACCGCAGTGAACAGCATGCCAAAGCGCTGCGCGCGGCCATGGCACGTCAGCAACTCACCAATTACGAACTGGTACCCGAAATTATCGCGGCGGTCGAATTCGCGCAGGCCACCGGGGATATTCGCGACATCTCGTCACTCGTCGTCTACGACCTCGGCAGCTCCGGACTGACGGTCAGTGTCGTCGACACCGAGACCCGGGAGATCCGGCACAGCGAACGCACCAGCGATATCAGCGGTGACTACCTGGATTCGCTGATCCGCGAACAGCAGATCGCCTCGGGCCGAATCGCGCATCCGCCGGATTCAGCGGGGCTGGCCGCCCTGGACGCACTGTGCCGCGAGGCCAAGGAACAACTGTCCACGAATACCGCCGTTGCGCTGCCCAGCGAACAGGGTCTGGTGCTGCTGGCCCAGGAGAACTTCGAATCCCTCATCACGTTGGCGATCGAATCGTCGGCCCGGATGGCCCGCGATGTCATCGTGCGCTCGGATCGTCCGGTACACGGTGTGCTCGCGATCGGTGGATGTGCGCGAATTCCGCTGATCGCCAAGGTACTCGAACGCTGGATCAATGTGCCGGTCATCGTTCCCGACAGCCCGGAAACGGTGGTCACCCGCGGTGCCGCCCTGATGGCGCGTCCGGTGCGCCCGGTTACCCAGACCCCACAGCGGCACGCGCCCGCCGCGGATTCGATGCTCGACGATGATGAGCTCTCGCCTGCCTGGCTGTCCGCACCACCCAAGCGACGCCGCGGCAAGCGGGAAATCAATGGTGCGGTGCTGACCGTCAGCGCACTGGCGGTGGTCGCCGCGATCGGACTCGGACTCGGTTACGGTCCACAGGTTCTCACGCGCGATTCGCAGAGCAGTGAACCGCCGACCTCGGTCGCCCCGACCAGCCCGCCGCGCACCACCACCCTCGATCCGCAGATCGCCGTCGCTCCGGCCAGCACCCCCGAATCCGCCGAATCGGTCGCCGCCCCACCCCCGCGCCGCATGACAACTACCGAGGCCCCCACACCGACACCCGGCCCGAATACCATTGTCGTACCAGGGCTTCCGCCGATCGTGGTGCCGACGATTCCGCCCGAGCTCTTCCCCTTCCCGGCGCCGACACCCGCACCGCGCTGACCTGGTTACCTACTGCGCAAGCCCTTTTTCGTCGCGGCGCAGGTGCGCGGTGACCAAAGGCACTATGTGGTGCGAACTCGCGCATTCAGCACCGGTTACCCGCGGTCGCCCCATGTGCCTTCGTATCCGCGAGAATCGGGGCGGCGGTAATCGCGGGGATCAGAGTCGTAATCGGGTGCGTAGTCCGGTGATTCGGCGCTGCGGTAGCCGCGATCGCGGTCGTATGCGCGGGGATTCGCGGGCTGGTCGTGCCAGGAGACCTGCCTGTTCGAGCCGGTGCCCAGCTCGTTGTCCCAGGATTGATCCGAGATCCGCCGACGTCCGGTGTCTCTGGTATCGGTGGCGACTCCCCCGCTCGACTTGGCCGGACGCGCCGAACCGCCGGAGCGCCGGGCCGATCCGGATGACTCGGACTTCGCATGACGCGAGCGCCGGGCGGGGGCAGCGGGTTCGGGCTTGCGGCCGAAGGGACGGGCGAGCATGACGGCGATGGCGGTGGTCAACGGGACCGAAAGGGCCAGCGCGATACCGCCGACGGAGGAGCGGGCGATTTCGATGGCGACGGCGTCACCGGTCAGGACGTCGCGGATGGAGCGGCCCGCGACGCTGAACAGCAGTAACAGCGGCAGCGCGCCACCGGCATAGGCCAGCACCAGGGTGTAGACCGTGCTCGCGATATGGTCCCGGCCGACGCGCATGGCCGCGGCGAAAATCTCGCGGCGCGAGGCGGATTCGTCGATGGCGGCGAGTTCGAAGGCGGCCGAGGCCTGGGTGATGGTGACATCGTTGAGTACGCCGAGCGAACCGATAATGAAGCCCGCCAGCAGCAGGCCGGTAATGCTGACGTGCTGAATGTAGGTGGCGACGTTGGTGTTCTGTTCCTCGGATAGTCCGGTCAGATGCGTGATATCGATGGCGATCCAGGACAGCACCGCCGCGACGATCATCGATGTCAGCGTGCCGAGCAGCGCCGAACTGGTGCGCAGATTCACGCCGTGCGCGAGATACAACACGGCATACAGGATCATCGCACCCGCTACCAACGCGACCGGAATGGCGGGTTTGCCGTCCAGCAGCGCGGGCAGCATGAACAGCACGAGCACCGCGAAGGCGAAGATCAGGCCGAGCAGTGCCCGCAGTCCGCGCCAGCGCGCCACCACAATGACCACGATCACGAAGGCCAGCACGATCAGGGTCAGCGGCAGCCCGCGCGAGTAGTCCTCGAACGAGTACAGCGGCATCCCGCTCGGATCGGTCTGCCGGACGATGCGGATGTGGTCACCGGCGTGCAGATCGGGTTGTCCCGGGCCGGGCGCGATTTCGAACAGCGTGTGATTGCCCTCGTGCGGACCTGAATCGATGCTGATCAGACTGCGCTGACAGGTATAGCCGGCGGCGCGCGGCTGCTCGGGCTTATCGATGAACACCTTGCCGATCGAACTGCTGCCGCAGGCACCGACGTCCTGCATCACCACGGTTCCGGCCTCGGTCTGCACCGCGCCACCGCCCGCGTTCTGCATCGGCAACGGGATATCGATGTGCTGACTGCTCGGCCACAGCACGATCGCGGCGATCACGACCAGAGCGCCGATCGCGGCGAGCAGCCCGACGACCACACGGGCCGCGGTCGCGCCGATCGCGATCGGGCCGGAATGGTCGTGGTGATGGTGGTGGTGATCACTCATGACGCTGCCTCGACGCTCGGCCCCGTGGTGCGCGCGGCGCGCGGTGTTGTCGGTCGCTGGCTCACCGGACTCCTACCTTTTCGTCTGTAGTCCCGGGTGCGAGCTTAAAGGATTTCATTTTCAAGATCGGCTCACGGACCGGCAGCGAACAGCGGGCAGCCAGGAAAGGATTCCGAATGGAAGATCGGGAGGGGCGGCGGAGAGCAGGGGGATGTCTCCGCCGCCCGCAGGTCGGCGCCCAGGGGGGTAGGCAGCCTGACCCGAAGTCAGGTTGTCCAGGGGGGGTAGACAACTTGACCGGGCACTCGAAGTGCCAAGAGACACTGTACACAAAAGGTCTCGTTTAGCGCTAGCTAGTAACCAAAACTCTCAAATATCCGTACGCGGGGTATGTTTTGGCCCCAGAAGCGGGGCGATCCGGTAGCTCAGCGCACGCTGGTTAGGGGGTGCGGACCGCCCGGCCGCTATTGCCGGTAACTCGACAAGAAGTTCCCGAAGCGCTCGATGGCCACCGCGAGATCCCGTGCCCACGGCAACGTGACAATCCGCAGATGATCATGATTCGGCCAATTGAACCCGGTGCCCTGCACCATCAAGATCTTCTCCTGCAGCAGCAGATCCAGGATCAGCTTCGAGTCATCGCGGATTTCATAGACGTTCGGATCCAACTTCGGGAATGCGTAGAGCGCACCCTTCGGCTTCACACAGGAAACGCCCGGGATCATATTCAGCCGCTCCCATGCGACATCGCGCTGCTCGAGCAGTCGCCCGCCGGGCAGGATCAGATCCTCGATGCTCTGATGTCCGCCCAATGCCACCTGAATCGCGTGCTGCGCAGGCACATTCGGGCAAAGCCTCGTCGAGGCGAGCAGATCGATGCCCTCGAGGAAACCAGCCGCATGCTCCTTGGGGCCGGTGATCGCCAACCAGCCGGAGCGGTAGCCCGCGACCCGGTAGGCCTTGGAGAGTCCGTTGAAGGTCAGGCAGAGCAGATCGGGTGCGAGCGTCGCAAGCGAAATATGCTTGGCATCGTCGTAGAGGATCTTGTCGTAGATCTCGTCGGCGAGCAGCAGCAACTGATGCTTGCGCGCAAGATCGGCCAGCTGCTGCAACACCTCGGTGGAGTACACCGCGCCGGTCGGATTGTTCGGATTGATCACCAGCAGCGCCTTGGTCTTGGCGGTGATCTTCGATTCGATATCGGCGATATCGGGCTGCCAGCCGTTGGATTCGTCACATAGGTAGTGCACCGGGGTACCGCCGGCCAGGCTGGTCATGGCGGTCCACAGCGGATAGTCCGGCGCCGGGATGAGCACCTCGTCACCGTTGTCGAGCAGCGCCTGCATGGTGATGGTGATCAACTCGGAGACGCCGTTGCCGAGGTAGACATCATCGACATCGAGTTCGGGAAAGCCGGGGACCAGCTCATAGCGGGTCACGATGGCCCGCCGGGCCGAGAGAATGCCCTTCGATTCCGAGTAGCCCTGGGCATACGGCAGCGCGGCGATGATGTCGCGCATGATCACATCAGGCGCCTCGAATCCGAACGGCGCGGGATTGCCGATATTCAGCTTGAGGATGCGATGTCCCTCCGCCTCCAGCCGTGCCGCATGCGCGCCCACCGGTCCACGAATTTCGTAGAGGACGTTCTGCAGCTTCGTGGATTGCTCCAGTGCGCGCGGCGGATGGTGCGGTGGATTGCTAGGACTCACCCTGTCCATGGTGCCATCTGTATTTTTGGCAGCGCCTTCGGCGCTGCGTGTTCGCGGCCCCCTTCTGTCTCGCGTCCGAGCCGTCGAGACTCGCGACTTCGTCGCATGCGCTTCGACGACACGGACGCGAGACGGGCCGCGAACGGGTCGCCCGGCAGAA
>NZ_JBFANN010000064.1:0-32125 GCF_040674855.1 Nocardia sp. NPDC049707 | reverse complement strand
CGGGCGCACCGCGACTGGTGACATTGATGTACTTCGCCCTCGGCAACGGCGAAACGGGTAAGCGAAACATCCACGACTACTACATCGCCTCCGGTCAGGAGTTGACTCGCCAGGCCGTCGAGGCTGTGTGCGACTCGCCCGCGAAGGTCAAGGAGGCGCTCTCGTCCTTCGCCGATATCGGGGCCACCGACATCGTCTTCAACACCGGCACCGATGACATCGACGACGTCAAACGCCTCGCCGACGTCCTATTCTGACCGGACCGTGCCGCGTAACCGGTATGGCCCTAGAGTGAATCGCCCATAAGTTTCGGGGTGGCTGGCCTGAGGCTGGCTGGCGGGGTGGTGCTGGTTCTCCGGACCGGTTGTGACTCGTGATAACTACATATACGCGTCAAAACCGCAGGCCGTTGACCTGCGGCTTTGACGTTCTGTGGAGCAGGGGACTTGAACCCTTGACAGTTCGACTGTTCGGACCAGCGAACGGATCGTGATTTGTCAACGCGCAGCCGCTAGCGACTGCGCGTCAGCATCGACGGTCAGTCTGCGGTCTGCGTCGCGGTCTCGATGCGGCCTGAGCGCAGCGAAACTCCGAGCGTCTCACGCACTAGCACTGCGGCTACGAGGCTGATTACCGCCCCTGCCACCAAGTACATCGCCGGGGCGTAGGTGGAGTGCGTGGCGGTGATGAGTGCGGTGGCGACGAGTGGTCCCGCTCCACCGAACAGGACGACGCCGAGGTTGTACCCGATCGCGAGGCCACTGTAGCGGCGGGAAGTGGGGAACAGCTCAGAGAACAGGGCGGGCTGTGGCGCCAGCATCATCGCATCTCCGACGAGAATCAGGGCCATACCGACGATCACGGTCGCGAACGAGCGCTGATGGATCAGGAGGAACCCGAGCGGTGCGGTGATGGCGACAAGAATGGCACCGAAGACGACGAACGGCTTGCGGCCCACGCGGTCGCATATCCGTGCGAAGACGACGACGAGAACGACGAGTATCAGCATGGCGACCAGGCACGCTGCCCGCGCCGTGTTGGCGTTCATGTGCAGGTTTTTGCTGAGGAACGTAGGGCCGAAAACCAGCAGGACGTAGGTGCACATGGTGGGTGAGCACACCAGCCCGCACACCAGCAGAATTGATCGCCAGTCTTGCGTGATCGCGTTGAGCAACGGCGACTTCTCTCGCTGTTCGGTCTGGCTCATTTCGTCGAACTCGATGGACTCTTCGAGCTTGAGCCGCATGTAGAGACCGATCATCCCGAGGGGAAAGGCAGCGAGGAACGGAACGCGCCATCCCCAGGACTGCAGTTGTTCTGCCGTCAATGTGAGAGACAAGACGAGCGACGTCAATGCCGCAGTGAACATTCCCAAAGTAATGGTGATCGTCTGCCAGCTGCCGTAGAAAGCCCGGCGGTGCGCGGGCGCGGACTCGACCACATACGCGGCGGCTCCCATCCACTCACCGCCGGCCGAGAGTCCTTGCAAGCATCGCAACAACAGGATCAGGATGGGAGCCGCGATGCCGATGCTGGCGTAGGACGGCACCACCGCAATCAACGCCGTGGCCAGCGAGATGGTGATGATGATCGCTGAGAGGGTGACCTTGCGCCCGTATTTATCTCCGATGTGCCCGAACAAGATCCCACCGAGCGGTCGGACGACGAAGCTGATGCCGAAGACCAGGAACGTGATCATCAGCGCGACAGTGGGATCACTGTCCACGAAGAAAAGCACGGAGAAGATCGTTGCGAAATACCCGTACAGCACGAACTCGTACCATTCGAGGAAGTTGCCGATACAGGCGGCGATGATCGCGCGCCGTCGCTCCTGGGTCATACCGGGTGCGACGGTGTCGAGAGTGGTGTTGTGACTAAGCATTGCGGTCTTTCTGGGGCTTACCATTGGGGTGTTCCGAGGGCGGCGATGTCGTGGGGGTTCAGGTCGGCCACATAGGTCCCGTAATCGACGGTCATTTGGGCCTCGCCCCACACCGCACTGGCTTCCCCGAGAGGTTTGAAGAGATGTAGTGGGTCGCTGGGCGACGGCGACCATTCGAACGTCGCTGTTCCGGCCTGCAATGGGCCGTTCACGTCGAATCCGAACGGTATCCGGACGAGCCGGCTGATGTCGTAGCCGGGGCCGTCCGCCCGCGGGATGAGCTTCGCCGTGTACTGCGTGCCGAACCAGTCCGGGGCGATTCGGTCGACCGCTGTGGTGCTCGCACGGGCGAAACCGGCAAGCAGGGGGTGTCCGCGGGCGTCGGTGAAACCGAAGGTCGCGTTCCCGGACAGCTGGTGTAGTTCGACATGGCGAACCTGTTTTTTGGGTAGCCCGAACATCTCTCGTCCGAGGATGCCGTGATTGAGGCCTTCCACGAACGTTTCGACGGCGTAGGCGCCCTCGGTGCCGTCGTGCCGACACCGCAGGTTCACACCCCCCTGCATGTAGGCAGGGCGAGTTTCGACGTTTCCGTCGCCGTTGGTGAACCGTGCGCCACGAAACTCGGCGATCCATATGATCACTTCCGGCATCGGGGTGCCGGTAAGTGGTGCCGGGAGTACGGCGTCGACGATGTCGCGGCTGGTCGGGTAGACCACCGAGAGCCATCGGACGGACGCCTGTTCGGTTCCGGGGACGAATAACGGAGCGAACGCCGGCATCGCTCCGAACGTGCCCGTGATAGCCGCGTTGGGGGCGGGGCTTTGGGTATCTCCGATGCCGGATGACAGTGGGCTCGTCACATGAGCTCCTCTTCCTCGAGGCGGGGCTGATCTCGGGCGGCCTTTGCGGTGGTCCTGAGTATCGACCGGCTACTTGTCCCCGAGCTCATTGCTCGGTAGTTGCCGTTACAAGATGAACGAGCGGTGAAGTGAAAACCAGCGCTGCGAACACGATGTCGACTATCTGAAATACTGGCTATGGCGCAGTTCACACTGATCCAAGAGGCTTCCATAGAACCTGGCAGCGGCATCGCGGAGAGAAGAATTTCAAATAATCGAAACCAACCGTCATATGCTGGACTTCTCTTTCGGGTGCTGGTGATCATGGTTCTCGCTGGCGCATTGAGCGAGCAGCGGAAGGACCGCAGACATGATCTCGAACATCAATCACTCTTCGAGTCAACGAGTTTCGATGGACTCGATCGACATCGCGGCGGACGAACAGTTGCAGTTCTTGTCCGCCACGGTGTCACGCGCGAGTGTCACTGGAAGCGAGGACAGTGTCACCGATCTGTACGTCGACTTCTTCGCCTCCCGGGGATGGCCGGTGGACAGGCAGGTACTGGCGTCGAGCGCGGTCGCGCACTCGGAAACCGGTGCGGTGGAGCCACGGATCGACGAGCGCGCGAATGTCATCGGGTACTACCGGGTGCGTAGACCAGAACTGCCGGTGGTGGTGATCAACGGTCACGTGGACGTGGTTCCCGTCTTGGACGAGGACCAGTGGGAGCGGGCTCCGTTCTCGGGTGCTCGTGCCGATGGATTCGTGCACGGCAGAGGAGCGGTCGACACCAAGGGGGGCATCGCATCCGCGCTGTGGGCGCTGGATGCTCTCGATCGAGCTGGTGTGGACCTGCCCTTCGATGTTGCGGTCGAACTCGTGGTCGGAGAGGAAACCACGGGGATCGGCACCCGTGCGGCGCTCGAGCGGATCCCCTCGAGGCTGGGGACGATTGTTCTCGAGCCCACCGATGGAGCCATTGTCACTGTTGCGTCCGGGCTCCTCTTCTTCACTGTGGAGGTGACCGGCCGTGCCGCCCACACATCGGTGCCGTGGCACGGCATCGACGCCGGTCCGAAGACCATCGAGATCTATCGCGCCCTGCGGCGACTCGGTGACGAGCGTGCCGCGATGTTGACCGACGAGCGGATGCCGTTCCCAAGTGCCGTGCCGCTGGCGATAGGCACTGTCGATATCGGTGGCTGGCGCGCTGCGGTGCCCGCCCGCGGGACCCTGTCCGGCCGGATCGGCGTCATGCCGGGCGAGAGCATGGACCACGTCCGCGATGTCCTTACCGCCTGCGTCGACGCTGTTGCCGCCGCTGACCCGTGGCTGACCGAGCACCCGCCGGTCATTCGATGGAACAACCAGGGGTTGCACAGTTGGGAGACACCGGAATCCGACTCGGTGGTACGCGCGCTTGCCGAGGGGTGCCGCCGCGCGGACCTGACGCCCAGGATCGAGGGTATGACCGCAGGATGTGATGCCGGAATTCTGCGGGACGCCGGGGTAGCGACTGTTGTTTTCGGGCCGGGCGAGATGCGCTACGCCCACAGCCCCGACGAGAAGATCGCCGAACGCGATGTCGTCGAAGCCGCGCGGGTCTTGGCACACGCGCTGGTGGCTTGGGCCGAACTGGCCGACAGGGACTCGCTGCCGTGAACGATGACCAGGTGGAAGCCACCACTGTCTCGTCCGGACCGGCCACTTCCGAGACTGTTCTGCAGACCTTGGTCCGCGGGCTGGCGGTCCTGGAAGCGGTCGCCGAACGCAACGGCACGGCCACTCCGAAATCGTTGGCGCGGCAATTGGGGCTGAAGCCGGCGACGTGCTACCACCTACTTCGCACACTGCGTGCAGAGGGCTATGTGCTGCGGCTACCCGGTGGAAGGTTCGATATCGGGCCGCGCGGAACTTTGCTCGGCAAGAGCGTGGCCGCACGGACATCCCCCGCGCCGGACATCGCCGCGATTCTCACGCGCCTGCACAACAAAACCCATGAGACGGCGTATGTCTGTGGGTGGTTCCACGGGACGATCCTGCGCCAGCAGGTGATCACTGGAGTGCAGTCGGTCACAGTCAAGAACTTGAACGTCGGCTACATCGGCAACATGCATGCCAGGGCCTCGTGCCAAGCGATACTGGCCTACCTGCCGGCAGCGCAGGTGAGCATGATGTTCGATGGAACGCCACTGACGAAGCTGACCGCGAACACGATCGGCACGTTCGAGGACCTGGTGGTCGAACTCGACACGATCCGGCGCCGTGGGTACGCCCTGGACATCGAAGCCTTCGAGAACGACATCTGCTGTGTAGCGGCCCCATTTTTCGACGCATCCGGCACGCCGGCTGGTTCGTTCACCGTTTCGGTGCCGGTCTCACGGTTCCCCCAACTGCGCAGCACCCTCGCCAATGAGGTCCGGGAAGCGGGCGCACTGGCCACCAATCTGCTCAAGACCGGACGCCTCACTATCCCCGGCGTCCCGGGCGAATCCGACTTTCGGCCCGCCTAGCCCACCGCCCTCCCGGTTACGTATGTGCGTCGCCGACGACCATTCCTGAGGACCACAAACAATGACCCCCACCCCATCAACAGCGGCGTACACGCCTGCACAAGAGGCTGACAGCGCCCGGCTGCTGGGTTACCTGAGCACCATGGTTCGCATTCGAGAGTTCGAAACCGAGATCGAACGCTTGCGCGGCCTCGGCGTCGTCGTCGGGTCGGTGCACCTGTGCAGCGGCCAGGAAGCGATCTACACCGGTGCGGTAGCCGCCCTCGATCTGTCACGTGACCTCGTGTTTCCGACCTATCGCGGGCACGGCTGGGCGCTGGCCTGCGGCGCGCCGATGGTCGGGATGTTCGCCGAGCTGATGGGCCGACAAGACGGTGTCAACGGTGGTCGCGGCGGGTCGGCATACCTCTCCGTTCCGGAGGTCGGCATGATGGGCGAGAACTCGATTGTCGGCGCGGGAGCACCTATCGCCGCCGGTGCGGCCCTCGCGGCCCGTTACGACGGCTCGAACCGCGTCACTGTGGCCGCCTTCGGCGATGGTGCCGTCAACCAAGGCTCGGTGCACGAGGCATTCAACTTTGCTGCTGTCATGTCACTGCCCGTGGTATTCGTGGTCGAGAACAACCACTGGTCGGAGCTGACCCCGATCACCGCGACCACAACCTCCGACCGCCTTTTCAAGCGAGCCTCCGCGTACGGCATGCCGGGAGTTCGCGTAGACGGCAACGATACCGACGCCGTGCACGGCGCCATGGCACACGCAGTCGCGCACGCTCGCGCTGGAAAGGGCCCCACCATAGTCGAGGCCATGACCGACCGCATCGTCGGCCACTACATCGGCGACGCACAGCAGTATCGGCAGGCCGGCGAACTCGAGCGTATCCAAGCTGCCGAGCCCATAGCCCGGTTGACTGCCGCCCTCATGCAACGGGGCGTTGCGAAGCGCGACATCGAATCGACCGTCGAGCGCGCTACCACCGAGGTTCGCGCCGCAAGCGAACAAGCCCAAAAAGCCCCGCTCGCCGATCCCGCGACCGTCCTGGAGCACCTCTATGCGTGACGCTACCCGAAAAGAACTCACCTACGCCGAGAGCGTGAACCGGGCCCTTCGACGTGCGATGACCGACGACCCCACGACCTTGCTCTTCGGCGAGGACGTCGCCATCCCCGGCGGCGTGTTCGGTGTCACCAAAGGACTACGCAAGATGTTCGGCGACCGGGTATTCGACACACCCATTTCCGAATCCGCCATCCTCGGCGGAGCAGTCGGCGCGGCGCTCGTCGGGCGGCGGCCCATCGTTGAGATCATGTGGGCGGACTTCGCCCTCGTCGCCTTCGACCAAATTGTCAACCAAGCGGCAAACGTCCGGTACATCAACCGCGGCACCCTGACCGCTCCGCTGACCATCCGGACCCAGCAGGGGAACGGACCCGGTGCTTGCGCCCAGCACTCGCAGAATCTGGAAGCCCTTTTCGCGCACATACCTGGTCTCGAGGTCTGTATGCCGGCAACGCACCAGGACGCCCACGATCTGCTGCTGGCCGCTATCGCCAGCGACGACCCAACCATCGTGATCGAGAATCGCAATCTCTACCACACAACCAGGCAACCGGTGACCCTGGACGGCCCGATCCCGATTCCCGGTGGCGCGGCTACGCGGCGCAGCGGAACCGACCTGACCATCGCAACCTGGGGCGCGATCCAGCACAAGGTACTCGATGCGGCCGAGCAACTCGACCGCGACCACGGAATCTCCGTAGAGGTCATCGATATGCGGTGGCTTCGGCCGCTCGATATCGACACGGTCGCCAAGAGCGTCGAAAGGACCGGCGTCCTTGCGGTCGTCCACGAAGCGCACCAGTTCGCCGGGCTGGGGGCCGAAGTGCTCGCATCGATCGCCGAATTGGGAATCGCCACCCGACGTCCCCCAATCAGGATTGCTACTCCGGACGCGCGTATTCCCGCAGCACCGTCGCTGCTCCAAGCAGTCGTGCCTGGTACCGACACCATTGTCAACCGGGTACGGACACTGATGGAATCCCCGGTTTCAGCCCTATGACCGGCCCGATTCGTATCAGAGAGCTGGTTGCGCCGCCGTATCTGGACGTCACCACCGTCACTGTCGCGCAGCGACTTGTCGAGGACGGCGCGCGAGTTCACCGCTTCGACGCAGTCGCCGAACTGATCGACGCACGCGGGACCGAGATGGAAGCGATCGCCGATGTCGAGGGGTTCATCCAATACCCGCCGACCGAGGCGATCGACAATCACCCGGGTCTTGTCGCGTGGATCAACGATGCGCCGACAGCAACGAGCGACACCACCGTCGCCGTGCTCACGGGCCGCGAGAGCCCTTCGTCCGGTCAGGTCAGCTACCTATCCACGACGTGGACGAATGTTCCGCCGACAGCCGTCGAGACTTCCGACCGACATTCACGGACGGCGCTGCTCGTCAGTGCGATCGTCGACTCAGTGGATCTTCTCGCCGTTCCACGGACGGACGGCAACTCCGGGCCGATATCGGTCGGTACCGACACGGTGATCACGATTCACGATCCGTCTGTCAACGACGGCAAGGTGACGATTCCAAACGCCAACACACTGTCTTCGACAGGACTGGTCCGTGCTCTTGCCGCACCGACCGGCGATCCCTACGTGAACGAGAACGCGGTCGGCGTGGAGCTACACCTCCCCCCGACAACAGCAGCGCTCTATACGCCACCGTCCTCCGCAGACGTACTGGTCACGGTGGCGGTCTCCGAGCCGTACGCCGCTGTCGTCGCTGTCGACGACGAACTCGGACATCCCACGATCGCTATCCGCCACTGTGCCACAGTCGTTTTCGGTTATCGACAGGCAATGGTGGCCACCGATCTGGTTGCCGCCTTCAGCGAAGACATCGCCGCGCGTCTGCAGCGCAGCCACCAATAGGCAGACAAAGGATCAACTTATGAGCGCAGCTGGCACCGAACCGACCCTGCACGAGCGCCACCGTGCGGTGATGCCCACCTGGATGGCCACCTACTACGATGACCCACTGGAACTGGTCGAGGGTAAGGGCCGACACGTCACCGGCGGAGATGGCCGAACGTACCTCGACTTCTTCGGCGGACTCCTCGCTACTATGGTCGGCCACGACATCCCGGAGATCACCGAGGCCATACAACGGCAGACAAACCGGATTCTGCATTCGAGCACCCTGTATCTGATCCGGAGTCAGGTGGAACTCGCCGAGAAAATTGTGGCTCGCGCTCCGGTCGATAACCCCAAGGTTTTCTTCGTCAATTCCGGCTCCGAGGCAGTCGAGACTGCGTTTCTGCTGACGACCACGGCGCGGGCGTCCAATCAGGTCATCGCCCTTCGCGGGAGTTATCACGGGCGCTCCTTCGGAGCGACGGCCACAACGGGTATCCGTCGCTGGTCCGCATCGAGTCTGAGTCCGCTACAGGTCACCTATGCCCACTCCGGATACAAGTACCGGAGCCCGTTCGGTCACCTGGCGGATCGCGAGTTCACCGCCGTGTGCCGCGACGAGCTGCAGACGATGATCGAGACATCGACCTCAGGTGATATTGCCTGCTATATCGCCGAGCCCATCCAAGGTGCTGGTGGATTCGCGACCCCTCCCGACGACTTCTTCGTCGAGATGAAAACCGTCCTCGACCAGTACGACGTGCCGTTCGTCTCAGACGAGGTCCAGTCCGGTTGGGGCCGGACCGGGAGGTCCTATTTCGGTATCGAGCACTATGGGGTGCGGCCGCAAGCGATCACATTCGCAAAGGGCCTTGCCAATGGAATCGCCATCGGCGGAGTAGTGGCCGAAGCCGAACTGATGGACTGCCTGACGGCCAACTCCATCTCCACCGCCGGGGGCAACCCTCTCGCCATGACCACTGCCAACGCCGTTCTCGACTACATCGAGTCCCACGATCTGCAAGCCAACGCCGAGCATGTAGGACGGATACTGCGCCAGGGCCTCGACGCCCTGGCCGGTAGTTGTCCGCTGATCGGTGAAGTTCGTGGTGCCGGGCTGATGATCGGCGTCGAGCTCATCGTGCCGAATACTCGGACGCCAGCGGTACGACAGACCGACACCGTATTGGCCGAAGCCCGCAACGCTGGTCTGCTGATCGGCAAGGGCGGGTTGGCGGGCAACGTGCTGCGAGTGACACCGCCGATGACGGTGACGGAGACCGAGGCATACGAAGCGCTCGACATCTTGCGCGATGTTCTGGACAACGTGTACCAGGCCTACGCCGCAGCGCCCGTCTGACGGGCGCACTGCCGACTTCGCGATACCAGACACCTTCAACCAGTACGGATTCTCATGTCTCATCACTTCACCATGCAAGCCTTGCTGCACTCCGACATACCCGGGCCTGACGGTTTGCGTCTGGACTACGTGCCCCGCCCGGAGATCGGCGCTGACGATGTTCTGATCGAAATAGCCGCGGCTGGTCTGAACCGACACGAACTGTTCGTGATCGACGCCCACAGCGGCGACGACGCGAAGATCGTTGGCGCCGATGCCGTCGGCACTGTCATCGCCGCCGGCATCGATGCGGGGCAGGAACTGGTCGGCCGCCGTATGGTGGTCAACCCTTGTCTGGGGTGGACCGATCCCGATGATGTACCGCAGGTACCGATCATCCTGGGCGGCCCGGTCCAGGGCACTTTCGCCGAATACGTCCGAGTGCCCGCAGACAACGTTCACCCGGTCCCGCAACACCTGTCCGACATCGAAGCTGCCGCGCTGCCACTGGCTGGGCTTACCGCCTACCGTGCGCTGTTTACCAAAGGCAATCTTCGGCCCGGCGATCACGTCGTCATCACCGGTGCCACCGGCGGCGCCGGAACCATGGCCCTGAGCATGGCCGTCGCGGTCGGCGCTGAAGTCACCGTCGTTACCCGACACCACAGTAAAGCCGCGCAAGCGCGCACCCTCGGCGCGGCCCACGTCGTCGTTGGCGCCGCCGACTTCGACGAACACCTCCACGCCCCGGCGGACCTGGTGCTCGACAGCGTCGGAGCATTCTCGTTTCCCGCCGCGATCCGTGCGGTACGGCCGGGTGGTCGCATTGTCTCCTTCGGCGCCACGACCGCACCGGATATCACGCTGTCGTTGCGTGACCTGTTTTTCCGACAGATAAGTCTCGAAGGCACCTCGATGGGCAGTGCACCTGAATTCGCCCGCATGCTCGCCTTTGTCACAGACTACGAAATCAGACCTGTGGTACATGCGTACCGCCCGTTGAGTGAAGCGCCGGATGCGTTCCGCGAGATGGCTTCAGGAAACAACTTCGGCAAAACGGTTTTCATCCCGCGCCGCGGCACCGCGTGACCCCACCTTCCGAGAGGAACAGAATCGCATGAAATATGTGAACCCACCTACCATCGCCCCGCCTATCGGCAAGTTCAGCCACGTCGTGCTGGTCCCCAGCTCGACCACCATGGCATACATCTCGGGACAGATCGGTGTCGGAGCAGACGGAGCATTGGACTCGGATAGTTGCTACGACCAGACCAAACAAGTTTTCGCCAACCTCGAAATGGTGCTGGATCACCTGCGAGTGACTCCCGCATCGATCGTCAAAATGCTTACCCTCGTCGTCGGCGACGATGGGTTCGCCGAATTCGCACGAGCACGTGACGAGGTCTACGCTCGATGGTTCCCCGGCGGCCAGTATCCAGCGCATTCCGCAGCAACAGTCACAGCATTGGCGAAGCCGCGGCTGCGTGTCGAGATCGAAGCTGTCGTCGCCATTCCCAGCCCGTCATGACACCGGAAGAATTCCGGGCAAACTTTCCCGCTCTCGAAACGTGGACCTGGCTCGATACCCCTGGCGCGCCCCCCGGGGCGACGCCGGTTGTCACCACTCTGCGTCAGGCCCTCGACGACTGGTCGTCCGGCTCGTTCGACTGGCTCGATTGGGACCATGCCGTTGATGCTGCGCGTTCGGACTTCGCCCGGTACACCGGAGTGGGGCCCGATACCATCGCCGCCCAGACCTCCCTCGCGGAAGCGTCCACGGTCGCGGTACGCAGCACCGCGCCCGGCACCACGATTGTCGTTGCCGAGGACGAGTTCCGCAGTGTTCTCTTCCCCGCACATCACTACCACGATGCGACAGGTACCGATCTTTGTGTCGTTGCCCGACAACCGGGCAGAAGTCGCACCGCCGCAATTATCGACGCGATCAGGCCCACTACGGGGCTGGTAATGGTGAGTGAAGTGCTGACCAATGACGGCGAGTTGGTCGATATCGAGGCGATATGCCATGCCGCCCACCAACACGATGCACTCGTCTACGCCAACCTCACTCAGTCGCTGGGCGTTCTCCGCAGCAATCTCGCTCGGCACCCCGCAGACATCATTGCCGCGCACGGCTACAAATGGATGCTCTGTCCGCGCGGGACCACCTGGCTGGTCGCCGACCCCGCCAGAGCAGAACTCCTACCGACGGTTGCCAGCTGGAAAACCGCCCGTGACGCCGAGCACTATTTCGGGGGCCCGTACACAGAATCGGCAACGATGACCCGCTGCAACTCCTCACCCGCGTGGATATCCTGGATCGGCGCTCGTGCAGCGCTGAGCCTACTTTCGCAGATCAGCGAGGATGAAAGCCGTCGCCACACCCTCCGCCTCGCGTCCGACTACACCAGACGTATGCGGGAGAAGGGCTTTCGTCCGCTCAACAACGGTGCGCCGTCTCACATCGTTGTCACCGCGCCACCCGAATATCGCCGCATCGACCCCGCTGCCCTTCGAAAAGCCAAGGTGCGAGCCACCTTGACCGAAAGCGGTGCACTCAGAGTAGGATTCCATTACTTCAATACCGACACCGATGTCGATCATGTCATCGAAGCAGTCGCTTCAGCGCTTGTCCCGTGAATGCCTTGGCCCGCCTGCCCGAGGATAGTTCTCGGGCTTGATTCAGATACGTGCTATTCAGGTGACAGCAACTCCTGTAGTGTCCGGATGCTCCGGCTCGCTTGCCTATTGGTGATGACGAGGTAGCGGTCGACCTCATTCGTCAACGGCCGCACCAGTATCCGGACAGCGTCCCCCCATTACCGCTCGATCGTCGGACACCTGGTCCACAGTGTTGGGCGACGTGGCCGCGAGGATGCTGTCCAATGCTACCGAGACCGTCCCCATATGGACTCGATCACCCGCAATAGTTGGTCCATGTGCTGAACTGGCGGAGCGGGTTTTCCTGATAACAGCTTGCCCGGTCGCGTGCGCCTCCGCATAGGATCGGACCACAGACTCCCGGACGACGAAAACCCTTGTGATCAAGCTGATTTGATCTCGCCGCTGGGGAACAGGCGCTCCGGAACACAGGTTGCCCTCGGCATGACTCTCGGAATTGCGCTCGCTGCCTCGAATTCGGGCAACTACGTCGACCAGATCGTGGCGCAGGCCCACTCGGTCGCCGAGCTGGGTATCGGGTCGGTGTGGTTCGGACAGCGGATGGACTACGACTCCCCCGCCCTCGCCGCCATAGTGGGCCGGGAGGTGCCGGACCTACAGGTCGGCACCTCGGCCATCCCTGTGGTCGGCCGCCATCCGCTGCTGGTGTCCGCTCAGGCGCAGACCGCCCAAGCCGCGACGCACGGCCGTTATCATCTGGGCGTGGCTGTCGGTTCGACGCTGGTCGCCGGTGCGTTCGGCACGACCTTCGATCGGCCCATTACCCGCTTGCGCGAGTTCCTCACCGCGCTGCGGGAATTGCTCGACACGGGCACCGCCGACTTCCACGGCGAACTGCTGACGGTCACGCCGCCGCTGTCGACCACGGTTCCCGGGGCAGAACCACGCGTACCGGTGTTGGTGGCCGCGATGGGGCCGCAAGCACTACGCGTTACCGGGGAACTCGCCGACGGCACCCTGCCGTATCTGGCGGGCCCGAAGACCCTGAGCGAGCACATCGTGCCGGTGATCACGCAGGCGTCGCAAACCGCACCACGCATCGTCGCCTTCGTCCCCGCAGTCGTCACCTCCGATGCCGAGGGCACTCGTGCGGCGGCGGTACAAGAGCTGGCGTTCTACGAGCAGGTGCCGTCCTATCGCCGGGTCATCGAACTCGAAGGTGCCTCGCGGGCGGCGGAACTGGCGCTCATCGGCGACGAGGAGACCATCGCCGCCGGAATCCAGCGCTACTACGACGCGGGCGCCACCGAGGTCGTACTGACCACCACGGATCTGGCCGGTCCCGACGATCAGCACCGCACCTGGGCGCTGGCCGGGGCACTCGCGGCCGACCGGGCCGGCTCCTCAGCGGCTGCGGCCCTGCCCCCGATCTAGCATCGCGCGATCGGCGAGTTCGGCTCCGCTTCCCGACAACGATGCCAGGGGCGCCGACCGTTTGTCATGGCAGCTAGGGACGAGCCCTGCGGAATGACTCTGCGGCCGCCGTTGCCGATGCCCGTGTCCACAGCGGCGGCGCGCAGCGTCAGCCAGAAGTCACTGTCCGCCAAGGCGAACCGTCGACCGGAGTGATCGTCGACAAGGCAGTCGAGTTCCGCACGTCACCGGCGTTCAGGGGATGCCGGACCGGTCGCCAGTCGTAGCGCTAACTCGTGATCAGGGTGGTGTCGACGGGAGTATGTCCAGTTGTGAGATCCAGTACCGGGCAATGGGTGTCGACTGCATGTTGCAGTTCGTTGTACCGTTGCGCGGACTCCGGGCCGCTGATCCGCACGGTTACCCGCACCGCCTGGAAGCCGGGGCGGGTGTGATCATCCAGGCCGAAGAAACCGCGGACATCGAGATCTCCCTCGGCCTGCACCGCTAGATCATCGATCGTGATTCCTAGCCGCTGCGCCCAGAATCGATAGGTCACCACCTGGCACGCGATCAGCGATGCAAGGTAGACCTCGACCGGGTTCGGTGCGGTGGCTTCCCCGCCGAGTGCAGGGGGCTCATCCACGCGAATAGTGTGCTTGCCGACGGTGATCGCACTGCCCACCGTCCCCTCCGGAGTGCCGGAGACACGAAAACCCACCAGTGCGTTTGCCGGATCGTCCGCAACGGCGCGAGCGGTGGCGTCGGCGATGTCGTTGAGTGGTTTCCTCACATCAGTTGTCACATCTCGCACGCTAGGGACGACACGGCCCGATGACGATGGTTGCGTTCGGACTGAACTTAATGACAGTTTTCGTGAAGTATCCGACCCGAGGCGGTGCTGCCGGTCAGCATGAACTGCAGCATGCGGTCGGCTTGGTCCCGGTCGCGTGTTCGCGCGCCCACGCCGCCGCGTTGGTTACCGCGAAAACGTCCGCACCGGTGACCCCGGCATGCACCGCACCGGACCGACTCGCCAGCGGTGGGGAGGATGTGCGGATGGTGCCGGTACGGTTGTGTGGCATGTCCGTAGTGTCCTTTCGGCGAATGGCGCTGGTGGTAGCCGCGATCGTGTGTGCTTCGCTTACTGTCGCAAGTCCGCCTGCGACGGCGAAGTTTTCGGATACCGGAGAGCTGAGCAGGATCGGACTGCTCGATCCCGCGTGGTCGTTCGCCAAGGCCGCGGTTTCGTTCGAGGTCGTCTACTCGACGAAGGATCAGCATGACGCGCCCGCCGAGGGGTCGGGTGCGCTGTATCTGCCGTCCGGTGTGCCACCGCTGGGCGGGTGGCCGCTGGTCGTGTGGGCGCACGGCACCGCGGGCATCGGAGATTCCTGCGCACCATCGCGTCGGCCGCAATCGCAGCGAAACAGCGCCTACTTCAACCAGATCCTGGACAGCGGGTATGCCGTCCTGGCACCCGACTACCAGGGGCTGGGCACTGCGGGACAGTTCAGTTACTACAACACGAATGTCGAAGGACTGTCGATACTGAACGCGGTCGCGGCGATTCGCACCACCCCCATTCCGTTGTCGAGCAGATGGGTTGTCATCGGCCAGTCGGAAGGGGCGCACGCCGCGATGAGTGCGGCCAGCCTGTACGCCGAGCGCAGCGGTGGTCCGGCGACGGGGCTGAGCGGGGTGATAGCCACCGGCCTGCGCACCAAACCGAGTGCGAGCCTGCCGAAGATGTTCGAGCGAGCCTCGACCGGCTCCGAGAACCAAGTCGGGTACGCGGGGTACTTCCTGGCCTCGTTGCAGGAGTTGAATCCCGACAGTGTGACCCCATTTCTTTCCGAATTCGGAAAGGAATACGTGGAAAAGGCAACTTCGGAATGCCTTGCGGATCTCGTTGCGCGCGCGGGGGGCCGGCGGCCCGCTGCGCTTGTCGCCAACCCGGACGAACCGACGCCGACATTCGAAGCGGACATCACCGCGCTCGCCGGTTACTCGGAAGACCGCTTCACCAGTGACATCATGATCGGCTACGGCACCGCCGACATCGATGTTCCTCCCACAAACACGGAGAGTTACGGGAAAACTCTCCAAGAGTTGAATCCCGGCATACAGGTGACGGTCGATAGTTACCCCGGTAGAGACCATAGCGGCGCATTCCTGGCATCACTGCCGGATGCGTTGGCTTTCTTGAATACACACCTGCGCTGACTCGAGTGGTGTTATCGATCTGATCCCCGATGGCGACGTCTCGGACATGGAGGTCCACCGGTTCCGCTTTCTGTACAACTCAATCCGTCCGCACCACGCGCTGACCACTTATCACTGAACGGTCCACCGGTGACTGCGGATACCCCCTCGACACGGGGTTGCGGGAAGGTCTCACAGACCGGTGCCGGGTCCTGATGCCTCGTCCGTCGGTTGGCCGGTCCGGGTGGCGGTGTGTCGTCTCGGCCCGGCCGCTGGGTTGCCGGTGGGATCAGTCGTGGTTCGAGTTTTCTTGCGCGACATCGCCAGAACGCTGAGGACCCGCGCCCTTATCGGCAAGTGTCTCAATCAGAAATGCGATGATCTCGTCACGGACCGCTGCGGTGGGTTCGCCTTCGGCATCGATCAAATGAGCCGTCACAACGCTGTGAGCGCAGCCGACGAACTGCTCGAAGAACGGCGGCGGGGCGGGGTTCGCCGCGGCAGCGGAAAGGACGCGAGGCTCGAAACGAGGGCCGAGGGCATCGGCATAGGCGGCGAAACGCGCTGCGGTGCAGAAGCGGTCGCCCTCGAAGCGGTAGGCGCGCACGACCAGGTTCTCACGATCCAGAACTTCGCGCACAGACGCCAGGTCCTCGGGTGAAATCTCCAGTCCAGCAGGATTATCCAACGGCAGGGAAGGCTGGCAGAGCACGGGGGCGAGCATCGACGGTTCCAGCATCATCGTCAGGGCGAAGTTCCCGGTAAAACACATTCCCACCGCGCCGACTCCAGGGCCACCGCATTCCCGGTGGGCGAGGGCGGCCAGGGCACGCAACCAGTCGGCGACCGGACTCTCAGCGCCGCCGCCGAACGCCCGGAATTCGGCACTGACGCAGGCACGTTTGAACACCGCGCGCCCGGCTTCGGCCTCCGGGTAGGCGCCATCGCGGCCGAACAGCGACGGCATGTACACCGTGAGCCCGGCGTCCCGGACCCAGCGGGCGAAGCGGGCCACATCGGGGCTGATACCAGGCATTTCGGCCATCACTATGACTGCCGGTCCGGTTCCCGACACGTACACCGCGCGTGCGGCGCCGTGGAATGTGACCGTCCGGCAGTGGAAGTCGTCGAGTCGATCATCGCGGTCATTATCAAAAGAGGGTTGCTGCACATCCACACCATGCCGGTCGCAGGCTGGCATCACCATTGACTGAATCGCCACTTTTCGGTCCAATCTTGCCAATGATCACCCATCTGATCCTCGAGGGTGTGCTCGAAGGAGCGCTCGGCATGGGCATCGACATCGTCGACACCGCTGCCGGACTCGCCCAGGACCGCACTCCCCCGCACCGCCAGCATCTGCTCCGTCAACGCGTCATCTCGGTCGATGGCAAACCAGTGCGATCCGGAAGCGGACGATCAATTCCGGTAACAACCGAAAGCCCGTCCGCCGCTGTGAAATTCGGCTCGAGCGATATCTTGGTTATTCCGGGTCCGTCTGCCGCGACCGAAGGACGAATTCACGAACTGCTGTCTCGCCCCGACACCGCGCAGGCCATTGAGCTGATCCGACAGGCCGCCGCCAACGGCGCCACCGTTGCCGCTTGCTGCTCGGCAACCTTCATCCTCGCCGCCTCCGGCCTGCTCTCCGGCCGCACCGCCACCACAACCTGGTGGCTCGCCCCGCTTTTCACCCGCCGCTTCCCTGACATCACCGTCCTGGTCGACCGCATGGTCATCGACACCGGCCCGGTCATCACCGCCGGCGCCGCCTTTGCCCACGCCGACCTCATGCTTACCCTCGTTGCCCGCCTCCACAGTGCGGCGCTGGCCGACCGCGTAGCCCGCTACCTCGTCCTCGATTCCCGCATGTCCCAATCCCGTTACATGATCCTCGAACACCTCCGCTCCACCGACCCCGCCCTGCGAGCCCTTGAACACCACATCATCACCAATCTCAGCCGCCAGCTGAGCCTCGCCGAATTAGCCAGCGCCGCATCCGTCTCCCCCCGCACCCTCGCCCGCCGCACGCACACCCACCTGGGCATGTCCCCCACCGAATACGTCCACCGCCTCCGCGTCAGCCACGCCGCAGCCCTGCTGGCCACCACTGACGATCCGATTGATGCCATCGCCGCCGCCGCTGGCTACGCCGACCCCTCTGCCTTCCGCCGCATCTACCGCCGCCACACCGGCGAAACCCCCACCGCCACCCGCACCCGCGCCCAAACCTCGACGCCGAACTGACAACACAGCTCGGTTACACCGCAGCTCATGCCGCGAAGACTTCCGGTGCTGGTCGATCTGGCCTGGACCGCGGGTCGCGCTTGCATGCTGGGCTGGCCGGGGCCAGAGTCCTGGCGCTGCACGAGGCGGAGCGCCCTTGCGGCCGTAACGTACGCGCCGGTTGACGAAGACCTGCTGCTCGTCATCCGGCGTGGCCTCCTGAACACGATCGACGTGGAGCCGATATCGGTGACGGACACGGAGCTGTGGAGGTAGCTGGGCCAATGAGTGCCGGCGACGTGTGGATCGCACTCGGGTGGGTGGTCGCGATGGGCCTGCCCTCGGCCGTGCTGGCGGCGGTGATCCTGTGGCCCGAGCGCATCCTGAAAGATCGCACGGCGGAAGCCATTCGGAAAAGCGGGAGGAGGGTGAGGACGCGCATCACCCTTGCAGCCATGTACTGCACCACACGGCAAAAATATGACTTAGATCACAACAGCAAGTGGCTAGTCGGTTGGAACCGGATGACCCTGTGGCGCATCTAAACAGGTATGCGGTTCGGAATTGATTCCGCCGCAACCGAACTGATCTAGGGGGATGCAATGTACACCAGAAAAGGCACCATCGCCGCAGGCCTGGTCGCGGCGACTCTTGCCGCGCCGGGGTTCTCGCCGACCGTCGCCGATGCCGCGCCGGGTGACGCCGCATGCCATGTGGAGGCGAACAATCCACACCACTCGAAGGGTTCGCCCGGCTGGATCGTGGGCAAGGGCCGAATCTCCTGCACCGCCGCGATCGACTCGCTGGACGTATTCGTCCAGATTGAGAAGAAGGAGAGCGGAAAATGGGTTGCAGTCGGTACGCCTGGGAGTAATCCAGTCACCGCACCCAAGGCGAACGAGAAGTACACCGCTCAGGGACAGCTACAGTGCCAGCCAGGCGAGTACAGGACCGCCGCGAAGGGGAGCGGCGTGTATGGCGGTCGACCCTCCGGGTCGATGGCATGGCAGTATTCGGGAACGGTTACCAACCCCTGTGGCTGAGCAAGGAGTACAACGGTGAGCGAGCAGGGCAGCTGGGAAGAATTCGTTATCGGGTTGTGCGATCTTGCGGTGAAGTATGACGCCGAGACTTACCTCTACGAATCAGTGGTTTCCCTGGCTTCACGCACTCCCCGTCAAGGCCATGAGTCAGCCACTGTACGGATCACCCGTTTCGATGATGAAGCGGCGCGGATCGAGACCGGATGGTGCTTCAATCTGGTCGTGGACTACGTTGCCGAAGACCGCAGCCGCCCGGTTCCAGCGCTCGGGCTGGTCGAGGCGATCTGTTCCGGTAACGCCGAGGAACACTGTCTGATCGACGCCAACGGTCGATGGGTCGGAATCTTCCTCGACGCTTGGGCGCCCAATGGTGACCGCTGGCAATCGGGCAGCGTGAACAGTCCCGAGCACCGGGTGACACGGCGATTTCCCAGCTGGATTGACCCGAACTGACGGCGGAGCTGTTGCGAGTCAGGCCACGGCCGATGCCGAGTTCGCATCGGCCGTGGCTTCATTCCTTCTCGGTCAGCACACGGTACAGCGTCGCCCGGCTGACGCCGAGCGTCTGAGCGATCACCCGCATGGGCTTTGTATAGCGGTACCCGAACCTCGTACTGGCCTGGTTGGAGTGTGTCGGCACGAAGCGCAGTCCGAACGAAGCAGACCGGCCCGCAACGGGAATCGTGACCCCAGTAGATCTGGCGGACCGCAGGCTGACCTCGCGGGACGAGTGGTCCGCACTCCGGTTCTCATGTGCCCGGCAAACAGGCCGTCGATGTTCGTTCGGCTGCGGGGATCAGGTTGTCGGCCAGGCGACTTCGTCGATCGCGAGCCACGGTGCCCTCGCGACGGCGGCAGGGGTCATATCGGTAATCGCCCTGGTTTGACGGTGAAGATGGGATTGGTCGGCGTAGCCGGCCTCGACGGCGGCATCCGCGGGCGAGCGCCCTGCAGCCAGGAGATGGGCGGCATGGTCGAAGCGGACGAGTTCGGACGCACGCTTGGGCGAGACCCCGATATGAGCCCGGAAGCGAGACCACAGTCGCTGGCGGGTCCAGCCGGTCTCTGCGGCAAGGGTTTCGATGCGGAGCAGGCCTTTGGTGCGCACGGTCTGGTTCCATGCGTACGCGATCTCGGGTGCTACATCGAATCCGCGAGGTACCCGGCTGCGAAGGAACTCGACTGCGATCGCGAACCGGTCGTCCCACGACGGCGTCGCGCGAAGTCGTTCGGTCAAGATGGCAGCGCAGCTGCCCCACAGTTCCGGCAACGGTGTCACGGTGCCGCCGATGATCTCGGTGTCTCGGAGAATCGCCGCGGCGATGACGGGGGACACGCGGATCTGCAGGACGTCGCCGGCCCCTGCGCCAGTGATGCGTAAGGCGCCGGCATGGAGGCCGACGATCGCGTTCCCCGTGACCGCGCACCCGACGTCGTAGACGACCCCGTGCTCGCTGAGATCGAGCAGGAGCGTGACCGAGGGATGTGGGATCATCGCGATGTCGACAGGGGCGACGTCGTCGTGGTGCCGGAAACCCGCCATCTGGATTCCCGGAGTCGGTCGCCGGACCGGAACGGCGACGTCGACCCGACTCCAGTCCAATCCGCCCGTAGCGGTCATACATTCCAGGCTAGCCGCAGCGGGATAACGTGACATTCGTCCAATACGGCGTGACGAGCCCGCGACGAAGCTGTCGATATGAGCGAATCGAATCCCACTCAGACGCGCCATGACACGACAATCCGCGGGTTGCACGTCGTCATCGATGGGAACCCGGCGGCACCGCCCTTGTTACTCATCCACGGCTCGGGCGCAACCGGTTCGACGTGGGCACCGGTGGTGCCGTCGCTCGCCACGAAGTATCGGGTGATCACGATCGACCTTCCGGGATGCGGCCAGTCCGAGCCGGCGTCGACGTACGCCGTTCCGCAGCAGGCGGATCGGACGGCGATGGTGTTGGACGAGCTAGGTGTTCGAAATCTGAAGGTGGTCGGTCACTCGAGCGGAGGGTATGTCGCTACAGCCCTCGTGGAACGTCGTCCGGACCTGGTCGGCGAGCTGGTCCTGGTCAGTACAGGGCCGAGTCACGCAGCGCTACTCCCCGAGCCGGCGATCATCCGGGTGCTCGTCTCGCCGCCCCTGGGTCCGCTCGTCTGGGCGATCCGTACCGACTCGATGATCCGCCGCGGAGTGGCAGCGGCTGCGGCGGCGCCGATCACGGTGCCCGACTGGGCTGTGGCCGACTTGCGAAGGACGTCCTATCGAACTTTCCGCGCTATTTTCGCCGCCAACGGCGACTACATCGCCGCGCGGACCGTGCCCCAGCGCCTCATCGACGCGGGAAAGCCCCTCCTCGTGATCTTTGGGGACTCCGACCCTCGTTGGGACCCGGCCTCGGCGCACCAGTATGAAGCGGTGCCGGGCGCCCAGCTGGAATACCTTCGCGGAGTCGGGCATATCGCGATGTTCGAGGACCGCGACGCCCTCGCCCGCTTGATTCTCGACCGCGCACCCTAGGCCGTCACCAACGTCCCGGCCAGCAACAACAAGGGCTTTTCAGCGGGGTGCGGGTCGACGGCGGAGTGTTGCCCGACTCGAGTGAGAGACCAGCCGAGAATGTAATCCCGTCCAGGTCAGACACAGGCCGGAGGCAGGGGTCTCTCACCTTCACGCGAATCACAGCACCTCACAGCGCAAACCGATATCCCGACACTCCCATCCCGCGTTCTATAACGACTGCGGGTACGGGCCGCCGGGAACGATGCGGCGTGTGTGGGCGTAGACGACGGCGTGTACGCGGTCGCGGACGCCGAGCTTTGCGAGCACGTTGGACACGTGGGTCTTGACGGTCTGTTCGCCGACGCCGAGGGCGGCGGCGATCTCGGGGTTGGTGTAGGCCTTGGCCATCAGGAGCAGGACCTCATGTTCGCGAGGAGTCAGCGCGGCGACTTCGGGTGCGGCGGGGAACGGTTCGATGCCGTGGGTCAGGCGCGTGATCAGGCGGCGGGTCAGGCGTGGATCGATCAGTGCGTCACGGTGTGCCGCGATCCGGATGGCGGAGACCAGGTCGCGAGCCGGCAGTGTTTTGGTGAGGAAGCCGCTGGTGCCGAGACGTAGTGCGCGGTAGAGGTTTTCGTCGGTGTCCTCGGCGGTCAGGGTCAGGATTCGGCTGGTGCCGCCGAGTGCCGCGACCGTCTCGAAGGCGGCCGGGTCACCGAGACCGGGCATGTCGAGATCGAGGATGGCGATATCGGGTCGCAGCCGTCGCATCTCCCGGATGGCGGCGGCGCCGTCGCCGACCTCCGCGACGCATCGAAGGTCCGGCTGGCTATCGATGACTGCCCGTAGTCCCGAACGGAATACGATCTGATCGTTTGCGAGCAACACCGATATCGTCGAATCCCGCGGCGCGGCCACGATGTCGACGGGTGGATCCGCGGCGCGCGGGTCGAGGCCCATCGCGGCGCTGCGGCCGGCGATCGGGGTGACGGCGTGCGCGCTGCCCGCCGACAGTACGGTGGCGCTGATCGCGAGCACGAGTGTGGACACCAGCCGCAGCAGCAGGGGGCGTGTCGAGGTGGTCGTGGCCATGTGCACAGTCTGCTTCAGCGCAGGAACCCCGTGTAGTTCTTGTTCATCAGTTGGCTCTCGAGTTGTTTGATCGTGTCGAGGCCGACGCTCACCACGATCAGCACCGAGGTACCGCCGAACGCGAGGTTCTGGGCCGGGCTGCCGGAGCCGAAGTGCAGCAGCAGGTTCGGCAACACAGCCACAGCACCGAGGTAGACGGAACCGGGGAGGGCGATCCGGCTCGAGACAAAGTTCAAGTAGTCGGCGGTCGGCTTGCCCGGACGGTAGCCAGGGATGAAACCGCCGAACTTCTTCATCTCGTCCGCGCGCTCCTCCGGATTGAAGGTGATCGCGACGTAGAAGTAGGTGAAGAACACGATCAGCGCGAAATAGATCGTGACGTACACGGGGTTGCTCGGGTTGACCAGGTACTTCTGGATCAGCTCCTGCCACTTGGCGGGGTTACCGGAACTCTTCTGGGTCAACTGCGCCAACAGGTTCGGCAGATACAGCAACGAGGACGCGAAGATGACCGGGATGACACCCGCCTGGTTCACCTTCAGCGGCAGATAGGTCGAGGACCCGCCGTACATCTTGCGGCCGACCACGCGCTTGGCGTACTGCACCGGAATCCGGCGCTGGCCCTGCTCGATGAAGATGACGGCGACGATCAGCAGGAATATCGTCACGCACACGGCAGCGAAGGTCAGCCCACCCCTGCTGTCGACAATCGACTTGCCCTGGCTCGGGATTCGGGCGGCGATACCGGTGAAGATCAGAAGTGACATACCGTTGCCGACGCCGCGCTCGGTGATCTGCTCGCCGAACCACATGACAAGGGCCGCGCCCGCGGTCATGACCAGCACGATGATGAGCATGCCGAAGAGGGAGGCGTCGGCCAGGATGTCCTTGGGGCATCCGCGCAGCAATTGCCGGCGTGCGGCCAGTGCGACCAATGTCGTTGCCTGCAGGACTGCCAGCGCCATCGCGACATAGCGGGTGTACTGCGTGATTCTGGCTTGGCCGGATTGCCCCTCGGTGCGCAGCTCCTCGAATCGCGGGATCACGACGGTCAGCAACTGAGTGATGATGCTGGCGGTGATGAAGGGCACGATGCCGATCGCGAACACCGACAGTTGCAGCATCGCGCCGCCGGAGAAGAGGTCGATCAGCTGGTAGATACCAGCCGATTCACCACCGGAGACGAGCTCGATACAGCTGCGGACCGACTTGTAGTCGACACCGGGCGACGGCAGCGCCGCACCGAGGCGATACAGCGCCAGCAGGCCCAGCGTGAACAGGATCTTCCGCCGTAAGTCCGTGGTCCGCACAGCCGATACGAAGGCGGAAAGCACAGATCCTCCTGGCGAATGTGGGTGTCGGACGGGGTGATTGGCCCTGCCCAGGGGCTTCGACGCTACGGATGGTCGTGCCCGCCCACGTCGGCCGCGAGGTGGAATTCGACCTCCCCCGATGGAGGGAACCGGGAGGATCAACGCATCAGCGAAGCCGCATGCCTCGGTAGGAGGTCGCGGTTTTGTCGCATCTGGTGGCGATGGCTCGATACTGCTCGAGTTGGTGTGCCCAGTCGTATTCGCGCGGCCCGTGTGCACCGGCGGCGGTCGACAACTGCTGCCAGGAGGTGGCAGGTAGTTCGATGAGTTGGATGGTGACGGCTGGTCCCGAGGCATTGGGGCTGGTGGTCCCTGCCGTCACCATCGGAGTCGACGAGCAGGTGAGCACGTCGACGATCGGGCTGTCGGCTACTGGTGCTGTTGCTTACCGCGCAACTCTCGGTACTCGTCCTGGCGGCTGTCGGTGATGTGTGGCAGCGGCGGGAAGTCCAGCCAACCCGATACGAACGGGCTGGCGAGGTCACGGTCCGTCGGAAGTTCTACCAGCACAGGCGCTTTGGCGTCGAACGCACGCTTGAAGGTGGGCTCGAGGTCGGCAGCGGATTCGACCCGGAAGGACTCGAGACCGAAGGACTTGCCGAGGTTTTCGAAGCTCGGGCTGTACGGGGTGCCGTCCGGGCGGTTGAATTCCGTGCCGATGATTCGGTCCGTCGCGTTCCGCTGGCCACCGCGAATCGAAATGTAGCCCGAATTGTCCTGCACCAGAAAGACAACGGCGATGTCGTGCTGGATGGCCACACCGATTTCCTGTGCGGTCATCAGGAAGTCACCATCACCGGTAATACAGGCGACCTGGCGGTCCGGAGCGGCCAGTTTGGCGCCGAGAGCCGCAGGCACCGGCCAGCCCATAGCGGAGAATCCGCCGGTCGTCAGGTGGGTGCGCGGCTCGTATACCGGAAACGTCTGCTTGACCGCGCCCTGAGTATTGCCCGACCCGACGAGGACGATCCCGTTGCGATCCATCACTGTTCGCAGGGCCCCCAGCGGGCGCTGCAGGGTGAAGGGGAAGCGATCCGAGTCGCGGCGAGCAGACAACTGCTGTTCCCAGTCGATCTTGTGTTCAACGATCTCGGCCAGATATTCGGCGCGCTCGGGCGCTACAGATGGCAGTGAATCGACGATCGCGGCGACGGCGGGTTTCGCATCGGCCACGATCCCGACCTCGGCGGGATAGTTCTTGCCGATCTCGTATGGGTCGATATCGATGTGAATGAGTTTGGCGGGCGGGAACGAAAACGACTGCCCGCGTGAATAACTGGAAGATGACCAGTCGGTGAATCGGCACCCGATCGACACGACGACGTCGGCATTGGCCGCCAAGTAGTTGCCGTGGATCGTTCCCGTCTGCCCGACACTGCCTACGAACAGTTCGTGGTCTTCGGGAAAGGCGCTCTTGCCATTCCACGTCGTGACGACAGGAATACGCCAGGACTCGGCGAGCGCACGGACCTCATCCGTTGCTTCCGCGGTGATCGCGCCACCGCCGACGACGATCACCGGCCGCTCAGCGGTGGCGAGCAACCGCACTGCGCGATCGACCGCCTCCGGGTCCGGATACTGCCGCCCCACCGGAAGACGTCGCTCGAGGTCGTGCAACGTGACGTCGGCGGTCTCTGCATGCAAGTCGTAGGGCACCTCGATGTGTGCGGGCCCGCGGCGGCCGGTCAGCATCGTGTTGAATGCGCGATGCAGGATGAACGGCAGCTCTTCGATGCTGTTGGCAACCCAGCTGCGCTTGGAGACCGCCTCGGCGACCTGGGGAAAGCCGTTGTCCTTCTGGCGATCGAGCTCCTGGAGGATGCCGCGCCCGCGCATGTGCCGCGGCGGTCCGCCAGTGATAACCAGGACGCTGGTGGAGTCGCTGTAGGCGGTGGCCAAACCGAGGACCGTATTCGATGCGCCCGCGCCGATCGAAGTCACAGCAACCATAGGCTTGCCGGAGACCCGGTAGTAGCCGTCGGCGAGGTGGACCGCGCTCTGCTCGTGATAGGTCTGGATGAACGGGATCCTCGACTCGTCCTCCAGGAAGGCATCCATCAGTCCCCAAATACCGTGCCCGGGAATACCGGCCACATACGGCACGCCGTATTCCTTCAGCACTCGGGCGATGACTTGCCCGCCATTGAGCATGACCATCGATGGTTCCTCTCTGATTGATAGCAATGCGTCAGCGCAGAAACTGCGCCACGCCCCGTACCGGACTCGAATCGCACCGGCCAGAGGCAAGCAACGTAAGTCTGCACCGTCGCCGCCCCACGACGGTAGACACATGGTGCGCATAAGTTGTTTGATCTTCTGCACAATGTGAAGCGAGATGGTGGTCAACGATGACGATGAACGTAGAGGCAGCGCTACGCCTGGAGGTGTTCACCAGGGTGCCGGTCACCGTGTACGCCGGTGAACCGAATCTGTCCCGACCCATTCGCTGGGTACACCCGACCGAGATTTCCGACATCGCGCGATTTCTGCTCGGCGGCGAAATGCTGCTCACCTCGGGGATGGGCATCGGAAACGAGCCGGAAAGACAGCGCCGATATCTCGAGGAGGTCGCGGCGGCGGGCGCAGCCGTGCTGGTCATCGAGATCAGCGGCCGAGCCTTCCGGGAAATGCCATCGGCGCTGATCCAGACCGCCCGCGAACTCGAGTTCCCGCTCGTCGGGCTCGACGGCGAAGTTCCCTTCGTCGAGGTATCGGCCCAGGTCCATTCCTCGCTCGTCGACCAACGCCTGCTCGATCTGACCGCCTACGAGCGGCTCAACGCCAAGTACATGCAACTGCTACTGGCAGGGTCGGACCACGTCCCGTTCACCGACATGCTCGCCGATGAGGTTGGCCACCCGGTTGTCCTGGAAGACGCTACCCGCCAAATCGTTTCGTATTCCGGCGCCACCCCGGACGCCGATAAAGCCTTGTCCCAGTGGGAACATCACTCGCGCATCGAGCACAGTGCGGCAGGCCAGTCGACCGGTAACGACACTCCACGCTGCACCCGCAGGGCAGTTGTGCTGCGTGGAGAACGATGGGGCTGGTTGCATGTTCTGCACGGTGATCGGGCGCTCGTCGGCACGGCCGGATACGCGCTCGACCGCACGACCGACTGCATAGCAATCGCATTGTTGGGCGCCCGCGAAAGCGGAGCCCGTGCGGCGCAACGCCAGAATGCACTGGTCAGCCGACTGCTGCTCGGCGATATCACCGGTGAGATGTTCGTCAATCGCGCCCTGCGCGTCGGCCGCGACCTGCGCGACCGAGCCTTGGTCGTCGTCTACATCAATAAGAACGGCGCTGCCTCGGCAACAGGCGAGGACGAGATCGATGAACTGTTCCGGTCGTTGCACATCCCGGCAGTGGTTGCGGATCTAGGCGAGCACATCTTTGTCATCCTCGGTTTGTCGCAGACTCGATCGGAGAAGCAGGTTATCGAGCGGCTCACCGGCCTCGACATCAGTGCAGGAATCAGTCGCCTGGTCAGTGCCGGCCACTTGTCGACGGCGGTCGAACAAGCTCGCAGCGCTGCCGCGGTCGCCGCTGCTCGACCGGAAAGGTCCATCCACCGGTTCGACGACCTGGGGGTACTACGTCTGCTGGCTTCGCTGGCTCAGGGGCCCGAGCTGGCCCGCTATATCGAGGACGAGCTCGGCCCGCTGCTCGCGCACGACGCGAAGTCCGCCAACACCCTACTGCCTACCTTGCGAACCTATCTCTCCTGCGAGGGGAACAAATCGCAAGCCGCGCAGCAGCTTTACGTTCAGCGCCGAACGCTCTACTACCGCCTGGAACGGATCGAAACACTGCTGGGCCGGTCTCTCGACGATCCTGATGCACGACAAGCCCTCATCTTTGCTGTCCGTGGACACGATCTGCTGCAGCGGCGTAGTCGCGAGACCGGACGTTGACGGGCTGGTTCGCCGCGACCGCCAGCGGGTGTGGCATCACACACTCTGTGCAGAACGGTCAATAGCTCTGGCACATTCTGCGCATCGGAATGGCGATCAAGTGCTCATAGAGTCGAATCGGTACGCCCCAGCCGACGGGATCACCCCAGCCCCAACGGAGTCCGCGAATGACTGATCGACTCGCATCGATTCGAAAGAACATTCTCACCGATCCGCCCGACATTCTCGACTACGATATTGCGATCATCGGCTCCGGAATGGGCGGGGCCAGCCTGGCCTACGCACTGAAGGACAGCAGCGCACGCGTTCTGATCATCGAACAGGGTGACTTTCTCCCTGCGGAACGCGAGAACTGGTCGGCGGAAGCCGTGCACACCGCCGGCCGATACAAGAACTCCGCATCCTGGCTCGATCTGGTCACCGGCCGCGAATTCGTGCCGGGAAATTACCACTACGTCGGTGGCAGCACGAAACTTTACGGCGCCACTCTTCCGCGGTTCCGCGAACAGGACTTCGGTGTCCTCGAACACCCCGACGGTGAGTCACCCGCATGGCCTATCCGGTACTCGGACCTCGAACCGTACTACGCCGAAGCTGAGCGGATGTTCCGGGTCCACGCCAACGAGGGCGAGGATCCTACCGACCCATGGCGCTCCACGGACTACCCATTTCCTGGCATCCCGCACGAAGGCGCGATGGCACGTCTGGTGGAAAGTGCACGACAGCAAGGACTTCACCCATTCTGCGCACCGCAGTCGATCGACTGGCGTCCCGGCGGGACATGCGTCCGGTGTTCTACCTGTGATTCGTTCCCATGTCTGATCGATGCGAAGGGAGATGCGGACGTCTCGGCTGTGCGGCCCGCGCTCACATCACCCACGGTTAATCTGCTGACCAACGCCGAAGTGCTTCGGCTGGAATGCGATCCGAGTGGCCGGAGAGTCGCGCGCGCCACCGTCAACCATGGTGGGCGATCGATTTCGGTACGAGCGCAACGCTACGTCGTCGCATGCGGCGCAGCCAACACCGCCGCGCTGCTGCTGCGTTCTGCTTCCTCGGCTCACCCCACTGGCTTGGCCAATTCGTCTGACCAGGTAGGCCGCAACTACATGGCACATGTCACGACGTTCTTCGTCGCGATCGATCCGCGCCGGAAGAACGATGCGGTGTACCAGAAGACGATCGGAATCAACGACTGGTATCTACCCGGACCTACCAACAGGTACCCGCTCGGCAACGTCCAGGGGCTGGGGAAGCTACGCGGCCCCATGGCAAAGAAGGGGAGGCCCTGGGTGCCGATGCCGATTCTCGAGGAAGCAACCAGATACACCCTCGATCTGTTCATTCAGTCCGAAGATATTCCCTTGGCGGACAACAGGATCGCACTGGATGAGAGTGGCCGGCTAACCATTCACCGGCACGAGACGAACCTCTCGTCTCATCGCGAACTCATCCGGCGAATGAAGAAGATGTGCCGCCGGGCCGGCTTTCCCGTAATCCTGACCCAAAGTCTGGGCGTCGAAGCGACCTCCCATCAGTGCGGCACCGCACGGATGGGCCATGATCCTATCGCCAACGTGCTCGACGCGGATCTCAAAGCACACGACCTCGACAATCTGTGGATCGCCGACAGTTCCGTCTTCCCCTCGTCGGCCGCCGTGAATCCGGCGCTCACAGTCGCGGCGCTGGCCCTTCGGTTAGGCCGGTCCAGCCTGCTCACCGCATAGACCTCATCCCCATCACAGAACCACCGATGCCGTCCGGCGCGCCGCCCGCATCGTGAGGAGATCTCGACAATGACATCCGCCAAACCCTTCGACCGCAGCCTGGCACCCCTGTTCGAGCCGATCACACTGGGTAACGTCGAGATTCGCAACCGGATCGTCATGACCGGCCACGGCACCGGAATGGCCAAGGATCACCCTCCCTCAGACCAGCATGTCGCGTACTACCGTGAACGCGCGATGGGCGGAGTCGGGTTGATCGGCATGGCGTTTGCGCAGATCCACCCGACATCCCAAGACGTTCCCGGCGAACCCCACGCCTACGACCCGGCGATCGTGCCAGGGCTGTGGAAGATCACCGACGCGGTGCACCGAGAAGGGGCGCGCATGGTGATGCAGCTCGGGCACGGTGGCCGCCAAGGACACTCGACCTTCACCGAACGGGCCCTGTGGTCGCCGTCCAACACACCGTGTCCGTTCAATCTCGAGATGCCGAAGGAGATGGAGCTCGAAGACATCGACGAAATCGTCGAGGCTCACGCCATCGGGGCACGGCACGCCCGCGAGGGCGGAATGGACGGCGTCGAAATCCACTCGGGCTACGGCGGATACCTGCTCGCCTCCTTTCTGTCGCCGTTCTCGAACCACAGGACCGACGAATACGGCGGGACGCTCGAGAACCGTATGCGGATCCTGCTCCGCGTCATCGACGCCATCCGAGACGAGGTCGGTTCGGATTATCTGGTGGGAATGAATCTGCAGGGCCATGACTTCAGCCCCGGTGGCCTCGAAGTCGCCGACGCCCAACGAATCGCGCAGATCTGCACTGCGTCGGGCAAGATCGACTACCTCTGTGTCAAAGGCGCGACCTACTACGAGGCGCATCAGAACATTCCCGACATGCAGCATCCCAAGAGGCTCTGGGAGAACCTCGCGGCCGCCATCAAGCAGGTCGTCGATGTTCCGGTGATCGCCGTCGGGCGGATCAACGAACCAGCCGACGCCGCAGAGGTTCTCGCTCTGGGGCATGCCGATATGGTCGCAATGACCCGCCAGCAGATCGCGGATCCCGAGACAGTCAACAAGATAAAGGAAGGCAGGATTCACGAGATTCGGCGATGCATCGGCTGTAATCAGGGGTGCATCGATCGGCTCTTTGCCATCACGCATTCGACCTGCGTGCACAACCCAGCCGCCGGCTACGAGCGCGAACTGGGAGTGGGCACGCTGCTGCAGGCGACATTTCCTCGACGCGTCGTGGTCATCGGAGCGGGTCCCGCGGGGATGAAGGCCGCGGAAACCGCAGCGAGACAAGGCCACAACGTAACCCTGATCGAACGCCGAGACCGCACCGGCGGGCAACTGCAAATGGCTGCGAACATCAAGGGACGTGAGGAGATCGGTCAGGTCATCGACCATCTGGACGTAATGATCGCCAAGTTTGCGGTAGATCTGCGGTTGGGCTGGTCGCCGAGCGTAGACGAAGTTCTCGCACTGGCCCCCTGATCACATCATCGTCGCGACGGGATCGGCACCATCGCTCGACATCGTGGGGAACCTCGCTCAGGGGATCCAGGACACTCCCGGCCTGGCACAGGACAATGTGATGTCCGTGTGGGACGTACTCGAGGATCGTCGTCCGATAGGCCACCGTGTGCTGGTAGTCGACGACGGCGAAGGCGGTTGGAAAGGAATCGGCCTAGCTCTGCAACTCGATGCCGATGGGCACGATGTGGAGTACGTGACTCCCCTCCCCTACGCCGGCGCGAAGCTTGGGCCGTTCAGCGCCGATCTCGCGGTACGGCGAATCCACCTGTCCCATATCGCAACCCACCCGTTTGCCAGCGTGACGCGCATCGACGGTGCCACCGTGACGCTGTCCGAACAGGGGCACGCGAACACAGTGGCCGATGTCGACACCGTCATTCTGGCCGGCTGGCATCGCCCCGTCACCGACCTCTACGTCGCACTGAAAGGCCGCGGAGTCACGGTCGAGCGAATCGGTGACGCGATCGCGAGCCGGACGATGCTGGAAGCCATCCACGAGGGTGAACGCGCCGCCCGCCGGGTCACCTCGAACACCTGATCGTCCGCAACTTCACCGAGACCTCGCCATAGGCCGGCCTTTTCGGTGACGAAACGATCCGGAGAAAGATCGCGGTGTCGCTCCTACCGATTCGGTGGAGCGGCACTCGACCATGGGTAGCGGCGCTCCGGCCGGTATGCAGATCAGCGGCAAGCTCATCGATAGGCTCAGCAGTGCACCGGTGTGCACTGCGGCGACCTCCCTCATGGTAATCACCCCCGTTATCCCCTGATCGGCAACCACCGTAATTTCCTTCGACGAATGAATTTGAGACAACAGGTGGACAAAGTGAATACGCCCCGCGTTCCGACACTGCGTTCGATCGATCACATCGCCTTCCCTATCTGTCACTCTCGTCCGAGACATGGTGATCAAGTGGTTCTCTGACGATGTGGGCGAGATCGGAAGTTGTCGAGCGTGACGTTGAGCGTTG
>NZ_JBFANN010000063.1:0-34534 GCF_040674855.1 Nocardia sp. NPDC049707 | reverse complement strand
GCCGGTAATGCGTTGCGGCTGAACACCACTCGACCGATCGGGATGGACGCGAGCAGGTTCAATGCCGACGTCCGATCGAGCTCGACAACCGCGCGGGCGGAGTGGCCGTCGACGGCGAAGTCGGTCATGATCGACCACCCTCCGCCGCGGGCAGCACGATTGCCAATGCTCCGTCGTAGCGGCGATACAGCAACCGCCCTCGCCTACTGCTCGGATCGGTGAAGAACAGGAACGGCAGGCCGTACCGGCACAGCCGGGCCACGGCCTCGACCTCGGTCAGGCGCCGTGTGGGATGCGGATTCACGGTGAGGGACAACGCCGAAGCCGACTCGGGCAGCTGCCGCTGGTGCTGTCGGGCCAGGCGCACCCCCAGCGGGCCGGCCCAGTAGACGATCGCGTCCTCGCCGGTCTCCGCATCGGTGTAGAGGTAGGCGTCATAGTCCATCGCATCCATCGCCCGCACGGCTTCGTCCGGAGTTCCGGTCAGCAGTGCGCTGTGCTTACGGCGCACGATCGGACGTTCGTCGGTGGGCGTCGCCAATGGCGGGCGCGCCGGATCGGGCCAATACCTCGGCAATGCGCCGGAGGTCAGCCGCGCGAGCTGGCGGTCGAGCCGGTCGGCGAGGAAGGTGGCGATGAATCCGCTGGGACCCGGAACCTGGACTCGCACACGAACATTCCGGAACACCACTGTCGCTTGCGCCAGGGCCGGCGCGTCCGCGCCCGCCGGTCCGGTGAGTCGCACTCGCGCCGACACATCGACATGGTGACAGCGCAGCGTTCTATCGACCGCCCGCATCACACGGTTGATCAGAATGGGATCCACCGTACCCTTGGTGGTGCACTCTCCTTCCCTAGCTGTCCCCGTCGACCACAGCTCGGATGTACTCACTCCGCAACCCCTTCTCGGCAGCCCTGCCGCACGCAACGCAGGCAGTGTCAATCGGATGCCGCGGCACCGAACAGGGCCAAAGGTCCCGTGAATCGAGGACGTTGGGTTCATCGCACCGGCAGCGCGGGCGAACACCACCGCCGAATCCTCGCGGCACAGTTACTTTCGGCCCTCGCTGCCCCGATCCGACCGGTCGATGATGGGTGCGACCAGTGCACGACCTATTCGACAAGGAGCCAGTCATGACTACCGCACAGGCCATCATGCAGCCCGATGTCGCGAGCATTACGGTCCGCGACACCATGGAGACCGCGGCGCAGCGGATGCGTCAGCTCGATGTCGGTGCTTTGCCGATCTGCGATGGTGAGGGACATCCGGTCGGCATCGTCACCGATCGCGATATCGTCGTCAAGTGCGTTGCCGCCGGGGTGAATCCGCGCACGACCACCGCGGGTGAAATGGCTCAGGGCGAGGACCTGCTCACCGTCGACATCGGCACCGAGGTCGATGACGCGCTGGCGCTGATGGGGCAGCACCAGATCCGACGACTCCCGGTGACCGAGGCGGGCAAGCTGGTCGGCATCATCACCGAAGCCGACCTGTCCCGCCGCCTGCCCGACATCACCGTTGGTGAATTCGTGGAAGCTGTATGCGCACAACATCTTCCGGCATCCACCGACCAAGCGGCACAATAGTGTCAGGGTGGGCCCATGCCCCAGCCGCGTTACCGGTGCATGAGCCACATCCCGGTCAGTCCGCCTCCGAGGCGGTGACCCCGGCCGCGCGGCTCGGGTTTGCGCCAGGATCCGCCGGTACAGCGTGACATGATCACCGGACATCCGGTGCATATCGAAACGCCGTGCTGCCGCGGCCCGGCTCCCGCTCCGGTCGACAGTGGGTCGATGACCTCCTCCATCGGTGCGAGCATTTCCGAATACCCCTGCTTCGGAAGGTGCACATCCGGCGACCAGCTGGTCCGATCGGTGCTAGGACGACCGGCTACGGACTGGATCATCCGCGCCGACCTCGGTATGCCATGGAAAGGCCGCGGCGTTGTGCCGCAGCAGCTCGACGACCTCATGTTCGGAGGTGTACCCGTACCGCCGGTACCACTGCCCGATCGCGAAGAGCCGCACTGGCGTCTCGAGGCGGATCACCTCATTGGCGACCGTGTTCAACGCCGCGACCATATCCCGGGCAATGACCGGAACGGCCCACACGACCCGCCGAGCTCCACCCAGCCGGGCGATGCGGCATGCGGCGCGGGCCGTCGCGCCGGTCGAAACGCCGTCGTCCACGATGACAACCGGGCGCCCGAGCAGCGGGATTCGAATGCACCCTGCCCGCAATCGCTCGACCTGCTCGGCGAGTGCCTCCAACTCGTCGTGCTCGATTCGCGCCATCTCCGCGGCGGTCAGCCCGTACCGACGCGCGACGGCGGCATTGCGCACCCGCACATCGTGCTCCCCGACCGCGCCGAACGCGATCTCGGGCCGTCCGGGCACGCCGAGCCGACGGACCACGACCAGATCCAGCGGCGCGTCCAGCGCCCGCGCGACTTCGTACGCGACGGGGACGCCGCCGCGCGGCACCCCGAGCACCACCACATTGTGATCGTGCAGGAACCGCAGGCGCAGGCCGAGCCGACGCCCGGCGTCACGGCGATCGACAAACATCATCGGCACCCTTCTGGCGGAGATCGACTGGATGCTCACTCAGGATGGCACCGGTACGGACGCCTGCCACGGGCCCAATGTCGCGCCAATGGACCCCGAAAGTCACCGCGCCGAATCGGGCCCGACATCCGGCGGTGCGGGGACCGAGTTCGCGGCGGAGGGTGACCTTCGCCCCTTGATCCCGCAGCTGCCCGCCGTCGATGATGGTCGAGAAGTCCGAGCGCCTCGATGACCCGCAGCTGCGCGAACGCATCTCGGCCCACCCGCCCGCAGGCTGTTGTGCAGCTGCTGCCGAGCACGGCTGCGCCCCGCGTCCGCGTCTGCGTCGAAGACATCGAGAAGACTCTGACCGGGGTCAGGTCGGAGAAGTGCCCCTGAACCCAACGACCGTCCCCTTCTGCGGTAGCACAGCAGTAGGTCGATCGCGGTTCGGGTGGTCCAGAGTCATGCGGTTACACCAACGACAGCCAATAGTCCTGGAACCGCAGGAAAACCAGCAGCAGGACCACCGCGTAGAACAGTGCCAGCACTGTCCATCGCCACTGTACGAACGCGCCGAGCAGTCCGCTCGTTCGTCCCCACAGTCGATCGCTCACTACGATCGACAACAACGGTGTCGCGACCCACACCACTATGCAGTACGGACACAGTGCGTTGATTCGATACAAGGTCTGGAAGACGAACCAGCACACGAATCCGACACCGGCCGCGGTACCGAGCCACAATCCACCCCAGATCCACCGGGGCAATCCCACCCCGGCCACCACCGACACGCCGAGGGTGACCACCACCGAGAAACCCACCACGCCGAGGATCGGATTGGGGAATCCGAAGACCGCCGCCTGCCTGGTCACCATGACCGATCCACAGGACAGGATCGGGTTGATGCTGCAGGACGGGCGGTAGCCGGGTTCGGTGAACAGCTTGAAGCGCTCGATGGTCAACGTGACCGAGGCCAGCCAACCGAGCAGACCACCGATGAGCAGTAGCCACGCCGAGACCCGCCGAGACGGGTCCGCGGCGGTGGCCGGCAAATCAGACCCGGGCACGTTCACGAGCCAACGCGCGGTCGCGCTGTTCCTCGAAGCGTGGGATCTTCACCTGCTCCATATCCTCGAGAAACGCCGCCAACCGCTCCCGCACCTGTTCGCCGCGTGCGCTGAAATCGGTGCGGCCGAACAGATTCCACTGCCGCAGCACCGGTTGCAGGACCTCTTCTAGATGCTGGCGCAGATCGTAGACGCCGTGCTTGGCCATGAGCACACCGTTGCGACGGAAGTTCGGCATCCCGGCACCGGGCATCTGGAAGTTCTGCACGATATTCGCGATGGCCTCGATCGTCTGATCGGGCACCAGATCCAGGGCCGCGCCGCAGATGGTGCGATAGAAGATCATATGCAGATTCTCGTCGGCGGCGATACGCTGCAACATCTTGTCGGCGACCGCGTCGTTGCACACCCGGCCGGTATTGCGGTGGGTGACCCGAGTGGCCAGCTCCTGGAAGCTCACATAGGCGACCGAATGCAGGAATCCAGCCCCGCTGTCCACATCGGCCGTGCTCACCCCCGATGAGAAGCCGTTGGTCATATGCACCATCCTGGCTTCTTCCAGCGCGACCGGATCGACACCGCGAGTCACCACCAGATAATCGCGAATCACGGTGCTGTGCCGCATTTCCTCGGCGGTCCAACGGCCCACCCAGGTGCCCCAGGCGCCGTCGCGGGAGAAGTTCTCGGCGATCTCGCGGTGATAGGAGGGCAGGTTATCCTCGGTGAGCAGATTCGTGATCATCGCCGCCTTGGCGACCTCGCTGAGCGAAGATTGCTCGGCCGCCCAATCGATACCGCCGAGTGCGGCGAAATTGCGGCCCTCATCCCATGGCACGTAGTCGTGCGGATGCCAATCCTTGGCCATCGACAGATGCCGGTGCACACAGTCCTCGGCCATCGGCTCCAGCTCGGTGAGTATTTCGCGCTGGGTCAGGTCACGCGTCAATGGTATTGCCTACCTTTCCTTTTCGATGGGTCTGATACCGGTGACGATGCTCGGCTCGCTCGGTCGGCTTCCCATGCCACCATTGCGCCCCGCCGCCGCCCAGGGCCGAAGGTCCCCGCGAACCAGCGACCGAATGCCCTTTTATCGAGGCCGCGGGATGAATCACATTCCCGCGACGGGCGAACAGACACACACAGCCGGACATCGGTCTCCCGGCCAGCAGTCGCGGCGGCGGGATCGGCGTAGGCCAGGACGACCTCGCCGCTCATGGCGGCAACCAGCGCAACGTGGGTGTGTTTGCCGACGGACCCTCGGCGTGCCGGCCCACCGCCTCGTAGGCGATGGTCAGCCCACTGTGCGGCAGCCAGCCAGTTCGGATCGCGCCTTGTCCCAGGAGAATTCGCGACACGTTCGGTGGTAGTCGATGAGAATGGCCCGCGCCGGTTCGGTCTGCGGCTTTGCGATCGGCATCTAGTCGACCACACCGCCTGTCGATGCGCCGACTGGGACCGTAGCTCTCAGATCGCCATCGTCACTGCCCGCAGCGCCGCACGGCCGAGTCCCCGACCTGGACCGTGCGAAACGCCCACCAAGGAGGGGACTTCCGGCCAACGCGTGCCGGAGCCACCGACTGCCGCGATATCGGGCGATCGGCGATCCGAAAGCAGGACCATCGGCACACCCGAGAGCACCCTTCGGCCCTTGGCCAGCGGCCACGTGCGTCGCAGGCTGGGCCGTACGACACCAGGGAAGGACCGAGGAGGCCAGCCATGCCGCACCACGACGATCCCTTCGCGCCCGCCGTGCAGACCGCGCACGATTGGCTGCGCGCCGTCGCCGACAGTCTCGATAGCGACCCGGCCTTCGCGTACCGGGCGCTGCGTGCCTGGCTGCACACCGTGCGTGACCGTATCAATGTCAGCAGCTCGGCGCATCTGGCCGCGCAGTTGCCCGAGTTACTGCGCGGGGCCTACTACGAGGGCTGGGTGCCCAGCCATGTACCGGTCCGACATGGCACCGCCGAATTCGTCACGCACTTCGCCAGGGCGGCAGGCATCGACCGGGACGAGGTCGGCCTGGTCGCGGGTGCGGTCACCATCGCGTTGGCTGACCTGTTCTCCCCCGGCCAGATGAACCGGATCTTCGCAGTCCTGCCCATGCACCTGTACGGCGTACTCTGCGGCGCCCAACCGCCGGCCGACGAGTCGCTGACCGAATGGCAACCGGTCACCGTGGCTCGCGAGGTCGATCCGGTCGCCAACCTCGAGAACCGTATCCAGGCGCTCGGCGATGCCGTCGCGGTCCTGGCGCGCGGTCTCGAGCGACTTCCCGCCGATAAGCCCGGGGACGACCGCTCGAACCTAGCGGCCCAGCAGGCGCATCGCATTCTGCTCGCCGAAGGTCTGGTCGGCGCCGAAGTGCGGGAGCGCTGACATGCTGCGTCCGACGATTCCGCTGGGGCGGATCGCGGGCATTCGTGTCGGCGCGCATTGGTCGGCGCTGGTCACCCTGGGCCTGTTCACCTATCTGCTCGGCCGCTCGCTCACCGACACCCATGGGAACTCGGTGGTGGTCTGGCTGGTCGCCGCGGGCGGCGCGGCTGGACTGTTCGCCTCCCTGCTGAGTCATGAGCTGGCGCATTCGATCGTCGCGCGCCGCCGCGGCACTCGCGTCGATGTGGTCGTGTTGTGGCTGCTCGGCGGGGTATCCGAACTCGGTGACGAACCGAAGGATCCGCGCTCGGATCTGCGGATCGCACTGGCCGGACCGCTGACCAGTTTTGTGCTCGGCATCGTGTTCTTCGGTGCCGCCGAGCTGGTCGGGGTGGTCGTCAGTGGGCCGGTGCCGGAGACGCTCGGCTGGCTGGCCGCGATGAATCTCATTCTGGCCGTATTCAATCTGCTGCCTGGCGCGCCACTGGACGGTGGCCGCGTGTTGCGTGCACTGATCTGGCGGCGCACCGGAGATCGATTGCGCGCCACCACCATTGCCGCGCGCAGCGGCCGGATCCTCGGGCTGGCGCTGCTGATCCTCGGCGGCATGGAACTGCTGCTGGTGGGCAACGGTGGTGGGCTGTGGCTGATGTTGCTCGGCTGGTTCCTGTTCTCGGCCGCGAATGTCGAACTGGCCGCCGCCGGGCTGCGACATCGGCTCGGCGACATCCGGGTACGCGATGTCATGACCGAACGCCCGCTGTCGGTTCCCGCCACCTGGTCGGTCGGCGACCTGCTGCGCTCCCAGATCGTGCATTCCGATCACCGGGTGTTCCCGGTCATCGATTCGGCGGGTCACCCGATCGGCGAACTCGCTTGGTCCGATCTCGCGGCATTGCCCGCCGCGGCGCGCGAGACCACCGAGGTGCGCAGAGTCGCTCGTCCGCTGCCGCCGACGGCCCGGGTATCCGGTGACGAGCTGCTGTCCACTGTGGCATCCCAGGTGGTGCTGCGGCCCGATTTCGATGTCGTCGCGGTGGTCGATCCGCCGGGTCGACTCGTCGGTGTGGTCACCGCGACGGATCTGACGCTGGCGGTGCAGCGCAGCGCGCTCGGTCTGCCCGCTCACCGATCGGAGCGGTTCCGCCCGCCGAATACCGCACTGTGACAAGACAATTCGTCCCGCACCGGTCCAGCTGATGGGAGGCTTGCGATGAGCCATACACGAATACAGCAGGAGCCACTTCGACCGATCTTCCGGGATCGGCACGAGGCGGGCCGGGTGCTGGCCGGTCTGCTCGAACACTATCGCGGCGATCCGGATGTGCTGGTGCTCGGACTGCCGCGCGGTGGTGTTCCGGTCGCATGGGAGGTTGCCGCGGCGCTCGGCGCGCCGGTGGATGCGTTGGTCGTGCGTAAGCTCGGCGCACCGGGTCATCCGGAGTTCGCGATCGGCGCGCTGTCCAGCGGTGGCCGCGTTGTCATCAACGACGATATGGTGCGCGCGCTGCGGCTCACCGCCGACCAGGTGCGCAGTATCGCCCGCGACGAGGCCGCGGAGATGGTCCGGCGGGAGTCGGCGTATCGCGCCGACCGCGGGCCGATCGAAGTGGCCGGGCGGACCGTGATCCTGGTCGACGACGGATTGGCCACCGGCGCGAGCATGTTCGCGGCCGTCGAGGCGATCCGCGAAGGCGAACCGAAGCGGATCGTGGTCGCGGTCCCCGCCGCACCGGAGTCGACCTGCCGGGAACTGGGCGCATCGGTCGATGAAATGGTCTGCGCGACCATGCCGACTCCGTTCCGCGCGGTCGGTGAATGGTTCTGGGACTTCACGCAGGTCACCGACGAGCAGGTGCGCATCCTGCTGGGGATCTCGACCACCGGCACGGCCGTCCCACGCATCGACGCCGCGGCGACGATCCGCGCCGCCACCGTCGACGCGCCCGGCGGCGTCCCGCCCGCGTGGGCACTCGACGAGCTGATCGGCGATGCCAGGTTTGTGCTGATCGGTGAAAGTTCGCACGGCACAGCGGAGTTCTACCGGGCCAGGGCCGCGATGACGCGGTGGCTGATCGCGGAGAAGGGCTTCATCGCCGTGGCGGCCGAGGCGGACTGGCCCGACGCCTATCGGGTGAACGGGTACGTGCACGGACGCGGCACCGATACCAGCGCCGAGCAGGCGCTGCGCGGATTCGCACGCTTCCCGGCCTGGATGTGGCGCAATACCGAGGTCCGCGATTTCGTCACCTGGCTACACGAGCACAATGCCGAGCAATTGCGCAATCATGCACCACAGACCGGCTTCTACGGTCTCGACCTCTACAGTCTGCATCGCTCGATGCATGAGGTGGTGCGCTACCTCGACCGTGTCGATCCGAACGCGGCGCAGCGCGCCAAGATTCGCTACGCGTGCTTCGACCACTTCGCCGGTGACGACGCGCAAGCCTACGGGTTCGCCGCCGCCTTCGGCGCGGGTAGATCCTGTGAGGCCCAAGTGATCCGGCAGTTGCTGGAGTTGCAGCGCGTCGCGATCGCCCGGGGTGAATTGGAACCCTTCGCCGCCGACGAACTGTTCGACGCGCTGCGCAATGCCTGGTCGGTGCGCGATGCCGAGGCCTACTACCGGGCCATGTTCGGCGACCGGGTGTCCTCGTGGAATCTGCGCGACGAACATATGGCCGACACCCTCGACGCACTCGCCACCCATCTCGGCCGTTCCGGTGCGCGCGCCCCGGCTCGAATCGTGGTCTGGGCGCACAACTCTCACGTCGGCGACGCCCGCGCCACCGAGATGGGCAGCGAAGGCCAGCTCACGCTCGGACAGCTGATGCGCGAACGCCACGGCCGGGACTGCCGTCTCATCGGCTTCAGCACCTGCGCCGGCGCGGTCACCGCGGCCGAGGACTGGGGTGGGTCCGCGCGCCGCGAAACCGTCCGTCCCGCATTGCCTTCGAGTCTGGAGGAACTGCTACGCGACACCGGCAACCCGGAATTCCTACTCCGCATGGACCTTTCCGGCGAGGCCGGCGAACTGCTGTGCCAGCCCCGTCTGCAGCGCGCGATCGGCGTGGTCTACCGGCCCGGCACCGAACGCCAGAGCCACTACTTCCATACCAGGCCCGCCGACCAGTTCGACGCACTCATACACATCGACCACACCACCGCACTCGAACCATTGGAGCCGACCAGCGAATGGATCGCGGGCACCGTGCCCGAGACCTACCCATCCGGTCTCTGACCGACCATCGTTGGCACACACCATGATCGCGCCGGGGCGACGCCGAGTGGCGGACCTGCGGATCGCTGTCGTCACTTCCTTTTCCGATATGACCGACAGAGCCGGTCGCTGTTCGGGTCACCGCGCTACGCAACCTCATTGCGGGTCCTCTTCGATCGGACTATTGAACTGACGCCACTGCCGGCTCCAGCCGACTTCATGACGCTGTTCGAGCAGCCATACCGCGCCCTGCGTCAGCAGGTACGCGACGACCCAGGTGCCGTTGAGCACCACGGCGCCGACGGCGATCCCGGTCAGCGCGGCGGCGCCGGGGCGCCGTGGCGCGGCCGTCGGAGTCCCGTCCGGTCCCAGCCACACCGTCAGGTGATCGCCGGGTGCCGCATGGTTGGGCACGCGCACAGTCGCGGTGTCGGGGCGGCCTTCGTGGGTCCACCGCACCCGGGCCTCGGGCAGATGCGACGGCGTGCGCTCGGGTTTGTCGGTGATCACCGCGCTCACCGCGAATTTCGCCGCGTCCTCGGCACGGATCCGGGCCGCGGCCCCGGTATAGGCCGCCGTCCCCGATGCCCCGGCGATCGGGATGGCGACGACGACCGCGAGTGCGACCACGAGTCGCAGCACGGCCTCGATTCGATCAGAAGGCCGCAGCAAGGGATTCGGACTCCACGGGCGCAGCCACCACAGCCGTCGCACTGGAGACCATGCGGCCCGGATCGGGAACGCCGAGTCCTGCGACATCGCCGATCACCTTCTTCCGGTGGCATTTGTACCGACCCGAGCATCGCGCGTGGGCGCATGCGTGGGCAGGGAAGAAGGTCATCGCTTCCCGGGGTCGACCGACCTCGCTTTTTCGTAGGCCGCGACTGCGGTCGGCAAGGGCGGATACCGGTGATGGTCGAAGGTCCCTCGGCATGCGTCGGTTCGGCACTGTGCGGGCGCACTGCCCGGTCGTAGCGTCGAATCGAAGCAGTTCCCACGGCAGCGGAGGTCGACACATGTCCGAATTCCACGGCCGAAGTGCCGTCGTCACCGGGGGTGCACACGGTATCGGCGCGGCTATCGCCCACACCCTCGTCAAGTCCGGCCTCAGCGTCGTCGTGGCCGATCTCCTTGACGCCGAGGGTGCGGCAACCGCCGAATCCCTCAGCCCGACAGCGATATTCCGCCACCTCGACGTCACCGACGAATATGGCTGGCGGCAGGTGCTCGACGATGCCGAAGCGAATTTCGGACCGCTCGCCGTGCTGGTGAACAATGCGGGCATCGTCGACTTCGGTGGCATCGAGTCCGAATCCCCCGCGATGTTTCGTCATGTCGTGGACGTCAACCTGTACGGCGCGTGGCTCGGCATGCATCTGGCGGCCCCGCGACTGCGCGCCAATGGCGACGGTGTCATCGTCAACATCTCCTCGACCGCCGGACTGATGGGCTACTCCGGGATCGCCGGATACGTGGCGAGTAAATGGGGCCTGCGCGGTTTGACCAAGGCCGCGGCGCTCGAACTCGGCGATGCCGGGGTCCGGGTCTGCTCGGTCCATCCCGGCCCGATTCACGCCGGTTTCGACCAGAGCATGCCTGCGGGGCAACCGCTTCCGCGTTTCGGTGAGCCAGCAGAGGTCGCGGCGATGGTCGGTTTCATCGTCACCGAGGCGACCTTCTCGACCGGATCGGAATTCGTCATCGACGGCGGCGCGACCGCGGGCATGACACTCGTCGAACCAGCCAAGGCGCACGGAACGTGGCAATGATCGCCGCGGTGCAGTTACTCGTTGTCGGTAGCCGGGGTCGCGGCGGGTTCGATGGGCTGTTGGTCGGCTCGACCAGCACGCTGGTCCAGACCGCGTATCGCCCGGTCATGGTCGTCCACCCGCAGTGAAGCCACCCCTGTCCCCCGTCGCGCAGAAGGGCCACGAACTCCCATGCCCACCACCATCAATCCCCCTGTACTCGTCGGCATCGATGGTTCCGCCGCTGCCGCCGAGGCCGTGCGCTGGGCCGCGGTCGACGCGGTCCACCATCGCGCGCCCCTGCACATCGTGCACGGTATCGGCGCGCCGATGGACTTCGGACCCGCGATCACCTTCGACCAGATCGACTACGACACCTACCGGGCGGCCGGCGCCGAGGCACTCGACACGGCCCGCGGATACGCGACCGCAGCGGCCGCGTCCGTCGGCGAACTCGATATCGCCACCTTCGTGGTCGAGGCACCGCCGATCCCGGTCCTGCTCGACCGCTCCAAAGACGCCCGCCTGCTCGTCGTCGGCACCCGCGGCCTCGGTGCCTTCCGCCGCGGCCTGCTCGGCTCGGTCAGCACCGCCGTGGCCCGGCACGCACACTGCCCGGTCGCCGTCATCCCCGAACCGGAGAACTACACACCAGACCGGCTGCTCGGGCCGGTCCTGGTCGGTGTCGACGGCTCGGCCAGCGCCACCCGCGCCATCGAGATCGCCTTCGACGAAGCCGCCCGCCGCAACGTCGCGGTGCGCGCGGTGCTCACCTGGTCGCAATTCAACCGCTACATCTCCCGCACCGACATGCAGAACGAAGCCGAGGAACTCTTGTCGCAAAGCCTCGCCGGCTACCCCGAAAACTATCCCGACCTGCAAATCCAACGCGTGGTCGTCGAAGACCGACCAGCCAGACGCCTACTCGCCGAATCCGAGAACACCCAACTCATCGTCCTGGGCAGCCACGGCCGTGGCGGTTTCGCCGGTATGACCCTCGGCTCGGTCAGCCAAGCCGTCCTCCACGCCACCGACTGCCCACTCATCATCGCCCGCCCACAAAACTGACCGAAGGTATCGACATGATCGCTGCTCGCGAAGCGAATCCACACCAACTGGCATCAGCCGCGGTGGTGGTGGGAACTGACGGCTCGACAACCAGCGACGCCGCTGTCCAGTGGGCCGCGCGGACGGCGGCTCACAAGCGACGGCGGTTGCTGATCGTGCACGGCCTCGACCTCGCCGGTACCCGCGCGGTCCTGGGGAGCTACGACGCCATGGAGCCCTCGGTCGTCGGGCCGTTGCGGGTCCGCGGTGAGCACATCCTCGCCGAGGCCAGTGCACTGGCTCATGACGTCGACCCGGAGCTGGCCGTCACTACTCAACTCTCCGAAGCGAATCCCGCGGAATTGTTGATCGAACTTTCGCAAACCGCCGACCTGGTCGCCCTCGGCGCTGCCCCGGGTGTCGGCACGCTCGCTCATCTCGGGTCGACACTGCTTGCGGTGGCCAGCCACGGGCATGGTGCCACGGTGGTCGTACGCGGCCCCGACACAGGGCAACCGGCTCATCCCGTCGGTCCGGTCGTGGTCGGCGTGGACGGCAGCCCGGTCGGTGAAGCCGCCATCGCGGCGGCATTCGCGGAGGCATCCGAGCGCGCCGCCGAACTCGTCGCCGTGCATGCCTGGAGCGATCTGAACGTCGGTGCGTTCGCCGGCGGCGCCTATCTGGAAATCCCCATCGTCGACCTCGAGATCGCCGAACACGCGCTGTTGGCGGAGCGGCTCGCCGGCTGGCAGGAAAAGTATCCCGATGTCACCGTAACTCGCAAGGTCTCCGTTTTCGGACCACGTGAGCTGCTGGGTAAATGGTCGAAGCTCGCGCAGCTGATCGTGGTCGGCAGCCGTGGACGCGGCGGATTCCGCGGCTTGCTGCTGGGATCGACCGGCAATTGGCTTGTGCAGCACGCCGACTGCCCGGTCATGGTCGTACATCCGAGCTGACCTTCGGCCTCACGCTCCGGGACCGAAGCCCCTGCTCGACCACCCCGCCGGACCGGCATGGTGATCATCGGGCCGCGGACAAACCGCCCATTCGCGGCCCACTCCACATTCCCGATCGAAGGAATCATCATGAGCAGCGCGACATTTGACGCACCCTTCCACACCAAGCCTGGCGAGAGCTTGGCCGATACCTTCAATATCCCGGGCATGGTGCTCTTCGTACTCGGAGTTGTCGGCCTGGCCTCGACACTCACCGCCGCGGCTTACGGTTTCGCTGGTTGGACGAAACTGGGCGCCCTCACCACCGCGCTGCTGTTCCTCACCAGTATTTCGCTGTTCCTGCTGGAACACGAACGGCTGCGCCGCCTGGCCGCGCGCTGCGCGATAACCGAGTCCGCAAAGCTGAATGGCGATTCGGGCGATGCTGTGCTGTCGATGAGTGATAACCGGGAAGTGGGATTCGATGATCAGCCGCATCACGCCCTCCCGCACGAATAGGGCGCGCATTCGCCGAATCCCGGCACACAGCGGTCGACCAAAGCCATATCCGAACGGGACCAAGGACTGCATCGCCGACCGGTCGACCAGCGGATAGCCAGCGACGCCCGCAGAACCAAATCGAAGGACACCCGAGATGACCGAAAACGATCCGCACCGGTTGGCATCGGCGCAGGTGGTCGTCGGTGTGGACGGCACGACCGCGTCGAATCTCGCCGTTCGATGGGCCGCCCGGACCGCCGCGCAGCGCGGGCGGACACTGTTGATCACGCATGGCATGGATCTGCGTGCCGCAACCGCCGATCTCGACGCGACCGTCATCCCCGCACTGATGGACGAAATCCGCATACGTGGTGCGGATTTCGTCGCCATCGCCGAGGGCCTCGCCCGCGAGGAAGCCCCCGAGTCGACCGTTTCGACAGAGGTATCCGAGGCACATCCCGCCGAGTTGTTGATCCAGCACTCACGCACCGCCCATCTGGTGGCCATGGGGGTGACACCCGGAATAGGCGCCGCCGCACATCTCGGATCGACCCTGCTGGCCGTGGTCGCGCACGGCCACGGCAGTGTCGTGGTCGTACGCACCGCCGACCCGCGCGGACAGCTCCCCGCCGAGGGGCCGGTGGTGGTCGGTGTCGACGGCAGCCAGGCCGAACAAGCCGCGATCGCCACCGCCTTCGCCGAGGCGTCCGACCGAGGGGCCACGCTGGTCGCGGTGCACGGCCACCACGACCTTTTCGTCGATTCCTTCGTCGGATACCCCTTCTTCGACGCACCCATCCAAACGATGGAAACCTCGCAGCGCGAACTGCTGGCCGAACGCCTGCGTGGATGGCAGGAGAAGTACCCGAATGTCGAGGTCCGTCACCGGGTCTACGACCGCCGCACCCGGCAGCGTCTGCTGGAGTGGTCCAAGACCGCACAGCTCATTGTGGTCGGCAGCCGGGGTCGCGGCGGATTCCGCGGCCTGCTGCTCGGCTCCACGAGCAATGCGCTTATGCAACACGCATATTGCCCGGTCATGGTCGTACATCAGGATTAGCGCCGTGCTGGCGTCGACGTGGCTCGCCGAGCATTTGTAGCTTCGGGTGCGACCGATAATGGGACCTTCGGCACCCGGATCGGCGACATCGGGATCTGCCGCCCGGGCGGGCACGGCGCGAGTCTCGAGGTAACCGCTAGGAGGTTGGCGATGTTCGGCTGGCGCATCCACCCGCGATGAACGAATCCGAAGCCGGGCATCGCTTGATCCCGCACACCGCCGACCTGCGTATCGAGGCGTGGGCGCCGACTCGGGAGCGGTGTCTGGCCGAGGCGGTGGCCGCGCTGGTGGATAGTTTCCTGGAGCGGCCACTGCCGCGCGTTTCGACGGCCGTCGACACGGCCTTGCCCGCCGACAGCGATGAGAACGTGCTCGTCGGAGTGCTCGAGGAGGTCATCTTCCAAGGGGAAGTTTTCGGTCTGGTCCCGGTCGCGACGGAGGTTTCGGCGTCCCGCACCGGAGTGCGGGTGCGATTCCAGATGGCCGACCTGGCGGCAGCCACGCCCTGCGGTGCGGTCCCGAAAGCGGTCGCACGGCACGGATTATGGTCGCGGCGCGACTCACGCGGCTGGCGCTGCGCGGTGACGATCGATGTCTGAGGGAGCGCTCATGGAACTCATCGAGGAGACACCGCACCGGTTCCGCATCGCACGACACGGCGACATGCGGGTTCCCGGACTGGTTTTCGCGTCCCGGGCGCTGCTGCCCGACCTTGCCGATGATAAGGCACTCGAACAGGTCGTGAACGTGGCCACGCTCCCGGGAATCATGCTCGCCTCCTACGCCATGCCGGATGTGCACTGGGGCTATGGATTCCCTATCGGCGGCGTCGCCGCGACCGATATCGCCACCGATGGTGTCGTATCCCCGGGCGGGGTCGGATTCGATATCTCCTGCGGTGTGCGGCTGCTCGCCGCCGACCTCGACCGCGCCACATTCGCGTCGAAACTCACTGCCGTCATGGACGATCTCGACGCCGCGATCCCACGCGGCTTCCGGCGCGGCGGCCTGTGGCGGGTGTCCCGCGGCGAACTCGGCGAAATCCTGACCGGGGGTGCGGCATACGTTGTCGCGCGAGGCCACGGCGTACCTCGTGACCTACGACGGTGCGAGGACCAGGGCAGGGTCGTCGGGGCCGATCCGGATCTGGTCAGCGAACGCGCTGTGGTCCGCGGCCTGGGTCAGGTCGGCAGTCTCGGCTCGGGTAACCACTTCCTCGAGGTACAGGCCGTGGCCGAGATCTACGATGAACCGGCCGCGACCGCCTTCGGACTGCATGCCGATCAGGTGTGCGTGATGATCCATTGCGGTTCACGGGGACTCGGACATCAGATCTGCGGCGACCACCTGCGACTGATGGAACCGGCGATGCGCCGCTACGGCATCGAAGTCCCGGATCGCCAGCTTGCCTGCGCCCCCGTGAACTCCCCGGAAGGCCAGGACTATCTGGCCGCGATGGCTGCGGCGACGAATTACGCCCGCGCCAACCGGCAGCTGCTCGCCGAGGCCGTCCGCCGGATCATCCTTGCGCGGACCGGCGCTGGACTCGACCTGGTGTACGACGTGTCACACAACGTGGCCGCCATCGAAACCCACGATATCGATGGCCGGCCGCGGCTGTTATGCGTACACCGCAAAGGTGCCACCAGAGCGCTGCCGCCCGGACATCCCGATGTACCCGCGGATCTGACCGAATCCGGTCAGCCCACGCTGATTCCCGGCACCATGGGGACCGCGTCGTTCGTATGCACCGGGGTCGAGGACGGCCAGGCGTTCCACTCGACATGTCATGGCGCGGGCCGGGTCTGGAGCCGGCACGCCGCGGCACGCAACATCAGCGGCAAGACGTTACAGGCCGACCTCGAGCGGCACGGGATCGCGGTGCGTGGCCTATCCTGGAAGGGCCTCGCCGAGGAGGCACCAGCGGCATACAAAGACATCACCGCGGTCGCCGCCGCGAGCGAAGGCGCGGGGCTGTGTCGGACAGTGGCCCGACTCGTGCCGCTCGGCGTCGTCAAAGGCTGATCAGTGACTCGGCTTGTGATGGGTCGAAGTCATGACCTCACCGGGCGTGGGCTGTCGGCGGCCAGGCGCAGGCCGAGGGCAACGGCTTGGTCGAGGCTGTCGGCGAGCGGGTATCCGGCAGCGATGAGCTTGTCGGGGTGATGCAGTCCGCCGGTGTGAAGCACCGCGATGGCGCCGTTGGCGTGCGCGGCGTCGGCGTCGTCGATGGCGTCGCCGACCAGCAGCACGCGCTGCGGTTCCGAGTTCAGACCTAGTGCATCGAGGTGGGCAGTCAGGGCAGCGGCCTTGACGCCGCCCGACGGGCCGGTGCGTCCATCGACGCGATCGAAGAAGTGGCCGATGCCGGCCTCCTCGACCTCGCGAACCAGCGTGCTGTGCGGGCACAGGGAAAGTAGCGACTGGCTGTGGCCGAGGTCGCGCACCGCGGTCAGGAGCTGCGTCGCGCCTTCGCGGAGCCGAACGGGCTGAGCCTCGAGGTGGGCGAGGAACGCGGCGTCGCTGGACGTCCATTCAGCGTCGGTGATTGTGCGGCCCAGCAGGCGGGCATAGAAATTCGGGATGGGCATAGTGTGCTCAGCACGGTAGGTGTCCCGGTCGAGCCGCTGACCGCCGAGGGCGGGAAGCGTGGCGTTCAGCGCCGAAACGTGGTCGTCGAGGTCGTCCTTCAGGGTGCCGTTCCAGTCCCAGACAAGGTGCAGGCGGACACCGGTGGTTGAGGACGAGGCTGTGGTGGCGTTCACGGAATAGCTGCTTTCGATCGGTGGGTGCGGTTCAGCTGAGCTCGTGGCTGAAGTGGTGCAGCAGGACGAGGGTGATGGCAGCTCCGGCGAGCGGGATCGCGACGCAGGCGAGGGGACCGGCGGTGGCGGCAAGGGAGGCGAGTGTGGTGCTGGCGGACTGGCCGATACCGATGCACGCGATGAGCCAGGCGAACGCCTCGGTGCTCTCACCGGGCGGGGCGAAGCTACCTACCGTGAGGAAGCTTGCGGTGAGCAGCGGCGCGAGGAACAACCCCGGCAGGACAGCGAAGGCCACGGCGGCGTAGGGAGCCGGATCTTGCAGCAGCGGCAGCCAGCCGACGGTGAAGCCAGTGGCGGCGGTTACCAGGTGCGCGACCGGGGGGCCAGGCAAGAACCGGCGGCCGTAGAGCAGCCCGCCGAGCAGACTGCCGACCGACAGCGCGGTGGGGAGCACTCCGGCCAGCCAGCCGGCGTGGTTGCGCTCCGCCGCATTGAGCGCGAGCACGTTCACCGCGCCCAGCGCGACACCCGTGCCGGTCAGCGCGGCGAGCAGGACGCGAAGTCCCGGTACTCGGAGCGGGCCCGACCAGTGCACCTGCTGCGCGGTCGGTGACCAGGTCCTCGACGGTTCGGCGGAGACCACCATCGCGGCCCCGAGCAGGCCGAGCGCCGCAGTCGCCGCAATGGCGGCGTGCGGGCCGACAGCCGCCGAGCACCCGGCGGCCAGGAGCGGGCCGACGATGAACACGAGGCCCTGAGTGCTGGTGTCCAGCGAGAGAGCGACCCGCTGCTGGCCCGGGTCGGGAAGCAGGACCGGCCACAGTGCCCGCAGGCCAGCCTCCAGCGGCGGCGTGCTCAGCCCTGCCGTGATCACGGCCAGCGCGGCGAGCACCGGGTGGTGGAGTGGACTGATGCACGGCAGCACCAGGAAGGCGGTCGTCGCTGCGGTGACGGCACCGACAAGGACGCGTGTCTGGCCGCGCTGGTCCACCAACCGTCCGAGAACGGGCTGGCCCAGCGCGGAGGCCAAGCCGAACAGGGCGGCCAATATGCCCGCCAGGACGAGCGAGCCGTCTTCGGCCCGCACCAGCAGCAGGATCGCGATCGGTGCCATCCCGGTCGGCATGCGGCCGATCAGCGTGCCACACAGCAGCCGGGCGACATGGCGGACGCCCAAGACAGCGCGGTAGCCACCGTCCCGGGTGCGGACGGTCGTGGATGTGCTCAACGAAAGACCCTTCGACTGAGTGGTTCGGCGGCTGGTGGTGATGTCCCCAGGGTTGGGACGCCGGGTCAGGATGCCGATGGCATCGGGGTTGATCTCGGTATGCCAGGCGAGCTGGCCGCCCGGGGCACGGCGAAAACATACCGGCGACCACGGAACCGAAGAGAACCAAGATCGTTACGGGCAAGTGAAGGGTCTGTAAGGTGTTAGCGCCGCTCGTCAGGGACACGAAGATCGCTCTGGCTCTGGCACAAAGTTGGTGGCGCCGTTGCCGATCGGGTCACCCGTTGAGCAGCAGGCGGCGGAGAAGGTCGAAGTCGCCCGGCCACACACGGTTCTTTTGGAGGCCTACAACTCCGACACGGTGCCTTCGAGAACGCCCCTGCTCCTGGGGAGGGTGAGTCAGTTGCGGACAACGTTGTAGTCCCTGAGCAGACGGGTCGCGAACCCTTGAATCCGAGAGATGCCGCTGGCCTGGGCGGCTGTGATCCAGGCATCCAGGTGGCGGCCGTGGCGTTGGTGCAGCATCCTGCCGAAGTTTCCGACCAGCTGATCGAAAGCTGCGCAGGACCGGGCAGCGATCCAGAATCCGGGCGTTGATCCGATAGCCGAGCTCACGCAGTTCTGCGGCGAGGATGGCGGCGTTCGGGTACCTGTCCGGCCAGCGCTGGGCCAGGCGTAGCCGGCTCCGCCGCCGGAGACGTGGTGCACATGATGGAAATCCGCAGAACAGAACCCGGTTCGGTGATGCGTTGTGCGGGCGGGACCGGAGTTGACGATGGTGTGTTGTCCGTCATGCGGTGCTCATCGTTGTATGCAGCGCCTGGTTGTTATGCAGGGCCGCAATGGCTTCGGCTAGCAGCGGCGCGATCGAGCACACCTGGAACTCCGATGGCAGCTGCCGGTGCGCGATGGTGTTGGTGATCAGCACGTGCCGCAGACCGAGTCGGTGCAGGCGCCCGACCGCGCCGTGCACGAACACGCCGTGGGTGGCCGCCACGGTTGCATCGGGGGCGGCGTTGTGCTCGCGCAGCAGCCCGAGCGCGGTTTCGATGGTGGCACCGGTACTGATCATGTCATCGACGATCACCGGCAACCTACCCCGTACCTCGCCGATCAGCTCCAGCGCGGAGACCGTGGTGCCACTCTCGCGGCATTTACGCACCACCGCAAGGAGATTCGTGGACCCCTGTGCATACTGTTCGGCCAGTTTCACCGCGCCCTCGTCCGGGGCGATGATCACTCGCTCGGACAGGGCGATCTCCTGAGCCAGCACAGGGACGGCGGTCAGTGTCTCGGTAGGGATGGGGCAGATCGCCTCGAGGGCTGGGGTATGCGGATCGACGACGATCAGGCGGTGCGCGCCCGCGGCCGCGATAGCCCGGGTGAACACCGCGACGCCGAGGGCTTGCCCCGCGCGGGTATGCCGGTCTTGGCGGGCGTAGCCGAGATACGGCACTACCGCCGTGATACGGGCAGCGCGAGCGCGCCGGCAGGCGTCGATCAGCAAGAGCAATTCGGCGAGGTGGTCGTTGACCGGAGGCGGGGTTGGTTGCACGAGGTAAACGTCGCTGCCGCTGACGTTTTCGACGGTCGGAAGCAGTTCGCCGTCGGGGAATCGCTCCAGGACGGTCTCCGGTGGGCTGGCGCCCAGGTAGTTCGCGATGGTAGCGGCCAGCTCGGGGTTGGCGCTGCCGGCGATGATGCGCAGCACGGTCATGGTCGGGTGATGTCCTTTCCGATCTGGTTGCGACCGCCGAGGGCGGCGGGCGCCGAGTGGGGCAGGAACCAGTCGCGGGCCAGTGCCGCGACCTGTTCCAGCGCACCGGGTTCGAGGTGGGTATGGTGAGCCCGTTCTCACACGGCATGGCCCGTTGCGCATAGCGGTTGAGGTCGACCGCGGCCGGGCGGCCACCGCCGACAATCAGCAGCGTTGGTACCCGCACCGCGCGGCCGTCCCAGCCGCGCCGCGAGCCGACGTCCGGCATCACCGCGATCGTGAAACAACATCCGTGACCACCTCTCACTTCAGGGTTGCGGCCCGGCACCGATAGCGGCAGGTCCGCTCGTCGCCGATACCAAGGCCGTTGGTCCCGGGTGGTGTCGAACTCGATCTGACTCGTGATCGGTTCCGGCGGGGTCAGGTCGTGATCGCCGCTCGTGTTGTCGAACGTCGGAGTGGACGGCAGCCGTGTCGGTGGGGTGAGTACCTTTTGTTGCGTCAGCGCGCGTCATCGGCCGCCTCGGATACCCGCCCGAACCGGCCAGGTGACCCACAGACGAGTTGCTAAGATTAGAAAGTAATCTCAGCGTTGTCGGTATCCGGAGAGTGGAGGTCACCATGGGGGATGCGCACCAGCCGCTCTATCGGATGAAGGCAGATTTCTTCAAGACCCTCGGGCATCCGGCGCGTATTCGGGTGTTGGAGCTGCTCAGCGAACGCGACTACGCGGTCTCGGAGATGTTGCCGGAGGTCGGTATCGAACCGGCGAATCTGTCGCAGCAGCTGGCGATATTGCGTCGTACCGGGCTGGTGACCGCCCGGCGGGAGGGTTTGTCGGTCTCCTACGCATTGACCTCGCCGCGGGTTGCCGAGCTGTTGAAGGTGGCGCGGGCCATCCTGACCGGGGTGGTCGCGGGGCAGGCCGAGTTGTTCGAGGAGCTATCCGAACCAACCCTGGTCAGCGAATCCTCGGGCTGACCTCGCGGCGCGGAGCTTCTTCGCGCGCGGTTTCGGCGTTGCCGTTGGGGCAGCTGATGGCGTATCACGACGTGCTGGTCGATCTGGCTGATGTGGCGCGTCGGCGCGGCAGATCAGTCGCGGGGTGTTGTCGGGTGGCCCGCAGACCTGTTCGCGCATTCGCGGTTCATTTGCGGGCACGGGTAGGGATCTCGTCGTATTCCTCGAACACGACCGGCGCTTTGTTGTCGACAACGATGCGCCCGAGCAGGGCGGCGAGCGTATCCCGTTCGTCAGAGGAGAGATGCTCGGCGAGGCGATCGATCCGTCGACACGTTTCGGTGTAGAAATCCTCTGCGAGCGTGTGGCCTTCGGTGGTCAGCGTGACGCGCACAGCGCGTGCGTCGTGCGGATCCGGTTCGCGCCGGACCAGGCCGTTACGCTCGGTGCGGTCGATCATGCCGGTCAGACTCGATTTCGCCAGGTTGAGCAGTGCTCCGAGCTCACCCATGCCGTATGGCCGGGTCATCAGCACACAGAGCAGTTGCCCCTGTTGGGGGGTGAGGTTGTATTCGCGCCCCGATGCGGCATACACAGCATCGACCAGAAACGCCGACCTGACCAATCCGCCGACTACACCGACCCTGTCTTCCTCTTTGCTCACAGGGCGATCCTACCTCAGGATTCAACCAATTCGTAGCACGAACCAACCTCCGGTACTGCGCGTTCCACGCAATTGCGCAACCATTCCATCGACAGTTCGTGACGCGAACCACACGAAGTTCGCAGATCGAACCACTTGCAGTTCGCTACACGAACTATTATCGTTCGTCCTACGAACTTATCCGTTCTCGTCCAGTAGGAGTAGCTATGAGCAACACAGTGGTCGTCGTCGGCGGAGGTTACGGTGGCGCGGCAGTCGCCAAGGCCCTCGAGGCCGAGGCAGAGGTGATCCTGATAGATCCCCGAGACGGATTCGTCAACGCGGCGGGCTCGCTGCGGGCGATGGCCCAACCGGAGTGGGCGGGCAACATGTTCTTCCCATACGACACGATGTTCACCCGGACGACGGTGGTCCGGGATCGCGTGATCGCCGCGGATCCCGCCGGTGTCACAGTGGCTTCGGGTCATCGCATCGCAGCCGACTATCTCGTCCTGGCCACCGGATCGACCTACGCCTACCCGGCCAAGCCGGTCTCCGATTCGATCGACGCGGCACGGGACGATCTGCACCGCACCCATAAAGAACTACTGGCCGCCGACCGCGTCCTGATCCTGGGCGCCGGACCGGTCGGACTGGAACTGGCCGGTGAGATCGCCGAGACATGGCCCGGCAAGGAGGTGACGATCGTCGATCCGAACGAACAACTGCTGCCGGGATTCCGTGACGAACTGCGCGAGGATCTGTCCAAGCAGCTCGCTGAGTCCGGAATCACACTCCGGCTCGGCACCCGCCTGCACGTCCTGCCGTCCACAGAGGCAGGCAAGACCGAGACCTTTACGGTGACACCCACCGTCGGAGATCCGATCACTGCCGACATCTGGTTCCGCGCACACGGGGTGCGCATCAACAGCGACTACCTCACCGACGGACGAATCGCCACCCCGACCCCTGCAGGACAAGTTCCCGTCGCCGAGACACTGCAGGTCCGTGGGCACGACCATGTCTATGCCATCGGTGATATCACCGACGTCCCCGAAGCCAAGATGGCCGGATATGCCATGCAGCACGCCGAGGTAGTGGCCCGCAACATCACCGCCCAACTACGCAGTGAACAACCCAGCGCCACCTACCAGCCGTTGCCGTTCCCGATGATCCTGCTTCCGCTCGGCTCCCGGGGCGGTGTCGGCCAGCTCCCCAGTGCGGACGGTCCTTCGGTGGTGGATTCTGCGACGGTCTCGCAGTACAAAGGCGCCGACCTGTTCACCAGCCGCTTCACCGAGCAATTCGGCCCGACGGCAGCATAACGACCGGCAAACGCCACCCGACCCCAACGGCTCGCGGTCAGCTCCCGGAGCCTACGCCTGGTGACAGACCGCGCAACCCATCGACCGGACCGGTCGCCAGCAACCGATCTTCTTGCAACGAAAGGACATAAGCATGTCTGAATCAGATGTCGTCTTCGGATTCGGAGCGCACAGCACCGTCGACGACCGTGCGCAACTGCTGCGGATGGTGCAGCAGGCCGACCGCGACGGGCTCGATATCTTCTCCCTCTCCGATCACCCCTATCTCGGCGACCGCATCGATGCCTACGCCGCCATCGGTTTTCTGCTCGGTGCTACCCAACACATCTCGGGTCTGGCCAACGTCACCAACCTGCCGACCCGCCCCGCCCCGATGCTGGCCCGCACGGTCGCCGGATTATCGACGCTGTCGAACGGCCGAATCGTGCTGGGTATGGGCGCGGGCGGGCTGTGGGACCGCATCGCCGCCATGGGCGTGACACGACTGTCCCCCGCCGAGGCCGTGGATGCGTTCGAAGAGGCTGTCGTCCTGATCAGGAAGTTGTCCGGCGGCAACACACCGGTCACCTTCCACGGTAAGCACTACCACGTGGAAGAAGTAGTTCCTTCCCCTGTCCTCGCGCCCGCCGTGTGGACCGGATCGGTCGGCCCGAAATCCCTCGCCGCCACCGGACGCGTCGCCGACGGATGGCTCCCCGGTCACGCGGCCGACTGGCTCAGCGAAAGATACCGCCGATCGCGTCCAATCATCGACGAGGCCGCCGCAGCCGCCGGACGCGAACCATCCGACATCCGGACGATCTTCAACTTCCCCGGACGCATAACCCGCCACCCACTCCCGGCCACCCGCGACACCGACGGGCGTTGGATCGGTGGCGACGCGAAGCAATGGATCGACGAACTGACCGGCGCCGTCCTCGAACACGACGCAGCGGGATTCATCATCTTCGCACCCGGAGGCGGACCGCAGGACCTCGAATCCCTGCACCGCTGGGGCGGAGAAATCGTCCCCGCAGTACGCGAAGCAATCGCCACAGAGACCACCGGCTCCCCTAACCGGGCTGTGAACTGACGCACGATGGCGAACTCGGACCGGAAGGCGAGTTCCGACGTAGCAGTAGGCGCGCGGCTGATGCCGGGCGCCACCCTTCCGCATTCCGCGAATACCGCGAACAGACACCGAATCTCGGACCGCCGGTGTTGTCGTAGGCTCGGTGGCGGGTGTGGGCCACGGAAGATAGAGCGCGCGTTGCGAGATGAACGATCTGCGCCGCAACTGCGGTCGGTGCGCGACCGGTTCGACGATGAGCAGGCAGAATCGTTGCGGCAGTACCTGGAGGCGTCGCAATCGGAGAATACATTGCGGGCGTATCGAACCGATTGGTTCGCGTGGGCGAGTTGGTGCGCCGGAGAGAACCGCCAAGCCCTGCCGGCCGATCCGCTCGATGTCGCCGTCTATCTCGCGGCAGCTGCCGATGCGCCCCGCGAACACGGCGAATGGGCCTTTCGGCCTTCCTCTCTGGAATGCAAGGTCGGTCGGGTGGCCGAACCGGCACCGGCGGCGCCCGAGGTTCGACGGAATCACCGAGTCGTCCGATGGTGCCCGCGCCGCCGACAACGGCCGTGCCGGGGTGGCTGCTCGGCGACATGCTCCAGACCCGGCGCGAGTATCAGTGCAGTCTCGCCGACCAGGATCGGCAGCGCGCCGCCGAGGCCGAACGCCGGATCCGGGCCGAGGAACGGCTGCGGGTCTCGCGCGACGTGCACGACCTGATCTCGCACACGCTGAGCATGGTGGCTGTCCGGTCCGGTGTCGCCCGGCTGCTGATCGAGGAGAATCCGGGCGAGGCACACCAGGCACTGAGCACCATCGAGACGGCCAGCCGATCCGCACTGACCCAACTGCGCGCTGTGCTGTCGCAGATCCGCGAACCTGGGCAGCGCGACGAACCGGCCGAGCCGGGCTTGGCCGAGCTGGCCGAGTTGGTGGACGGGCTGCGGCACGATGGGCTGATGGTGGAGTATCACGTGCTCGGGACGCCGGCAGACTATCCGGCATTGCTGCAGACCACGGTGTACCACATCGTGCAGGAGGCGCTGACCAATGTGGTCAAGCACGCGCGCACCGACCATGCGCAGGTCGAAATCCGGCATGCGCCAGGGGCATTGACCGCCTCGATCACCGATGACGGCCCGCGCGCCGCAGCGCCCGCCGGAATCGATGTCAGCGGTTCGGGACTCGGCCTGGGAGGCATGCGGGAGCGCGTGTCGTTATTCGGCGGCCGGTTCGAGGCCCAGCCGCAGGCGGCGGGCGGATTCGCCGTCATCGCAAGCTTCCCCATCAGGACCGCCATGTCTGACACCGCGGCCACGGGCGAGCCGGACCCGATCCACGTCCTGATCGCCGACGATGAAGCGCTGGTGCGTGCGGGCTTCCGGGTCCTGGTCGATTCCGCACCGGATCTCACGGTCGTCGGCGAGGCCGGCACCGGCGGTGAGACGGTCCGGCTGACGCGGCAGCTGCGACCCGATGTCGTCCTGATGGACATCCGAATGCCGGTCATGGACGGCCTGGAAGCCATGCGGCACATCGCGGCCGACAGCGCGGACGGCCCGCACGTGCTCATCGTGACCACCTTCGATCAGGACGAGCACGTCTTCCGAGCACTGCGCAGCGGAGCGGGCGGCTTCATCCTCAAGGACTCGCCACCCGAGCAGCTGTTGCACGCGATCCGTGTGGTGGCCAGTGGCGACGCCCTGCTAACACCGAGCATCACCCGCCGGATGATCAGCGCGTTCGCCCGCCAGCCCGCCGCCCCCGCCCCACGCTCGAACGCTCTCACGATCCTTACCGACCGCGAACGAGAAGTTTTGCAGCACATCGCCGCCGGGCGCTCCAACGCCGAGATCGGTGCCGCGCTCTACGTCAGCGTGGCCACCATCAAGACGCACGTCGGCCGCCTGCTCACCAAACTAGAGGCACGCGACCGCGCACAGCTCGTCGTCTTCGCCTACGAATCCGGCATGGTGGTGCCCGGTGGTACCGGTGAATCCAGCGACCGTGATCGGATGGTTCTGCGCGGCAAGGGCAATGCTGGGGCCAATTACGCTACGCCACATAGGCGTTCGCTATAGGGTAGGAATCCGGCCGACCCTTCGCGGGATAGGAGCATGAGGTGAGGCGTCGACTGTCCGGTGTGCTGGCCTTCATGATATTGCTGGCGGTGGTGGTCGCCACCGCATGGGAGCAGCAACCGCACGGCTACCGTGATGCGTCCACGCCCACGGGGATGTTCAGCGCCGAGCGTGCGCTCGATACGGTCGAAATGATCGCGTCGCGGCCACATCCGGTCGGTAGCGCCGAACACGACCAGGTGCGTGAGCAGCTCGCCGGCCAATTGCGAAATCTGGGTTTGGACACCGAGATCCGCTACGGCGTCGGCCGATATCCCGCACAGCTGGAGCGCGACGTGCTCGGCATGGCGCGCGTGGGGAATATCGTCGCCCGCCGGCCCGGCCGCGACTCCACCGGAACCGTTTACCTGATGGCGCATTATGATTCGGTGCCGTCGGGCCCCGGTGCGAACGACGACGGCGTCGGAGTCGCCACCATTGTGGAAGCCGTGCGCGCGCTGCAAGCGAGCGCGACGACACTGCGCAACGACCTGGTAGTTGTGCTGACGGATGCAGAGGAACTCGGCCTACTGGGCGCTGAGGCGTTCGTGGCATCGGGCGGCGTCGATCCGCGCGGCGGCGTGGTCATCAACCATGAGGCCCGTGGCGCCGGCGGTCCGCCGCTGATGTGGCGGACGAGCCGGCCGAACAGCACGTTGATCAGCGCGGTAGGCGCTGCCCCGCACCCGAATACCGACTCGCTGTCGACCAGGCTGGCCGGTGCGCAGACCAGCAGCAATACCGATTTCGCCGCCCTCGACCCCGTCGGTCTGCGAGTGCTCGATTGGGCCTTCGCCGGCCAGAATGCCTACTACCACAATCCGTTCGACGATCCCGGCCATGTCAGCCTCGCCACCGTGCAGCAGTTCGGTGACAATACCGTCGCGCTGGCCCGCGATTTCGGTGAGCGCGACCTCGGTACGTTCGCGGAGGAGAACAGCGCGTACTTCCCGCTACCGTTCGGGGTGCTGGTGGTGCTACCGCTCTGGGTGATCGTCGTGCTCGCGGTCGCGACGGTGCTCATTGTCGGCTGGGTGATGTGGCGGATGCGGCGTAGCGGTGAGGCGAGCATAGTCCGCTCGCTCGGTTCGGCGGCGACCGCAGTGTTTTCGATACCGGTTGCGATGGCCGCCGTCTACGGACTGTGGGAAGCGATCATCACGATCCGGCCGCAGTACCGCGTGCTGTTCGTCGATCCGTACCGGCCGGAGTTCTACTACGCAGCCGTACTCGTCTTGTGCCTGGCCGTACTCACCGCGTGGTATGCGCTGTCTCGGCGATGGTTCGGAGCGTCGGCAACCGTCGCGGGGCTGCTCTGCGGGGTGGCGGTGATCGGTGCGGTATCGACGGCCATCGAGCCGGCGGCCGCGGTCGTGGTGGTGATACCCGTTTTCACCGCGGCGCTGGGCGTTTCGCTCACCTTCGTAGTACCGGATCCGTGGCGGCTGCCTGTGCTCACGATCTTGCTGGTTCCGAGTGCGGTAGTGCTTGGCACGTGGGCATTCGCGGGGCTGCAGGGCGGAATCGCCGGCGCACCGTACCTCACGGCGCCGGCGGTGATGGTTCTCGGTGTGCTGTTGATGCCGACGCTCACACACGCGTGGCCGAGCCGCCGTACCGCGATCATTCCGTCTGCGGCGCTGGTGCTCACCGTGGCGCTGGCGGCCGCTGGTCTGGCTGTCGACCGCTTCGATGATCGGCATCCGCTGATGTCCCAGCTGTCCTACGCGCTCGATGCCGATCATCATGAGGCACAGTGGGTTTCGCAACAACAGCCCGATCATTGGACGCGGCGGTTCGTCGAGCCGAGCCCGCCACGGGCACAGTTCGCCGGATTGTGGTCCAAAGCGGTCGCCAGCGGCTCCGCTCCGATCGGCGCACTGTCCGCACCGAGTGCCGAGATCCTTTCCGACACCACCGATTCCGGCCGTCGCACCGTCGGACTGCGGTTGCGCTCCACTCGCGGGGCGGACTCCATCGCCCTGCGATACGACAGCCCGCCACAGGCGCTGCGTGTCTCCGGACGCGACATCACACCGGTGCCGCGGCAGGGTTTTCAGTTCTCGGCCGTTCCCACCGAAGGTATCGAGGTGCAGCTCACCGCACCGGCTGGGCCACTCGAGCTTCAGGTCATCGACTACAGCTGGCTCCCGGACTCGCATCTGGCCGACCCGCCGGCGGATATCTTCTACCGCCAGGACAGCACGGTCGCGGTATTCACGACCGTCACAGCGCTCTGAGGTCCGAGGGCACCGTCTCGTCGTAGTCGGCAGGATCGAAACGCCTTGTCTTCCAACGGAACAGCACGGTAGCCCGGGCCAATTGTTGGTGATGCGACCGGATGCGTTGCGGTAAGTTCTTTGGTGCTGCTCAGCGATAGTGCCCTGAATCTCGAGTTGCCTGAGCTCGCTCTCGATTATTTGCACACACGGCAGCGGCTACTCGCTTGTTCCGCCTATGGTCAGCAGGTGTCGCCAGGCTGTGGCGCCCTCGTTGCGGCCGAGCGATGTACAGTGATCGAGTCTTCTCACCGGAGGGCCTGCGGGCTCTCGAGGGCTTCGGCCTCACCGACTGGTTCTCGGCGCCATGTGGCATCGAGAAGGTGGGAGTCGTTTCCGACTCCGGTGAGGTGTGTCTTGAGCAGTTTCGAACCACGTCGACGTTTCTCCCCTTTCCCCGGTCTGCGGCGTACGCCGGTACACGTGATCGGTGCCGGTCTGGGCGGACTCTGCCTCGCTCAGGGCCTGCGCCGTGCCGGAATCGATGTTGCCGTCTACGAGCGAGATGTCTCCGCGTTCGCGCGTGCGCAGGGCCATCGTCTGCATATCGATGAACACGGCCGGGATGCGCTGTCGGCGACCCTGCCACCGCACCTGTTCAGGCTCATCGCGGCCATCGCCGGGCGGCCGGCACCGAACATAAACGGCTTCGACCCCCAACTGCGGCCGACCGGAGTTTTCGCTCTGGATGATTCTGCACCGGAGTCGGCTACCGGCGATGGCCTCATGCCCGCGCATGCGGTCATCGACCGGCACGTGTTGCGGCAGGTTCTCCTCAGCGGCCTCGACGATATCGTTCACTTCGGCCGTCGTTGCGTGGGATACGACAGTGACACCGGCACTGTCACCGCGCGCTTCGCCGACGGCGGCTCTGCCCAGGGCTCGGTGCTGGTCGCCGCTGACGGCGTCGGCTCGGTGATCCGCGCCCAGCGTCTGCCACAAGCACAGGTCGTGGATTCCCAGGTCCGCCTGATCTACGGCCGGGTGCCGCTGACCTCCGATCTGCGCGGCGGGCTGCCACCAGAGATGGTCAGCAGTGTTTTCAATTCCGTTGTCGGACCTGGCAATCGGTTCGTCGGCATCGCGCCGGTGCAATATCGTCTGCCACCGGCAACGGCCGCGACCCGACTGGCGCCCGAGATAACCTTCCCACCGATCGATGACACCCTTGCCGTGATGTTCGGCTGTCGTCTCGATCACCTCGGGCTCTCCGACACGCAACTGCGCGCCGCATCCGGCCGGCGACTGCGCGAGTCGGTGCTCGAGCACCTGTCCGGTTGGCATCCCCTGGTAACCCGGATCGTCGAGAGATGGACTCCCACGAGCATCTACCCGATCACCGTGCGTAGCAGCGTTCCGGTTCCGCCGTGGCCGACATCGAACGTCACCCTGCTCGGCGACGCAATCCATGCTATGAGCCCAGCCGCAGGCGCGGGTGCGAATATCGCGTTACGCGACGCGGCCGCCCTCGCTGCTGCGCTGACCGAGGCGAACACCGGCCGGCCACTTTCCGACTACGAACGAGAAATGATCGATGAGGGCTTTCGCATGGTGCGCCTGTCGGCCGCGAGCGGAACACGAATACTCGCAGCCGACCCACTGCCGGAATGAGTCACGGTCTTGCACCTATGGGCCAGGACCTCGTCGTCGATGCGCCGCGCGGATCGGCGTATCTGCTGAGAGGCCATCCGTGGCCAGGTTGGAAGGCTGGCGCGGCACCACCGTGCATCGCGTCGAGACCGACAACACCGGCCGCCTCACCCGCGCCAAAATCGTCGACCCGTCCTGGTTCAACCGGCCCGCCCTGCCGGTAGCCATGACCGAAACGATCGTGCCCGAATTCCCCCTGGTCAACAAGAGCTTCAACCTGTCCTACGCCGAAACGACGGCGTGGCCTCGGATGCCCGAGCAGCTGAATCCCGTATAGGTCCAACATTTCTCCTTCGAAACGTCCGGCCGGGAACGACAGGTAGGCCAGGGAACGGAGGCTGGGTTCGTCGGCGGACAGCACGCATTCCAACTCGGCCCGGCGGTCGGGGCGGCCCGCGAGGAACAGGTACACCACGCGCAATGTCGGGCCGTCGTCATGTGCGGCGGCCAACGCGAGTCGATATCCGGTGTCGAGGAGTTCTTCTGCGGCGTCGGATATTTCGTCACCCGACAGGTGACGGTGAATGCGTTCGTGGCCGGTAATCGCGCGGCCACCTACGATCATGGCCGCGGCCAATGGTGCGCTGGCCTCCCTAGCCTCCGGGTTGGCGATCGAAATGGCGCCGGTGCGAGTGAACGTCATCTCGCCCGGCTGGGTGGACACTCCCATCTGGGACCAACTCGAGATGGACAAACAAGCGGCATTCGCCGAACTGTCCCAACGACTCCCCGCCCGCCGCATCGGCACCCTGACGACATCGCCCAGGCGTTCCTGGCGGTGATGCGCAACCAATTCATCACCGCGACAGTGCTCCACGTCGATGGCCGTCACCGTCTCATGTGATCGGCACCCGATCCGGCCAGGTCGATGCGGGTGTTATGTCGTGGAGAGCCGGCAGGCGCGCCAGCGGTCGCTGGCGATCGCGTACTCGACTTCGCCGCGCTCTGCCCCAGGGATCGGGTGCTCCCACTGAAGGTGGAAGGTGCAGACGTATTCCATCCCGATGGATGCCATGGTGGCTCGGGATGCCGTGTTGACCGCCATCGTTTCGGCGAAGATTCGTGTGAGTCCGAGGTCCAGTCGCTTGTTGCCTCAGGTCGGCCCACGGGTGCTGATGGTGGCCGGCGCGCTGCTCGGGGCGGGTGGCTTGATCTATCTGGCGCAGTTGCGGGTCGGCGACGCCTGCTGGGCGGCTGTGCTGCCTGCCGAGATCGTGATAGCGCGCGGCATGGCGCAGATCTTCGTGGCCATGCAAGCCACCGCGCTGTACGCGATCGACGATCAGGACGCCGGTGTGGCCAGTGGTCTGTTGAATGCGGTGCAGCAGATCGGCGCCTCGATCGGCACCGCGCTGCTCACTACGATCGCGGTGCAGGTCTCGGAGCGATACGTGCTCAGCCATCCGCCAGCCGCGGATCTGCTTGCACGCGCGGCGATCCACAGTTTCGACATCGGATTCTATTGGGGTGCAGGGTTTTTCGTGATATCTGCGATCGTTGTCGCGATCACGATTCGGGTCCGGAGGTTGGACCTGGTGACCGAGCCGGACAGGCAGGCGACGATGCCGGTCTAGGTGCATCTCGCCAGCGGTCATCCATTTCTCCAGGTCACGGCCGCGGAGCTCGGACATGATCGCGGCGAAGTCTCGGACATGGCCGACCGGTCCGGTGAGTCTGCGCTCGTTGCGAGGATCCCATCGAGCTGTTGCGGGTCGTGCGGTCCAGTCGTGCGGGACGCTCATGATCCAGCTGACGGCACGACCCCCACCGACGGTGGTCTGGGCGGCGGCTAATGGGCATGGCCAGGTCGTGCGGAACCGGGTGTAGGTAGGGTTCGAACTTGTCGAGCACGCTGGGCCGGTGGCCTGTTCCGTTGTTGACCAGCAGCTCGTCGATGGTGGCTGCGCGGGCGAAGCGACGCACGGTTCCTCGTGCGAGGCCGATTTGGGCTCCGATGGCACGGATGCTCCCGGCCTGTCAGCTGCGGCAGGTGGTCGGCGAAAGTCCCTCTGCCGCAGTCGGAGTTATCGCAGAGCTACCGCTACACCTGCAACCGGATCAGCACCTCTCGGCCAGTGATCGCGGTGTCGGACAATCGCCGTTGGTAGCGACTGTGGACTCGACGCGACAGGATTCCGCTGCCGGGGTAAGCAGTTGGCCTGTCGCGAGTGCTCACGTCGAGCGGCATCCGAAGCCGCGCGGAGTCCACCCCGTCGATCTGCAGACCATCCAGATGTGGGAACATGACGGATGCCGGTTCAAGATCAGAACACCGGACAACATGATCGAACATCAAGCGCCCGTCTGCATTTCCGAACCGCGGCAATCACACGAACCGTGCCGGATCCAGGACTTGGATGCAGTTGACAAGCAGTGACCTGCGGGGGTGAGCCTGCCATCCCTGCCAAGGAAGTGCCATACCTGCTGCCGCCCAATGCAATTAGTGAGATTCGTTGAGACGATGGATCCATCCAGCGGCGTGGTCCAACCGGCGCTATGCCAGCGGGGATGCGCTCCAGGCTCACAGCGGCCTGGGGAAGATACTTGGGAGGGTAGCAGTGCAGACATTCACCCGTGCCACGGCAAAACTGGTGGCGGCAGTAGCGATTCTCATTTCGGCCATGCCAGTCGCCAGTGCAGTGGCGGAAAGCCCGGCGGTCCTTGAAGGGCAGGTAAGCGCACAAGCGATCAATGGGTCCCCCACGGATTTTCAGGCCGCCAGGGGACGACCAAATTATATCGCAGGATACACCCAGCATGCGCGGGAGCGAATGGCTTTGCGCAATATCAGTGAGATGCAGGTACAGGACGTTATTTCCAGCAAAGTCAACGGGGTCTGGCAGCCCGACAAGGAGACCTGGAAGGTCTGCTGGAACAATATCTGTGTAGCTATCAGCGAAGACGCGTACATCGTGACGGTATTCTGACAGCAGCGAGCGGGTTTCGCTGACGCGAAACCCGCTCGACCGATGCTGGTAGCTGCGTAACTTCTACTTGGCAGGCTCAGTACCTTGGCGACCCCCCGTGATGTCAGTGGCGGCCGCCTTCATCGCTGCAGTCAACTGCGTCCCGGCATCGAGTAACTCCACCCCAAGAAGCGCACCGTCTGCATCGAAGTCAAGCGTAGCCAATAGTATGCCGTCCTCAGTTTGCGCTGGCACTGTGCGTGCTGCATATCGCGGCCCGGGGTGGTCGGACCGAATAGCAAGATATGCAGCGTTGGCCTGTCTGTCCCAGGTCAGTTCCTCGATATAGGTGTTGTTTGGCAGCGTCGTCATCAGCATATCCCCACTTATCATCTAATTCGTACAGCTACTGGTGTCGGGAACGAGGTTACTTCTCGAACGTAGTGCGTTGCAACGGATCTCGTCGGGCGAAACTCCTCGTCGTCCATCTGGCGCGCCGAGGGCTGTCGTGCCTGTTTCAGCCACCCGTAACAGGTGGACGAGGCAATCTCCAGAACCCGCCATACGAGTTCGACCGGGTACTGCGGGTGATCCTTTGATGAACTCCTTCCGGTCTATCGGGCCACGGGTGCGAGCTCCCCGTGAAAGCGGGGAACCTCACCTGGGTTACAGCACAACGTGCCGCCTCTACGAACTCGAGGGCCACCACCGGGCCCGTGGAACCCGGCAGCCCACCCGCCAACACTGGACGGACGACCACACCCATCAGGGTCGGATACCATCTGAAACCCCAATCCGAAACCGATCATTCCAGGCCGCATTCCTGGCGAAAATCGAGGATTAAGCTGGTAGCTCACGTGGTATGGCTGCCGGATTCCGCCGCTCTGCAGTCGGCGATGCCAGAGCTGTCGGATTATTCGCCCGCCTGGTTCTATTCTCGGATCTTCCGCGTTCCGTTGCACGGCTGGTCATCGAACCAGACTCCGGATAGGCGGCCCGCTGACTTCCTTCTGCCATATGGGTGCCAGACATGTTGTAAACCATACAGATTGCGGGATTGGCGATGGAAGATAGTTGCGTATTAGCAATTTCGACCGATCGCTACCGAGCTAACTCGAGGTAGAACCATCCAGGAGGGGACCTTGAAGTAGATAGTTTGCATAGCAACCTTACCGCTGGCCGCATTGGTAGTCGTGATTGCGGGAGTATCTGTCGCGACGGCAAATGCTTGCTCGGAACCGGTGCCGGTCCCACGTTGTGTTTGTAAACGATCAGTGTGCTCGTCTGAGGTTCACCCCGGGGAGTGGACACTGAGTTAGCGGGATGGTTGTTCCTGCTGGTTAGGATGTCTGCATGCCTCCTCGTAAGCGTCGGTCGTTC
>NZ_JBFANN010000062.1:0-36252 GCF_040674855.1 Nocardia sp. NPDC049707 | reverse complement strand
TGGAACAGCGACCTCAGCAATCACTGAACTACCAGGAGTTCACTCAAATCTCGAGCGTCACACACGCGCAGCCGGAGTTCTCAGACGCTCACTAAAGAACAACACTTACAGGTGTCCATTACAAAGATCCGAAGATCTCTGTAGATTATGTAGATAATGACGAACTTCACGCTCCACGAATTGCAGTGCTTCGACGCCGTTGTGCTAAACGGCGGCTTCCAGGCCGCCGCCGAGCGGCTGCACCGCTCGCACCCTTCGGTTTTCGCAGCGGTCGCCAAACTGGAGCGTCAGCTGGGCCTGGACCTGCTGGATCGCTCCGGCTATCGGGTTCAGCTCACCGAGGCGGGGCATGCCTTCCACCGCAAGGCGCGCTTCCTGCTGCACGAGACCGAAGAACTGCGGACCTTCGCGGCGCAGCTGGCAATGGGCCAGGAGGCCGAGCTTCGCGTGGCACTCGGGGACCTGTGCCCGCTGCCACCGGCGCTGGAGATGCTCAGCCGCTTCTTCGGGCAATGCCCGCAGACCAGACTGCACTTGCAGTTCGAGGCGGTGACCGGACCATGGGAGCGGCTGCTGGAAGACGAGGCCGACCTCATCGTGCACCGTATCCCGAAAAGCGATGTGCGGATGGAGTGGATAGATCTCGGCCGCGTCGCGCTGGTGCCCGTCGCGGCGCCCGGTTTCCTGCCCTTCCCCCCATCCACCGACATCACACCGCAGCGATTGCAGGCCTTCACCCAGTGCGTGATCCGGGATTCGGCGCGACACCCGTCCGAACAAGGCCATTTCCTGGTCGAAGGCGCGCCCCGGTGTTCTGTTCCGGATCACCTCATGAAGAAGGAACTGGTCATGCACGGCATGGCGTGGGGCCACCTACCGCGGTTCATGATCGAGAACGAATTGCGCGACGGAAGCCTACTTTCCATCGCTGGACAGCACTTTCCCGGTATCGTCGAGGAACTTTCGGCAGCTCGCCGACGCGACCGACCGCACGGGCCGGTCGCCGACAAACTGTGGGACTTCCTGGCCCACCAAGCGCCGATCCTACGACCGACGCTGGGCCGCGTACCCAGAGCGAAGAAGGCTACCGCCGCGCCATGACCGTCGGGCCTCACCCGACCACTCGGACTGTCACCCGACCGCTTGGACCGACCGCCGGCTCATCCCTGTACGGCCAGCAGCGCGGGATAGTCGGTGTGGCATTCGGCGCCGCCGCCGTAGACGTGCATACTCGTTGACCGGGGCTCCGGAGGCGAATCGGGCAGGCAGATCGGGGTTGGCAATGAATGCCCGTCCGAACGAGAAGACGTCGGCCAGGCCGGTGTCCACTACCTTTTCGCCCTCGGCGCGGGTGGTGGGAGTCGGGCCGTTGAAGTTCGCGATGAGTGTGCTCGACCAGCGTGGGCGCAGATCGGCGAGGGCTGGGTACTCGCCTCGCTCGATCACGTGGAGGTAGGCGAGGCCGAGCGGGTTCAGGGTGTCCACGAGGGTTCGGTAGGTGCCTCGTGGGTCCTGCTCCGCGATCTCGTTTTCGGGGTTGTCCGGTGAGATGCGCAGGCCCACTCGCTGCGCACCGACTTCGGCCGCGACCGGGGTAGGATATCGACGACCAGCCGGAGCCTACCGTTGCGTGAGCCACCGTATCGGTCGGTCCGCTGGTTGGTGTTCTCCGCGAGGAACTGCTGGACCAGGTAGCCGTTCGCGCCGTGGACCTCGACCCCGTCGAATCCGGCGGCGATGGCGTTGCGGGCCTCGGCGGCGAAATCCTCGATCGTGGCGTCTACTTCGGCGGTCGTCATCGCTCGAGGTGTCACATGATCCACCATCCCCTGGGAGGTGAAGATCTTCGCGCGGGTTATCCGCTCGGGAGAGGGCGCCAGCGGAGTCGCGCCACCTGGCAGAGTCAGTGGGTGGGTCATTCTGCCGACGTGCCACAGCTGGGCGAAGATGCGCCCGCCCGCGGCGTGCACCGCATCGGTTGTAAACCCATGTATTCCAAGATAATTCCCTTGAGTCGGTATAGGGGTAGGTTGGCCACCATGCAAGATCGGATATGGGCATGGGGCCACTGATCGTCGAGTCCAGATCAAGACCCGGCGTAACCATGACTTTCGATAACCCGGTTGCGAGGTAGTCACCCAACCGGCTTGGACCGCGGATCGGGCACGGCCGGTTGAACTTCCGGGCCCGCGCCGACCGCTTTGGTCAGCGTCTAATACTGCAATAGCGGACACTCGATGCCACAGTGATTCTCCGCAGCGGCGATGGCGTCGAAGCCGGTCCACTCGGCGCAGTTGTCGCCAGATCCGTATAGCTGTGGCCGAACGTTCACGCGCAGAGGGGAATTGCGGATGACATCGCGACCGCTCCCTCCTAGGTGTGGTTCGCTGCGCCCGACGGCAAGCCGATGGCACGGTCGGCGGCAAGTGTCGCGGCAAATCCAGGCAGCATGCCCAGCAGTTCCGGTTCAGTTGCTGCACTGCCATGTTCGCGGTAGATGGCCCCGATATCGAGTAGCACTCGCTCCGGGCCGAGCAGGTTCGGGCAGCGGGTGAAGTCGAAGCCTTCTGCGGCTTCCAGCACAGTCAGGCCCCTGTTCTGGCAGCTCTGCGCATAGTCGCGAAGCCGCTGCAGATATTCACGGAACGTGCGCACATAGGTGGAACCGACAACCGGGCCGTGACCGGGCACGACGGTGTGTACGTCCAGGCCGAGTATCGTCTCGCAGGCCGCGATCCAGCCGTCGATGGGACCGGAGTGGATGACCGGGTGGACACCGGCGAACAACAGATCGCCGGCGAACAGGATGCGTGCGTCCGGGACATGGACGACCACATCGCCGTGCGTGTGCGCCGGACCGGCCTCGAGCAACTGCACGGTGCGTCGACCTACCTGGAGCTGGAGCTCACCGCGGAAAGTTCGGGTGGGCAAGGTCGGGATGACGCCGGTGAAGTCGAATCCGGCCACGATCGGCGCCATCCACTCACGCAATCCTGTCGGCAGCTGCTGATCGAGAAGCAATGACAGGAAACGGTTTTCGCTCATATGGTGGGCCGCAGCGTGAGAGGAGACGATCTCTGCGCCGGTCACGAGCTGATTGCCCCACCAGTGATCGGGATCATCATGCGTGTTCACCAGCGTGCGGATGGTCACCGCCGGCAGGCTATCGGCGACGGAATACAGCAGATGTGCGGTCTGCGCCAGCGTGAACAGGGTGTCGATCAGCAAGGCCTCGTCTCCGTCGGCGACGAGGCCGGCGTTGCTCAGGCCCCAGGAACCGTCGGGCTCGAGATAGGCGAACGTGTTGGCGCCGAGTCGATGCAGGCCGCGAGTGAACGGGATTGGCATGAGATTTATCCCCCTAAAATAGTCTGTAGCCTAAGTTTAGGTGACAGTACACTCTTGGTCATGGCAGCGAAAGAGGTCGGGCGGCGGGAGCGGCGCAAGCAGGAGACGCGAAACAGGTTGCTGGATACCGCATTAGCGTTGTTCGCGACGCAGGGGTTCGAGGCGACGACCATCGACCGAATCGCCGAGCAAGCCGACGTAGCGAGGCAGACCGTGCTGAACTACTTTCCGCGCAAGGAAGAATTCGTCCGCGCCTGGGTCGATCGGCGTCGGGAGCGGCTGACGATTCTGTTGCAGGAGGAGGCCTTTCGCGACATCTCGGCCCATGAGAGACTCGCCGCTCTGGTGGGCCTCATGGCCGGCTACGACGAACAGGAGAGCCGGGTCGCGCGGGCGATATCGGAGGGTTGGATCCGACACGACAGCGGGTTCTTCGCCGACGCGGTAGCGCCCCCAGCGCTCGTCGAGGCTGTACAGCTGGGCAAACAGCGTGGGGACTTCGCTTCAACGATCGATGCCGACCTTGCTGCCGAAGTGATCTACGACTGTTACTTGCAGACCCTGAACCGCTGGCTGCACTCCAACGCGCAGTTCTCTCTCGATCGCACATTGCGCGGCAAACTCGACATTGTGCTCAACGGGCTGCAGCGACCAACGTAGTTGGGCCTGGTGTGCTCCGGCGCGTCCATACCGCCGAAGTCGCCGACCGGGGCTGGCATCTGCGACAAGTCCACATCGTGCAACGGGTCGTGCAGCAGCTCGTCCGATGTCGGCATGCTCCAGCGCGAACGTCGCAGTCGCCGCGAGCACTACAGCATCGGACACGATGTCTGGACCCGGGTCGGCATGGTCAAGGCCGGCACCGGCAAAATGCTCGCCGCCACCGCCCGGCGTGGAGCCGACACGCTGGGCACCACGACCCCGGCCAGGGCTCGCCTGGCAGACAATGGCGTGGTGTTTCGAAACCCTGTACAGCCTCGACCCGCAGGGCATCGACCCCGACCAGTTCGGCTCGGTCCCCTGCCGCGAATGCGGGGCCCACAACGTTTCAGCGGCTTCCACGATCCCTACGATCGGAAGCCGGTAACTACCATCACTGCCGTTTCTGGTGCCGATGAGTTCAGAATGAGTTTGCGGAGGCAGATCACCGAGCAGGCCAGGGTCAGGAGCCTTGGTGGAGGTCGGTGCGGCGTTGGTAGCGGGTCCGCAAGCGTTTGCAGGCGTGCAGGTCGCACCCGAGATACCGAAGCGCCCGGCCCCCTCGCTGTCGCTGAGCTGATGCAGCTCAGCGGCGCTGGTGCCAGTCCTGCTGAGGTCGGTATGCCCGGAGAAAGGTCCGCACTCCCTCGACCACGAGTGACTCCACCCGGGCGTCCTCGGCGGCATTCGCGGAACCGAATCTGTTGAGCGCGACGCTGAAGGTCAGCGCGAGGAACTGGTCGGCCGCGAGCCGGGGGTCGGGGATATCGAGCAGTCCGGCCGCGGCGAAGGCAGCGAGCCGCTTGGCGATGATTTCGTCGGGGGTATCGGCCATGGGGTTGTAGTCCGGACGCGGCAGGTGGTCGGATTCTGCCCGGACCAGTCGTTGCAATGTCGCGTACTCCGCCGAGCCGAGCATTTCGGTGGCGATACGCATCGAGAACGTGACCAGGGCGTCCTCGAGGTCGGCGGCTTCGGTGGGGCCGGTGAGGGTGTCGTCGAGGGTGCGCCGGATCGTGGTGATCAGCGACTGGCCGACCGCGTCGATGACTGCTCGCAGCAATGTCTGTTTATCGCCGAAGTAGTCGTAGACCGTCCGTTTGGACACTGCCGCCCGGGCGGCGACCGCGTCGACACTGGACCGGTCGAAACCGTCGGTGAGGAACAGTTCCCGCGCCGCCGCGAGGATGGCGGCCCGCTTCCGGGCCGACCCCTCGCGCAGCGTCTTCGTAGTCGACATGACTTCATCCTATCGTTCTACACTGCACGGTGTAGTGTAATTTGGGGACATGGCATTCGCCGAACCCCCACAACTCCGGCCGACATCAGCGGAAGGACGTCCATGACCGAAACCCTGGCTCCCCCGGCCCGCATCGGGAAGGCAGCGGTCATCGCTCTCGGCATGCTGGCTGTCGCCACCGGAGCGCTGGAATCAGTGGTGACGCCGACACTCCCGCTTCTGCAACGCGAACTGGACATGAGTCCGGCCGAGGGGGCACTGCTCAGCGTCGTACTGCTGGTCACCGGTGCGCTCATCACACCGGTCGCCGGAAAGTTCGGCGACCGCTACGGCGGAAAGCGTGTCCTGATCCGGTTGATGACGGTGGTCTCGGCCGGGGGTCTGGTATCCGCCCTGGCACCGAATCTGCCCGTTCTACTACTCGGCCAGATCCTGCAGGGAGCGATGGTGGGCGCCTTGCCGCTGTCGTTCATCCTGGTGCGCGAGCATCTGCCCGCGGGCGAGTCGAAGGTGGCCATCGGGGTGGTCAGCGGGTTGTTCGTGGGCGGCGGAATGGCGGGCACGCTGGCAGCCGGGCCGGTCGCGGAGGGACTGTCCCGGCACTGGATGTTCGCGCTGCCGACCATCGCGGTCATCGGGGCCACCCTGCTCGTGAACGGGCTGATACCGCGGGACCGGCCGGGTCGATCCGGCCACGCCGGAATCGATTGGTCCGGACTGGGCCTGTTGAGCGGGGCACTGGCCACGCTGATGCTCGTGCTCGCACTGGCGCCCGATCTCGGCGCTCAGCCGCTCGCGCTCGGCGCCCTCCTCGTGGTGCTGTCCGCCTTCGTTGTCGGATGGATCGCCGTTGAACGCCGCGCGGCCTCGCCCATGGTCGATCCGGCGATGCTGGCACAGCCCGCGATCTGGAAGCCGTGTGTGCTGACATTCGTGATCTGCGCCGGTACCTCGGTGGCGGTCTATCTCGTTCCGCAACTGTTCGCGGTATCGGCCGGCGAATACGGTTTCGGGGCGAGCGCCACCCAGATCGGCTTCTTCCTGTTGCCCGGCGCCGTGGCGGCGTCGCTGGCCGGGCCGATCAGTGGTATCTGGGCGCGGCGTTACGGCTCGCGTGCCGTGGTCACCGCCGGAATCGTCATCCTGGCGGCGGCCCTGCTCGACCTGGCGGTCGTGCACACCGAGAGCTGGCATCTCGTCGGCGGCAAGGCAATGGTCGCGCTGGCCAACGGCCTGTGCGTCACCGCGCTGGTCACCGGCGTCGCCACCGCCGTCGACCGGCGGGACACCGGCATCGCCACCGGCCTGGTCCTGGTAACCCGTGTCGTCGGCTACGCCGTGGGTGCGCAGATCAGTGGCGCGATCCTCACCGCCGCAACACCTTCCGGGTCGGACATCCCGGCCGAATCGGCCTTCGTCACCGGCTTCGTTATCGCCAGTGTTCTCACGGCGCTGTCGCTGGTCGTCGCCCGGACCATGAGCAAGGGAGTCGAGGAATGACCCGAATCGAACCGTCGAGGAATACCCGGACCACTCCGCGACGCACGGTCCTGATATCCGGGGCCGGCATTGCAGGGCCCGCTCTCGCGTTCTGGCTGAACCGCTACGGTTTCGCGGTTACGGTAGTGGAGCGAGCGGGCGCCGTTCGTGGCGGCGGATACCCGATCGACGTGCGCGGCACCGCGCTCGAGGTCGTCCGGCGGATGGGAATCCTGCCGCGCCTGCGGGACGCACATATCGACCTGCGTCGAATGTCCTTCCTCGATGCAGACGGTAGCGAGGTGGCTTCGGTCGACCCGCGCACCGTCACCGGCGGCGCGGGCGGAGATCTGGAAGTGCCGCGCGGGGAACTGACCGCCGCCCTCCACACAGCGGTCCATGACGATGTGGAGTTCCTGTTCGACGACTCCGCCGACACCCTCGAGCAGACCGGCCACGCAATCGAGGTCACCTTCCGTGGGGGCGGCACGCGGACGTTCGACATGGTGATCGGCGCGGACGGCCTGCACTCCCGCACTCGCGGGGCGGTATTCGGCCCGGAAGAACTGTTCCATCGGCACCTCGGTTACTGCTTCGCCGGGTTCACCATGCGCAATACCTTCGGACTCTGCAGCGAGACCGTGTTGTGGAACACCCCGGGCCGGGCCGCGGCGCTCTACGCCGCCGGGGACAGCGACGACGAGGTGCACGCCCTCCTGAACTTCGCCCACCCGGAACCACCGTTCGATGCGTACCGGGACCCGGAAGCCCAACGTGAGCTGGTCGCAGCGGTTTTCGCCGATGCGGAATGGGAGGTCCCGGGCATGCTTGCGGCCATGCGCGACGCGGACGACCTGTTCTTCGACAGTGTCGGCCAAATCCGCATGCCCCGCTGGTCCAGCGGCAGAGTCGCGCTGGTCGGCGATGCCGCGTACGCGCCCTCGTTCTTCACCGGACAGGGCTCCAGTCTCGCGCTCGTCGGTGCTTATATGCTCGCCGGTTCCCTGGCCGACCGGGAACACGCCGCCGGCTTCGCCGCCTACGAACACGGCACCCGTGAGTTCGTGATCCTGAACCAGGACCAGGTCGGCGAGGGCGATGCCGTTCTCTTCCCAGCCACCGCCGCAGCTCTGGAACAGCGCAACGACATGCTGCGCGATCTGGCCACCGCGCCCGCCGCGACGGAACGACCGGCCCATTCAGCGCTCATGCTGCCCGAGTTCACATGCGACTGAGCGTCCAGGCCACGGCTACCGAGAGGACGGCATCCGCCGGTTCGTCCTGCTCGGCCGCAGGGTCCTCGAGTCGAGGCGCTGCTCGAACTGGCCGACATCGTGCAGCAGCGCGCCACCGAGGACGCTGGTTCCATACCTTCCACCGCGCGGCTCAGCGCCGCAGGCGTGGGGTCGTCGAATGTCAGCGTGGTGACCAACCGGGCGCCGACATCCGGTGCCTGTGCGAGAGTCGGCAGGATCTCCTCGAGGTCGTGGGCTGGTCGCGTGCGGCTTTGACGCGCCCGGCGAGAGCCGGGTTGACCTCGAGGGCACTCGAGCTTCTAGGTTTGCTGTGTTGAATCGCCAGGATTCCACCGAGTGAGTCCACCAGCTGACGGATTTCGTCGCGGCTCATTCGTTGAGAGAGTATGGCGTGATTTGATCCGCCCCGCGTAGGCATCGATCACGAACGCTGCTCGGCGAGGTATGCGGCCTGGCTGGCCTCGTCCCGGACGTAGTCCCCGTTAAGCCGGACCGGGGCGCCGGTAGCGGTGTCGTATTCAACGATCTCGTTGCTGCGCGGCGCCACATCGGCGGCACCACGCCAGGTGGCCGTGCCCCAACCGGTGATCGCCAGCGGCTTTCCCTGCGCGACCAGATCGCGCACGGAACAGCGACAGGATCTCCGCGGCCTCGAGTTCCAGCGGATACGGCGAGAACTAGACCTCGAGCCCAAGCCATGGTCAACTCGCGCCGGATCACCTCGGGGTCGAATTCCTTCCGTGACGCCCGGCCATTTCCCGACGAAACCGGTGTCATACGTAATCTCCTGGCTAACCGGCTACCACCGGCTCAACGTCCGCTACGACCGCAAGGCCACGCACTTCCTGGGTTTCCTCACCCTCGCCGCAGCATTGACCGGCTACAAGAAACTCCCGATGGCAAGATCAGCGACATGAGACACGGTCTTACCGGTACGTCACCATGGAAAATGGCTCAGCCTTCGTTCCTCGTGTGGAGTCGAAAAGGGGAGGAATATGATCGGGACTTTGCCGGAAAGGCCCGACAAAAGCGTGCTTGGAGCCGGCGAATCCGCTAGCGCCTATAACTGTTCGACGGCGCGCGACTTGTGGTTTTCTTCTAAATTTGCTGGCGGCCGTGCGGGGTCGGACATGAATGCGCAGGCACACATCATGCGCTCGGTTGTAAAGTCCTCCGACCCGCGCCGCGTGGGAATTCAGCCTTTGGGTGGGAACTCGATGATGAAGTCCTTCATGGTCGGAACCGTGTCCACAGCGCCGTACTGGTGCATTATCTCCGCGAGAACCTGAGCCTTGCCCTCGTCGATCGAGGTCGTCCAGGTCGGCAGGATCATTTTCTCTGCGATGTCCGTGGAGACGCCGGAGAAGCCAGGAATGAACGCCCGGAACTCAGCTTCGTGATCCCGGGCGTATTCGAGCGACATGATCAGCGCTCGCTGGAACGCGTGGACGGTGTCCGGGTGGTCGGCCAGGAACTTCGCCGAGGTCATCCAGAGCGACAGTGGCATGTCCGGCATCACCGCGGCGTCGAGTGGGGCGAGCCGGACGATGTCCTCTTTCGCGGCAGTGAGGGTGAGGAAAGGTTCGGCCGAGCCGATGGCGTCGACGCGGCGCGAGGTGAGCGCTGCCAGCTGGTCCGGAAACGGGATCGGGATGAGTTTGACGTCCGCCGGGTTCACGCCGGCATTAGTCAGCGCGATCTTGACTTGCACCTCGGACAACGAGGCGAGTGAGTTTACGGCGATCGTCTTGCCTTTGAGATCGGCAACGCTCGTGAAGCGACTCTGCTCGAGCGCCACGAGCTGGATATAGTCGTTTGCGAGCGACCCGCCGGTGGTGTCGCCGGCACCGACGATCTTCAGCGGGAGCCCCTGGCCGGCCAGGGTTGCGAAGCTGGGGAAGCTCCAGTTGGAGAACTGTAGTTGTCCAGCGAGAAGAGCTGGGGGGATCGTGGTCGCGGTGGTGATCTTCTTTACCTCGATGTCGAGTCCTACCTGTTTGAAGAAGCCCTTCTCGACTCCGAAAGGGACAACGGCGAACGACGTGTTCGGCTGTACCCCGACGGTAATTGTGGCGGGTTCGCCGCGTGCACCGCCGCTGGATCCGCACGCCGTGGCGGCCAGCAATAGAGCGATACTGACGATCACACCAAGAGCCCCCTTTTTCCTCTTCATCATCTGTTGTGCCTTTCTCACAGACGGGCTCGCTGGCGCGGCCTCGGATTCGAATTCATCTAAGGTGCTGGCGGGAATCCCCAGTGCCACCAGCCCAGGTCTGCGCGGACTGGCCGCCGTCGACGACGAGCGCGTGACCGTTGATGTAATTGGCCTTATTCGAGGCCAGAAACGCCACGGCGTCCGCGATGTCCCAGGCCGAGCCCTGCGCGCCGGTCGGGGACTGTGCATCGCGGGCCGCGGAAATGTCGGACAGACTCGCCACGTCGTAAGAGTCTCGGAGCGGGGCGCGGTAGAACGGGGTATTCATGAGCCCTGGAAGGACGCAGTTCGCCCGGATCCCGCGGTTGGCGAACTCCAGTGCGACCGACCTGGTGAACGGTTCGATCGCTCCTTTGGAGCATGAGTACGCGATCATCGGAACCCCTGTCCAGCGGCGTCCGGCGACTGCACCGACGTTGATGATCCGGCGAACCTGACCGTCGAACTCGTACGCGGCGAGCATCGCCGGCAGGACCATGCGCGTAACCAGGAACATGCCAGTGAGATTGACCTCGAGGGATCGGAGCCAGTCGTGGACGGTCGTGTCCAGGATCCCGCCCGGTATAGCGACGGCCGCGTTGTTCACCAGCACATCGATCTTGCCGAGACGGCGCTCGACGATGTCGACCGCGGTCTCGACGGCGGAGCCGATGGAGATGTCGGCCACAACGGAATACGCCTCACAGCCGGACGCGCGAATCTGGGCAGTGCACGCTTCGGCACGCTCGTGGTCGCGGTCGAGGACGGCAACCGCATAACCGCAGGACGCCAACGCCGAGGCGGTCGCGGAGCCGATGCCGTGTTCCCCGCCGACCATTCCGGCGCCGGTAACCAGGGCGACTGGCGCGCTCATCGCTCGCTCCGGACAGTCTCCCGAGCCATGTGACCCTGCGTGATCTCCAAGTAGATTTCCGAACGTAGCTGCGCGAACTCGGGGTGTTCCTTGGTGGCGACCTGGTCTCGCGGAAACGGCAGGTCGACCGTCAGATTGGTCTGTACCGTCGAAGGCGGCTTGCTCAGTACGATCACGCGATCGGACATGTAGACGGCCTCGTCGATGTCGTGGGTGACCAGCAGCACCGTCATTCCGAATCGGGCCTTCACGTCAAGGACGACATCCTCGAGCTCGGCGCGCGTCTGTGCGTCGACCGACGCGAACGGCTCGTCCATCAGTAGGACCTGCGGTTGATAGGCCAGCGCCCGAGCGATCGCGACTCGTTGCTGCATGCCGCCGGAGAGCTGCCAGGGGTAGTGGCGAGCGAAGTCGGTGAGGCCGACCGCTTTCAGTGATTCGGTCACCAGCGATTCGCGCTCGGCACGTTCCCGCCGGCGGCGGATGGGTAAGTCGACATTCTCGGCGACTGTCATCCACGGAAACAGTGAGCGGGCGTAGTCCTGGAAGACAACCGCCATCTCCGACGGGGGCCCAGTGACTACTTTGCCGTTGAGGCGGGTGGCTCCGGTGCTTGGCGCGAGCAGGCCGGAGATGCACCTGAGCAGCGTAGTTTTGCCGCATCCGGACGGGCCAACCACCGAGACGAACTCGTCGGCGCGGACCTCGATCGAGATGCTGCCGACCGCCTGGACCGGCCCCGACCTGCCGTCGTAGCGTTTCGAGACGTCGTCGATCTGGAGGATCGCGTTCATAGTGGAGATCTCTTTCGTAGGGTTGGGTGAACCACCGGCATCACTCGGCACTCCCGGAGAGGCTGTGGTGCCAGCGCGTGAAGTGCCTCTCGATCGCTTGGAAGAGGGCGTTGAGGGTGATTCCGAGCAGCCCGAGCAGGATGATCCCGGCCCACATGTTGTCGATCCGGAAGGTCAGTTGCGATTGCCAGATGAAGAATCCGATGCCCTCCTTGGACGCAACCATCTCGCTGGTGACCAGTAGCAGGATGGCCAGCGAGAGGCTGATCCGCATGGCGGCGAAGAGCCGGGGCATGATTGCCGGAACGATGATGAACCGGAGCCGCGTCGTACCGTCGATGGCGTAGGAACGAGCGCTGGCGAGCATCGTCGGGTTGAGCTCGGCGATACCGTCGGCCACGTTCAGGACAACCGGCCAGCAGCAGACGAAGGCGATTACGGCCACCTTCTGCGTGGTCCCGAAACCGAAGAGCACCAGAGATAGCGGCAGCAGCGCCACCGCGGGTATCGACCGGAGGAAGCTGACGATCGGCGTGGCCAGCAAGCGGATCGTCCGCGACAGGCCCATGGCCGTTCCACCCGCGAGGCCCATGACCACCGCGAGTACGAAGCCCAAGGCGAGCCTGATGAGACTGGGCACTGCATGCTCGCCGAACTTGTCGGATAGCCACGCACGCCGGAATGCGCTGAGCATCTCCGGGACCGACGGCCAGGCGTAGCCGTGGCCGCCGGCCAGGTAGATCCACACCCCTGCGACGACGGCTGCCGTGGTGCCGACCTCGAGGGCTATGTTGAGGGCTCGACGACGTGTCATGAGCTGAGGCCCCTCTGCGACGGGTGCCAGTGGAGGCAGCGGCGCTCCAGACGAGAGAACACGATGTGTACAACTGTCCCGATGGCGCCCGCGGTGAGGATCAGGCAATACATCCCGACGTAGTCGCCAGCGGTCTGAGCCATCGCGATGTCGTGGCCGATACCATCTACCCCGACAACCACCTCGGCGCTGACGACGATCATCAGCGCCGTCGAGGAGGCGATCCGGAGGCCGGTCGCGATGTAGGGTAGCGCGCTGGGAAACGTCACCCAGCGGAACTGCTGGGGAGGGGTCAGCTTGAAGGAGCGCGCCGTTTCCTTTGCGCCGCCGTCGACGCCGTGAGCGCCGTACATCGACGCCAGGATCAGCGACCATACGCATCCGAAAATGGTGAGGAAGACGACGCTACGGATGCTCAGTCCCCAGATCAGCACGGTCAGCGGAATCAGCGCCATCCCGGGGACCGGCCGCAGGAACTCGACTGTGGGACGGAACGCCACCCAGAGGGGGTCGACCGTACCGAAGATCAGCCCGATGGGTACCGCGATCAGGACGGAGAGCCCGAATCCGATGAGCCACTGCTCGAGCGTCATGCCGACGGAGGTCCAGAACGCAGCTGTCGTCGCCTGATGGGCGAGGTGCGTGATCACTGTGGTCGCCGGGGGCACAGAGCCGGTCGGAAACGCGCCGACCCGCGACGCTACCTCCCAGACTGCGAGGGAGACGAGAATTCCGAGAATTCCGAGGACTGTCGGACTTTCGCGCCAGGGAACACGCGACTTCGGTGTTCTTCCCGGGCCCGCGGGTGCGGACGTGACCGTCCGCCCGTGTGCCGTTTCATATGTTGCGATCACAGACTATCCATCCAGACGATTCAGGCCATCTATGTGACCTGCACTACAGCAATGAGCATCAACGTAGTCGTGGGCTTGAACAAGCCCCATCCGTTCGTGTACTGAACCGACCGCGGCGACCTACGTATGCCTGACCGGAAACACCAAAGGTGACCGCCACCGCGACCGCGGTCGGCGGAGCCGGCTCGATTCGAGGAGCGGCCAGGTCAGGCGACGGCCGGCGCGAGAGTCACCTGGTAGCCGAGGGCGGTGATTTGTGCTGTGAGGCTACGGATATTCGGCGCTCGGCGTTGACACGAGTCGCGCGCAGTAGTCGGGGCCGAGATCGTGGAAATCCTCCAGAACCGACCTCAGCGATCAGCCTTCCTGCTAGAACCCGCCGGCGGGCCGCCCCGGGGCAACCGTCAGTGTTTCACGCCTACGAGGCGTCCCGGCAAAGATCAGGGGAGCTCTCAGCCGAGCTCGGCGACGGTGCAGGCGGCGATCGACCTCACCAGCCCGTCGAATGTCCGCGGGTCCCAGCCGGTGAGGTCGGTCCACCGGTCCAGGCGGTACGCGACGGTGTTCTGGTGCAGATGGGACTCGCGCGCACACTTGACCTTGGACATATCCGCCGCCGCGTAGGCGCGCACCGTCTCGCAAAGATGGGCTTGGGACCGTGCGATGTCGACGGCCCGGAGCGCTTCGGATTCGAGCAGCGGGTTGATCGCGGCATGCCCACACCAGTGCCAGTCGCGCGCGAACTCCCGGATGTTCGCTGACGCCGAAGCGATCGCCAGGGTCGACTGGGCTTGCCGCAACGACCTCGTGGCTCCGGCGAGTCCCGGGTGCTCACAACCGATCCCTGCGCGTACCTGGGCGTTATCGGAGGTGAACGCTTCGCGCGCCCGCGCCAGAGCATTCGGGCCACGTAGTAGAGCGAGGTAGGTCTCGCCGGCGCGGGCATGCAGCATGTCGAAGCCCTCGAGTCGACGCATGATCGGGTCCTCGATTCCCATCTGGAGGCGGGAGCTGGAGGTGAAAGCGACAGCCACGTGGGTGGCGGCTTCGTCGAAGCCGAGGTACTCGGCGAGCCGCGAAAGTTCGGCGCCGTGGTCGCTCGCCAGGAGCAACTCGATGAACCGCTGTGACACGCTGATGTGGACCCTGTCGCGCTCTCGAGTTTCGCGGCTGTGCGCCGCCGCGAGACTGGTCGAAACTGCTTGCATCGACTCGAGCATCAACGAGGTCAGCTCGGGCAGCAAAGGCGCAGCTGGTCCGGGATCCCGGCTCAGGTTCCGCCACAACTCGCGGTCACCGACGTGGAACGCACTGATCAGAGCGTCGACCGAGATCCCCTGCCGTGCGCGGCGCTGCGCGAGCCGTACCGCTTGGTCCAGGTCGCCGGGATCCCAGGCGCGTCGTTCTCGGAAGGCGTCGAGGCGACGACGCAGCTGCTCGCGCACCGACTCGACATGCTCGTTCACCGGGACGAGCAGGAAGTCGGGCAGTTCGTCGCGGATCCGAGCGACGGTCTCCAGCGCAATCGCATCGATCCTGGCCAGCTCTCGCTCCGCTAGGTTCGCTGCACGGGCCCAGTCCGGTTCGGTCATGGGCAGAGCTTGTGCGCTTCGCACAAGTAAAGCAACCCACCCCGGAGGAATTTGGTCAGGAGAGCCCATGGATGCGTGGTTCAGATCACGGGACTATGTCACAAGCAAATGGACCTTGACGATAGGCGGAGTTCTGATGACCGAGCTGCGGAGCCGGCAATTCACCCTGGAAGATCGGTACCAGCACCAGGGCGAGATCCTCCTCACCGGGTTACAGGCGCTGGTGCGCGTTCCCATTGAGCAGAGCCGCCGAGATACGGCCGCTGGTCGCCACGTCGGCACGCTGATCAGTGGCTACGAGGGGTCTCCGCTGGCGGGATATGACCTCGAGCTGCACCGGCAGTCGAAGTTGCTGGCCGACCATCGGATTGTCTTTCGGCCAGGAGTGAACGAGGAGCTCGCCGCCAACGCCGTCCAGGGTTCGCAGCTGGCCTCCGCGTCCGACACACGGGAGGTCGACGGTGTCGTGGGCATATGGTATGGCAAGGCGCCGGGGCTCGACCGTGCCACCGACGCGCTGCGCCACGCCAACCTCGGCGGCGCGGACAAGGACGGCGGAGCGTTGGTCCTCGTGGGGGACGACTCCATCGCGAAATCGTCGACCGTTCCCAGCAGCTCCGAGGTTGCAATGGCGGAGATCGGGCTCCCGGTGCTGGTGCCTGCGGACCCCCAGGAAATTCTCGACCTCGGCCTACATGGAGTGGCCATGTCGCGATTCTCGGGTCTATGGGTGGGCATGAAGCTCGCGACGAATGTCGTCGATGGTTCGGCGACGGTGGACCTCGGGCGTGTGGGACGAAACATCCGTCTTCCGAACTGTGAAGTCGAGGGGACGCCCTTCACGCATGAGGTCTCCGCTCACTTCCTTCAGCCCAACCTGGCGCGATTGGAGAAAACCCTGCACGGAGCGCGTGCCGAGTTGGCCCTGCGGTACGTGCGCGACAACGGGCTCAACTCGATCGAGGGCGATCCGGACGCAGCACTCGGTATCATCACTGCCGGCGCACCGTTCCGCGATACGCTCGAAGCGCTCGAACGACTCGGACTTTCCCGTGAAGGTCTCGCCGAGTCGGGGGTTCGGATTCTCAAGCTCAGCGCGATAAGTCCACTTGATCGCGACCTTGTCCGGCAGTTCGCCGAGGGGCTCACCGAAATCGTGGTCATCGAGGAGAAGCGGCCCTTCATCGAACTCGGCGTCAAAGACGCTCTCTACGATCTGGACCGCAAGCCGGCTGTGGTCGGCAAGCGAGATACCGACGGAGCGCCGTTCATTCGTCCCGATGCGGACCTGCCGCCCGAGTACCTAGCGAGCAAGTTGGCGAAGCGACTGGTTGTGGTCCTCCCCGAGGGACGGAGAGCGGGTCTCGAGCTCGTTGAGCGAAAGCACGTCGGATCCCGGATCCAGTTGCCTCTGCTGACTCGAACACCCTATTTCTGCTCTGGTTGCCCCCACAACCGCTCGACTGTCGTGCCAGAAGGCTCACTTGTGGGTGCGGGAATCGGCTGTCACACCATTGCCGCGCTGATGCCCAGCAGCCGGGTCGGTGAGATTGTCAGCCTCTCCCAGATGGGTGGCGAGGGCGCGCCATGGATCGGCATGGCACCTTTCGTGCGTGACCAGCACCTGTTCCAGAACCTGGGTGACGGCACCTTCCATCATTCCGGGTTGCTCGCCATTCGCGCTGCTGTTGCGGGACAGGTGAATATCACCTATAAGCTGCTCTACAACGATGCCGTCGCAATGACCGGTGGTCAGGATGCTGTTGGGAAGATGTCCGTCCCGATGATCGCGCAGGAGCTGATTGCCGAGGGTGTGCGCCGAGTGGTTATCACCACCGACGACCGCTCGAAGTACCGGAGGGCCCGACTTCCCCGTGGGGTGCGAGTGTTCGACCGGGCCGAACTCGTGCCGGTCCAGGAGGAGCTCGCGCGTACTCCAGGGGTCACCGTCCTGATCCACGACCAGGCCTGCGCCACCGAGTTGAGGCGCAAGCGCAAGCGCGGCAAGGCCAAGGATCCCGTAGTCCGTGCGTTCATCAACGAACGCGTTTGCGAGGGTTGCGGCGACTGCGCCCAGAAGTCGAACTGCATGTCGGTCCAGCCTGTAGAGACTGCTTTCGGGCGCAAGACGAGGATCGACCAGCCGTCCTGCAACAAGGACTATTCTTGTCTCGAAGGCGACTGCCCGTCCTTTATCCTTGTGCGACCGGGCAAGAAGGGCACGGGCTCCCCGAAGAGCGCGCCTATTGCGCTTCCCGAGCCGGTACACCGAGTGGACCCTTCCCGGTTCAACGTGCGCATCACCGGCGTTGGTGGCACCGGGGTGGTCACAACCGCCCAGATCCTGGCGACTGCCGGTACCCTCGCAGGGTTCAACGTGCGCGGGCTGGACCAACTCGGACTTGCGCAGAAGGGCGGGGCCGTCGTGTCCGACTTGCGCTTCTCGATAGAACCGATCGACGGGACGAACAAGATCGCGCCGGGCGACTGCGACCTCTACCTCGGTTGCGACATCCTGGTTGCGGCCGCTGAACATAACCTGCTCGGCGTCTCGTCTGACCGCACGATCGCCGTCGTTTCGACGTCCCGAGTGCCGACCGGGGCGATGATCCTCGAGCCGTCGACCAGCTTCCCGGATCTGGAGTCGATCCGAGGTCTGATCGACACCAAGACCCGGGGCGCGGACTCGTGGTACGCCGATGCGCGCGCGATCGCCCAACGCGAGTTCGGTTCGGACCAGTTCGCGAACATGGTGCTCGTTGGCTTAGCCGTTCAGGCCGGGGCTCTGCCTCTTCCGATCCCGTCGATCGAGCAGGCCATCAGTCTGAACGGGGTTGCTGTCGACGGCAATCTGCGAGCGTTGCGGGTCGGTAGGGAGCACATCATCGCCCCGGCGCCAGCCGCGGCGCCGTCTCGCTTCGCAGATTCGTCGAGGGCGCATGCCGAATTGCGCCGCGCGCTCGCGAACCTTGCCGGCATGGATGAGGTTCTGAAGGACCGCGTGGCGACTCTCGCTCTCGAGTTGGCGAACTACCAGAGTGAGGCGTACGGGTTGCGCTTCGTCGAGTACGTGGAACAGTTGGCCGGGAGTGAACAGGCGCGGCTCGGCCGGGTGGGGGCCGTCACCGCCACCGGGGCGGAATCGATGTTCAAACTGATGGCGTATAAGGACGAGTACGAGGTCGCCAGGCTCTCGCTGGATCCGATATTTCTCTCAGCGGTGGAGCATCAGTTCGGGACCGGTGCGTCCATCCGCTATCAACTTCATCCTCCGCTTCTGCGGGCGCTCGGCCTGAAACGCAAATTGTCATTGGGTGCCTGGTTCACCCCCGCGCTCCGCGCGCTCAAGGCTGGGCGACGCCTTCGTGGAACGGTGCTCGACCCGTTCGGATACGCCAGAATGCGGCGACTCGAGCGACGCCTCGTCCGCGAATACTGGGCACTGACAGAGTCAGCGGTGGCCTTGCTGACGAATGCCAATGATGAGCGCGTCCAAGCGATTCTCGCGCTCCCCCAGGAGATCCGCGGCTATGAGGACATCAAACTCAACAGCATTCGGGAGTACGAGGCCAGGGTTCTCGAGAGCATGACGTCACTCACCAAGTTGGAGTCGTAACGCTGTCGGCGCGCTGAGCTAGCCGTACGAACCATGGACGTTGGTGACGGCGCGGCGAGCTGATATGGCGAAGACCTCCGAGTGAAGTGCGAGCTGGCAAGTAAACGCATTCACTGACCGGAGTGAGGTTCACCCCGGGTGGTGGACACCGAGTCGACAGGACGACCAGTCCTGTTGAAAGGATGTCTGTATGCCTCCTCGCAAGCGTCGGTCGTTCACGGCCGAGTACAAGGTCGAGGCTGCCCATCGTGTGATCGATTCGGGTCGCACGGTCGCCGAAGTCGCCCGGGAACTGGGTATTCACGAGAGTTTGCTCGGAACGTGGGTCAAAGACGAGCAGCGCAGGATCGCCGCCGCCGAGGTCCATGGCGAGAAGCCCCTGAATGCCGCTGAACGGGCAGAATTGCTGCGGCTGCGACGGCAGGTCGGTGAGCTGGAGAAAGACAACGCTTTCTTGGTAAAAGCTTCGGCGTACTTTGCCGCGACGCAGAAGAACCGGTCCGGTTCGGTCCGATGGTGAAGTACGCCGGCCCCGACGATGTCGCCGAGACCGCCGACACCACTTCTGCTGAGGGCAGCGGTTCTCGATCGTGGGGATGGCGCGACTGCTGAAGGTTTCCACAATTCTGTCAACTGACAAATTCCGATCGTGGCGGCGAGTACACCGCCCATCTGACCGCGCAGGCGTGCTTCCAGCACGGACTGCGCCGGTCGATGGGCGCGACCGGAATCTGCTGGCACAACAGCCCATCCGAATCGTTCTGGTCGACATTCAAGCACTAGGAGTTCTACCGCCACGTCTATGCGAGGAAAGCGGAACTCGTTGCCGCAGTGACAAATGGATCCACTTCTACAACAGTGTGCGGCGGCACTCTGCACTCGGAATGCTCAGTCCCGACAGATATGAGAACTCACTCCAAACGGTTACCGCCTGAACCCCATAAGCCCCCTGTCCACCATTCGGGGTGAACATCAGCGCGGCATCATGGCTGACAGATGGCGCGAACGGCGGAGCATGCGGTCGTCCCTGTCACGGTCCGCTCCCACGTGAAAATGGGACATCGAACGACTACGACCCACCGCATGCGACGTCGTGATGAGGCGGTGAGCGATGTACCTGAACGGAATCCAAGTAGAAGAAGCCGAGGAGCGAAGGAGGCGAGGCATGGTGGCCGAGGCGGGTCCCGTCGCGACAGCGAGGAAAACACTTCACCGACAAAGGAATCCACCAACTCATCGACCCGGGGCGAGCTCATCGGCTGGCTCGACCTCGGCTCCGCAGGATGGCTCGATCTGCTGATCATCGGCTCGGCGGGCGCCAGCGTCGTGCTGATGGGCTCGCATGATCGTGGAATCCACACTCACCTGCCAGCAGATCCCACCGGCGGCGGTATTCAGGATGTTTCGTGGCTGAACCTTTTACCGAAGACCTCAGCCCGCCTCGGGTAACGATCCACCAACGCGGGACAACACCTTTCAACTCACCCACACAGTCAGCACGGCACAGCGGTGCTCACCGACCCACCACTTCGAAACACTGCCTAGTCGAGTCCTGTCGCAGGAGCCTGATCCGTAGCGGCCCGTCTACAGGGAAGTGCGACGTAAGCAGCTGCACATCACCGGTGGCGGCGCGCTCCAGCAGCTCGACTCGCACTCGGGCCGCCTCGGACGGGTTACTGTCACCAACTGCGCACAACGCGGAATGCGTCAGCTGGATCGGATGATGGATAACGTCCCCAGACATGACTGCGGTTCCTCGCGGTGACCGCACCTCAATCGTCGAGTGGCCACCGGTGTGTCCGGGCGACGGCACCGACACCACGGTCGTATCACCGAACTCGGCCACCGTGTACTGCCCGCGATAGGTTGCATACCGTGCACCGGTGAGTACCGGACGGATGCTGTCCTCGAACATCCGAACCAGGTCCTCTTCGACGCCATTTACCGGCCCGCTCTCCACAATGGATCGAAGCGAGGCCAGCTCCTGCTCACGGAAGAGATAATTCGCCTGGGGGAACGTGGGAACCCAAACACCATTCATACAGTGGGTGTTCCATCCGCAATGATCGGGATGAAGGTGCGTGTTCACTACAGCGGTCACGGCGCTCAAGTCAATTATTTTCGTGAGCCGGTCGAGATAGTCGGTGTCGAACATGTGATGAGCGAGCAAGTTCGGACGATGCCGTCCGTTGCCGTTCCCCGTGTCAACCACAATAATGGCATTCCCGAGCTCGATCACATAAGTGTGGATCGCGAGGATCAGGTCGTGACTATCCTCGTCGATACAGGCCGGTCCCAGGTTTGTGGCGGCCGACGAGATCTGCGATGCAGTTACCCCAGGGAAAATTTCCGTAGGGCTGAAGGCCCAGCGAGCCCGCTCGGTGACCTGCCGAATGCGCGCGTGGCCGACCGTGGTCTCGAATGTCATCAGGCTCTCCCATAATTCGATCGTGTTGTGTCTTGGATTCCGTGCGAAAGATGCGCCGGATGACGGCCTCAGCGCATGTGCGTGCGCCTGAGTTCGGCCTTGCGGAGAGCCTGGCTGATCGCGGCCGCGGCCTGTCGAACCATGCTCGGGTCGGAGGGCGCCCAGCCGTTAGTCGTCGGTCGGGATATGGAGATCGCTCCGACTACTTCGCCGCACAGACCCAATATGGGAGTCGCCATGCCGCTGAGGCCGGGCGCCGACTCCTCGTTGTCGTATGCGATCCCTCGGGAGCGGATCTGCTCGAGCTCGCGGATCAGGGCGGCGGGCGACGTCGTGGTGCGGCTCGTGAGTCTCGGAAGTGCGGTCGGCAGGACGCTCTCCGGGTGAGCCAGCGAGGCGAGCAGTACCTTTCCCGAACAGCTGGCATGTGCCGGCCAACGCCCTCCGGTTCGGCGCGGGCTCCGATGGCAGCCGGGCGAGCTCGCCACGTGTAGGTAGACGCATTCGATCCCGTCGAGCATCGCGATGGCAGCGGTGGCGTACGAGCGTCGACTGAGGCTTTCGACGTAGGGCACGGCCACCGATCGCAGCAGCTGGGCAGTCGACTGTAGCTGCCCGAGTTCGAAGAGGAGTAGCCCCGGTCGAAATCGCGAACCTGCTCTCTCCAGGATGCCGACCTTCTGCAACTCGTGCAGCGTGCGGTGAACCGTTGCCTTCGGAAGGCCTGTCCGGCGGTGTATGTCGCTCACCCCGAGCTCTCCATGGGTTCCTCGGAAGCTCTGGAGGATGGCGACAGTGCGGGGGATCATTCCGTGGGCCTCCTCAGGGTAAGTGAGCTCGATCGTCATCGTCAGCCACGCTCATCGAGTCGTGCGATTGTCGCGACGAAGGTTGCAACGGCTTCGGGGACGGACGTGCCGGAACGGATCGACAGAGCGGCGGCGGTTTGGTTGGCGACGGTGATGATGCCGTTCGACCAGATGTCCATCCCATCGCTTATCTCTGCGGAGTCGTGGCTGACCGCGACGGCGGGAATTCGCACCTGGTCGAGGTACTCCAGACCGAGCACCCCGGCACGATCCGTCCCGATGCCGGCGTCGCTGAAGACTGCAAACCGCACTCCGAACGCGGAGGCGACCCGTCCAGAGGCAAGGCCTCCGTTGGAACCAGTGACGACGATCTGACCCCGATCTGCAGTTTCCAGCATCGACACGCTGTCCATGACCACTACGCGGACGCCGTCGTGGTCCGCCGCGATGTGCCGCTTCACAGGCTGTCACCGCCGAGGTGGGCGAGCCCGAGGGCAGCGAGCGTTTCCTGTCTCTCCCGGCCGCTGATGAAATCGCGCAGCTGGGCTTGGAGCGCGGCGCCGCAGGTGAACCCGAGCTGCTCGGCCATCCGATTGACGTAAGAGACAACGCCACGGTCCCATACGTCGCGGCCGTCGCCGATGCGAGCACTGGAACCAGCGACTGCGAGTGCGGGCACGTTGAAGTTGGCCAATTTCTCGAGTCCGGCGACGCCCGCATTGTTCTTTCCCATGCCGGCGTCGCTACAGATCACGATTCCGACACCAGCGCGCAGGGCGTACTCGCCAGCGCTCGAGCCGCCGTGTGAGCCGGTCACCACGATATGGCCGCGGTCTTCTCTGAGGATCGCCGACACCGTGTCGAGCACGACGATGTTCCAGCCGTTCGCCGTCGCGACCACTGCGCGATTGATCGAGACGCCGCCGAGGTGTGGCGGCGAGGGGGGAGCGCCTGGGCGACCAGTTGCATGCGTCGTGCGGCCATTGCCGGTGTCGTTTCGGACCATGAATCAACGCTAGGTAGAGTCCCTGCATTCCGACCATCCGTGCGTCTACGGATCTGGGCTTCGGACGTCTCAGTAGGACCGGCTTTGCCGGATCGGGGTCATCTCGGGAGTGTCGTGCGTCAAAATAAATCCATGAGCGACCGCTATAGATCCCGTCGGGTAACGATCCCGGCCGAGGTCTCCTCGCTGGTCGGTCGCGAGTCGGAGAGCGAACACCTGGTGGCGACGCTGGGAAACCGGCGGATCGTCACGCTGACCGGGCCTGGTGGTGTCGGCAAAACGCGCCTGGCCATCCGGGGTGCCTGGCGTTGCCAGACCGAGTTCGGGCAGGTCGTCTTCGTCGACCTCGCAGAGCTGACCGATTCCGACTCAGTCCTGGATGCGATCGCGCGCAACGTGGGTGCCAGTCTGGACGGTGAGGGCGGTGCCCTCGCCTCGGTGGTGGACTACCTGCGCTCGCGCCGGACATTGCTGATCCTGGACAATTGCGAGCAGGTCGTTGGCGACTGTCAACGCGTTGTCGCCGAGCTGACAAATTTCGACCAGCGCGTCACGATCATGCTGACCAGCCGGCAGCCCCTGGGATTGAGCGGCGAATACCTGATCGAGGTCGCGCCGTTGGAAGTGCCGAATCCCGAGCACGTCCGATCGGTGGACGACCTGACCCAATTCCCTGCCACGAGGCTGCTGATCGAGCGTGCCGCCGCCGCCGCGCCGGCCTTCCGGCCCGTGGACAGAGATGCCGCGAAGCTGGCCCGCTTGTGTGCACGACTAGACGGGCTGCCGCTGGCGCTGGAGCTCACTGCGGTCCGGTTGAGAGCGTTGAGCATCGAGCAGATCACAACGCGCTTGTCGAACCAGTCTCCGAAGGCGGAGACGTTGCCTGGGCTGCCCGCGCGTCAGCATACGCTCCATGCGCTGATCACCTGGAGCTACGAGCTGTGTTCCGATGCCGAGCGTCTGCTCTGGGCCCGACTCTGCGTCTTCCCTGCGACCTTCGACCTTCCTGCGGTAGAGGCGATCTGCTCCGACGACATCCTCCCCGAGGACGAGGTGGTCGATGTTGTGTCATCGCTTGTCTCGAAGTCGATCGTGACGCCCGTTCGCCGCAGGGTTGGGGGTGTCCGATACCGGTTGTTGGAGACTATCCGGGAGTATGGGGCCGCCATGCCGACGGGCCTGGACAAAGAGGTCTTGCTGGGACGACACGCCGCGTTCTATTCGGATATAGCCGCTCGGAGTGAGACCGCGTGGTTCAGCTCGTCGGTCTCCAGCCAGGAGTTCCTGGTCCAGGTGGAGCACGCCAACTTCGTACGCGCACTCACCACCAGGCGCGACCTCGGCCAGGCGGCCCAGGGACTTCGGATGGCCAGTGCCCTGCGTTATTACTGGAGGACCTCGGGCCAGCTCACCGAGGGCCGACGCTGGTTCAACGAGTTCCTGACCGAGGCGACCGGGCGGGACCGAGTTCGTGGGGAGGCGTTGTGGGCCGATGCCTGGCTTGCCTTGCTGCAGGGGGACATCGAGGCCGCGGCAGACCTGCTAGGCGAGGCCGAAAGGCTGGCATCGGATCTGGGGGACCGTGGCGTGGAGGCGCACGTTCTCGACACCTGGGGTCTGCTGCATCTCGTGGCCGGCTGCTACCAGGAGGCGGAGAAGGTGCTCGTACGTGCCGTCGAGTTACATGAGGCTGGTAACAACGTAGCGGCGGCGGCGCTCGCCACGCATCGTCTCGCGCAGTCGTCATTGGCTTTGGGCAAGGCCGAGGAGGCCGTGCGGCTGGCCGGGAGGTGCCTCGCTGTCCTGCCGGAGAAGACTTCCTGGTTAGCCGTGAACGCGAAGTGGGTGCTCGGGATCGCGCAATGGCGCGTCGGCGACCTGAAGGCAGGTCTCGACGCCGAACTGACGGTGGCCAGGGCGAGTGCGGAGAACGGCGACCGCTTGGGATTGACGATCTCCGCGCAGGCGGCCTCTTGGATGTGCGCCGCGGCGGGTGACCATCACCGCGCCGCGACGCTCACCGGTTTCGTAAACCGGTCACTACGCGAAACCGGGGCACAGTTCACCGCGCGGGGGTTCCTGTCGAACATGGACGAAGAGTCCTCCGCCCTTCTGACGGCAGCTCTCGGCAACGATGGCCGCGCAGAGTTTGCAGCAGCAGGGTCCGCACTTTCTGAGGAAGGGGTGGTGGAACTCATCGCCGGGTCGGTGGGCGACGATGCGCGGCGGTCGCCCCAGCTGGACCCGCTGAGCCGGCGCGAGGCCGAAATTTCGCTTCTGGTGGCTCAGGGGCTGAGCAACCCGGCGATCGCAGGCCAGCTCTTCATATCGGCCCGCACGGTCGAGACGCACGTCCAGAACGCCTTCACGAAGCTCGGTTTCAAGTCACGCTCCCAGCTCGCTTCTTGGGTCACCTACCAGACTCGGATACAGACGGTGACGCAAGCTTGAGCTGCCTCGGCTGCCGAATGTCTGTGGTGTGCAGTGAACGGCGATTTATTGCACATCACACACCGTTCTCGGAGTTGAGAGGTCGCGCAGATAGGCCCGTATCCATGTATGGTCGCGAGCCCCACACAACCGAGATCTACGGACGTCGACGCCGTTCGGCGACGTGGAGCCCAGCGGCGGGCGGTGCAGTAGTGACTCCAGCGCCGCCCTGGCTGCACCCAGATCGGGCGGGGGCGAGTTTCGCTTCGATATTGGCGCTGTAGCTGCACTTGATCACCATCACCATCAGCACGCTGGCCCGCCAGCACGTAGATCTGCCCGCAGCACGGATCATCGACGGGTGGATCAGCGCAGATGAGGCTGTCGATGCGATCGGCGCCACTGATGTCGTGATACACCTCAGCGGTAGTCTTCAGCGGCCCGGACTGGCAGACCCACCGAGGGGCACCGTGGCGCGAACTGGTACCAACGTGCCAAGGGACTCGCCGAGCGTGTCCTGACAAACTTGCCCGCACAATCGCTCATCCTGGGCATCCCGCCCACCGTCTCCGGCTGCAGCGCACCTGGCGTTTTCGAGCGCGGATGCTTCCCGCCGACAGTCGCTCTACTCCGCCGACCTTGTCAACGCGCTGATCGCAGCCTGCACCCACGCCTGGCACCCACCCCTAGTCGGACCAGACAATCTCTGCGTCTTGCAGAGCATCCGGCACTTCAACGGCCCGGACATCGCCATCAGGCACGTGCTCATCGCCGCAGCGCACAACATTCCCGCGGTTCACTGCAACACCTTTCGATGCTGGTGTTGCAATCTCCGCTAGAACCGAAGCTGTCACACCGGGGCCACTTCAGGTTGACATAGCAACAGGACGCGAACCCCATTCCACGCCCACCTGGCAGATGCTCGGCCTGCCCCCTACCCCGCTCTGCGCGATCTGGCTCCTGAACACACAGCCGTCAACCGGCGGCTCCTACTCTTGCCGTTTTTCAACCATCCCCGGGGGACCGTGACCGTCTTTGCCATCCGGGCTGAGCGCACCGTTCTGGGAACAGCTCTCGGCTCTATAAGACTGCTGAATAGGGAGTCTCCTAGCCGCGCCCGATGAACGGCATGTCATTCGCAAGGATCGTCATCTCGAGCACGTTGACGCCCAGCGGTAGTCCGGCCATGAAGAGAACGGCGTCGGCCACGTGCTCGGCCGAGAACGTCGGCTCCCGGAACTCGTCTGTGCCCAGGTCGTCGAAGATCGACGTGGAGGCGTTCCCGATGTTGATCTGGCCGCAGGCGATGTCCAGACCGCGGGTGTCCAGCGAGATCGCCTTCGTCAGCCCTGACATGGCATGTTTCGTAGTCGTATAGCTCACGCTCTTCGGACGCGGCGAGAACGCGGACACCGACCCGTTGTTGATGATCCTGCCGCCTCGAGGATTCTGGGATTGCATCTGGCGGATGGCAGCCCGGGCGCAATAGAAGGCGCCGCTGACATTGGTACCCCACGTATCCGTCCAACCGTCACTGGTGGTCTCCTGCGGGCTCGCATGCTCCCCGAATACGCCAGCGTTGTTGAAGAGCAGGTCGACACGCGACCACTGAGAGACAATCGCGTCAAAGGCGCACTCGACCGCTGTCGGATCTCTCACGTCGGCCGTCAGCGCCAGGCCAAGCGCGCTCCCGCCCAGCGACTCCTCCAGCGGCTCCAGTCGGCGACCGATTGCCGCAACTCGGTAGCCCTGCGCAAGCAGTCGCCTGGTCACGACTCGCCCGATTCCATTGCTTGCGCCGGTGACTACGGCGACCCTGTGTTCCACGCTCATACTCACTCCCAGTGGTTATCGCCGGTGACCTCGACCCCGCGGCGGCCGACCAAGAAATCGAAGTCGACACCCTGGTCGGCTTGGAGCACGTGCTCGTCGAACAGTTGCAAGTAGCCACCACGACGCTTTTCGGGGCGCGACTGCGATCGCCGCGCCTCGAGCTCCGCCGGCGGAACGTCCAGGGTCAACGTGCGAGCTGGGACATCCAGCACTATGAAGTCGCCGTCACGCACCAGCGACAGGGGGCCGCCGACCGCACCCTCGGGAGTGACGTGAAGGACAACTGTCCCATACGCCGTACCGCTCATCCGGGCATCGGAGATGCGCACCATGTCCCGGATGCCGGCTCGCAGCAGCTTCTTGGGAATCGGTAGGTTCCCGATCTCCGGCATTCCCGGATATCCGCGCGGCCCAACACCGTGCAGGATCAGTACGGAGCTCTCGTCGACGTCGAGATCCGGATCGTCGATGCGGGCCCTGAGATCGTCGGCCCCATGGAACACGACAGCTCTTCCTCGGTGCTGCAGCAGCGCTTCGGTGGCCGCCACAGGCTTGATGATTGCGCCGCCAGGGGCAAGGTTCCCGCGGAGAACCGCGATTCCGGCGTTCTCGGCGATCGGCGCGGCCAGCGAGGTGATGACGTCGCTGTCCCAGATCTCCGCGTCCGCGACGTTGTCCCGCACCCGTCCACCGCTGACCGTGATGGCGTCCTGGTGCAGGAGGTCGCCGAGCTCGCGCATCACGGCAAGGAGTCCGCCCGCCTCGAACAAGTCCTCCATCAGGTGGTCACCGGCCGGCATCAGGTTGACCAGCAAGGGAATCGTTGCACCGTTCCGATCGAAGTCCTCGAGACTCAACTCGACCTCGATCCGACCGGCAAGCGCAAGGAGGTGGACCACTGCGTTCGTCGAACCCCCGATAGCGGCGTTGACCCGGATCGCATTCTCGAACGCCTCCCTGGTCAGGATGTCGGACATCCGCACGTCTTCACGGACCAATTCGACTATGCGTGCGCCCGCATCGCGCGCCAGTACGCGACGGCGTGCATCCACCGCCGGGATCGAAGCGTTCCCTGGAAGCCCGATTCCCAGGGCTTCGACCACACTGGCCATCGTGGATGCGGTCCCCATCGTGTTGCAGTGCCCGGCCGAACGGGACATGCAGGACTCGACGTTGCGGAACTCCTGCTCCGACATCCGGCCTGCACGCACGTCGTCGGCCATGGACCACAGGCTCGTACCGGATCCGATCTTCTGTCCGCGGTAACTGCCATTGAGCATAGGCCCTCCGGAGACCACGATCGTGGGGATGTCACAGCTCGCCGCGCCCATCATCAGCGCGGGTGTGGTCTTGTCGCAGCCACACAGGAGCACGACGCCGTCGAGGGGATTCGCACGGATCGACTCCTCGACATCCATGCTGACCAAGTTCCTGAACAGCATCGACGTCGGCCGGACGATGGTCTCGCCCAGCGACATGACGGGGAATTCGAACGGCTGCCCGCCCGCCTCGAGTACGCCACGCTTCACGTGCTCGGCGATCTCGCGTAGATGCCCGTTGCAGGGGGTCAGCTCGGAGAAGGTGTTGCAGATGCCGATCACAGGTCGCCCGTCGAACACCCGGTCCGGGTGTCCTTGGCTTCTCATCCACGACCGGTGCGCAAAGCCCGGGGTACCCGAAGCGCCAAACCACTGTTGCGAGCGCCAGGTGCTGTCGGTCTTCGGCGTACTCATAATCCGTCTCCTGCGATCGGCGCTGGGTTAGCGCTGGTCTGTTCGGGGAGCCCGAGGATCGCTCTGGCCTCGCCAGCCGTGGCTACTTCGAGGCCCATCGCGCGTACGAGCGTCACGGCGCGCTGCACTTGCTCGAAGTTCGACATCGGTGCGCCGTCCCGGTCGTAGGGAACATCCTCGATGCCGACCCGGACATGACCGCCGAGCGCCACAGCGTGCGCCATGCCTTCCAGCTGCCCTTCCCCGCCGAGGGTTGCCGTGAAGATCGTCTCCGGCGGAAGCGAGGAGACCAGGCTGGCGAGGATCTCTGGTCGATAGGGCAAGGCGTTCTGGAACACACCTTCCATCCCGAGCACGATATTGGCCACGTACGGGGGTTCGTCGAACCCACCCGCTGTCAACTTCCACATGTCACTGATCAGGTGGGAATGGTTGAACACCTCCCACTCCGGCTTGATGCCGAGCGTGCGCATCTCGCCGAGCAGCTGGCGGGTCTTAGACCATGGCGTGTCCATGAGAAATTCGCCCAGCGGGGTCGAGGCATACGCCGTGAAGGCGTCCAGGGTGCAGATGTCGGCGCCGCCGAACAGGCCCTCGCGCCGGGCGTCGAAGGAGATGGCGTTCGTTCCGGGCACCAGCATGTCGCCGTTTACCCCGCCACCGGTGGAGTTGTTGATCACGACGTCGCACTGTCGTCGGATCATGTCGTTGATCTGGCGGTAGATGTGCCGGTCGCACGTCGCCTCGTCGTCTGGGCGACGGGCGTGCACAGCGACCACCGAAGCGCCCGCGCGCACACACCGGGCGACGTCTGCGGCAATCTCCTCCGGCTGAGTCGGAATGTAAGGATGTTGGGACCGGGTCAGGAAGCCACCGGTTGGCGCCACCGTGACAATGACTTTGCGCGTCATGCGCTAGCCTCCCGGGCCCCCACGGCGAAGAAGAGCGCGACGGCGACGGCACCGGGGTCCGGGACCGAACACGCCCGGTTACCGAGGTAGCTGGCCCGGCCCCGGCTCGCCTTCATACCCTTCGTCGAGTCGGCACCGGCCTGGGCTGCGCGCGCGGCGACGACAAGCGCTTCGGTGACGGACGCCCGCGCGGCGCTCGACTCCGCCAAGGAAAGCGCGGCCGGTTCCATCGCGTCGACCATCGTCTTGTTCCCGACCTCGGCTCCCCCCAGTCGCTTGACCCCCTGGAGTCCATCGCGCACCCCGGCGGCCAAGTTCACCACGGTGAATTCGCCCGAGATCGCTTGCGCGATCGCATTGAACCAGAGCGCGAAGAGCGGCCCACTGGTGCCGCCGGTACCGAGGAAGCCGCGGGACAGCGCGGCGAACGGCGAGGAGGCCGAGTACTCGACAGCAGCATCCATCTCGACCGCGGCGTGGCGCGTCGCCGTCGAGATATTGGTCCCGAAGTCTCCATCGCCTGCCTGTCGATCGAGATCGCCCAGATGAGCCTCACTCAGCGACACCTCTGTGACGAAGGCGCGCACCCAGCGGGCCGGAAAGTCATCCATGTCTTTCTCACCACCTGTACGTCGGCGTCGCGACCGGCGCGTCCCATAGAGCCAAGAGCTCGTCATCGACCGACACCAAGGTCACGGAAAGACCCGGCATGTCCAACGACGTGACGAAGGAACCGGTACTGACCCGAGCCAGGTGGATCCCTCGGTCCGTGAGGATCCGCTCGACCTCCCACTGCAAGTTCGCGAGCATAAGGTGACCGGTGCCGCCGAGACCATTGACGACCGCAACGACGCGATGCCCTGCGGCGAGGCCGAGATGCTCGATGAGCGGAAGGGTCAACTGCTCAGCCAGCTGCGGTAGCTCGGCTCGCGGTCGCTTCTCGATGCCCCGCTCGCCATGGATTCCCACACCGAACTCGATTTCGTCTTCCGCGAGTTCGAATGCGGCAAGCCCGGTCTCCGGATTGATACACGGACCGAACGCGAGACCGAGAGTCGCGGATTGTGCCGCAACGCGCTTTCCGAGCGTGGCGAGGCTGGAAAGATCTGCCCCTGACTCAGCAGCGGCACCGCACATCTTCTCCACCGCCAGCACCGCAGCGGTTCCCCGCCGGCCAGGCGATCGCTGGTCCTCGGAATCCGACGCCGATGCGAGATCATCGTCGACTATGACCGTCGCCACCTCGATCCCCTCGGATTTCAACAGTTCTGCGGCGATCCCGAAATTCATCACGTCGCCCGTGTAGTTCTTCACGATCATCAGCACGCCGTTTCCCGTGGACACGAGGCGTGCGGCGTCAACGATCTGCCCGGCGGGAGGGCTGGCGAACACCCCACCCGGAACCGCGGCGTCGAGCATTCCTGTCCCGACAAACCCTCCGTGCAGCGGCTCGTGTCCCGATCCCCCACCGGACAGAAGTCCGACCTTCGCGCTCGCCAGCGACTTCCTGAGCACGGTGCGTCCGTCAGCGGCCAGCGAGACCAGCTCCGGATGGGCCGAGCACAGAGCTCGGACACTCTTCTCAACGAACCCTTGGGGTTGGTTGGACGCGACGGCGGTCACCGGGTGACTCCGAGGATCTCGCGTGTCTCGGCCGCTGAAGCCACCGGACGACCGAGCGACTGGGCCAGGTCGGCCAACGAGGCGACCAGCTCAGCATTTGTCGGCGCTCCGCGGTCTTCGTAGTGGTGATCACCGACCCCGATCGACAGGTGTCCGCCACGGCGGATTACGTCGGCGGCGACATTCAGCAGATCGCCGCGATAGGCCGAGACGAACCAGTGGTAGCGGTGGCCAACGGGCATTGCTGCGAGATGCGACTCGAGGCCGTTGAGGTCGGCGGCGTGGGCGGCCGGGAACTCCGGGCCACCTAGAACGAACTGGACGACGAAGGGCTGGCCGACGTGTCCGGCATCCAGCTGGCACTGGATGGCACGTGACCAGCTGTTGTTGAAACTTACGAGCCACGGATGCATGGCGAGCTCGTTGGCCTTGCCGAGCAGTGCCTCCTGGACTCCGGTGTGGTTGAGGAAGAGGCGGTTGTCCGAGCCGAACTTCCGTGCGACCGGGTCCCATAGATCCATGGACGCACAACCCATCTCGATGACCATGAACTCCGGGCGGGACCGGGGCAGGCCCGGAACGCCGAGAACGTTCGCGACGCGCTGGTCAATGGTGTACCCCGGTACGTTGGCGAGCGACGGCGCCAGAAGCATGTCGGCTTCGGCCCGGATCGCGTCGAAGCAGGCTTGGTAATCCGCCGACTCATGCGTCATCGCACCATCTGCTGTGCGCGCATGGAAGTGGGTGACCGTCGCCCCTACGTCAGCGCATTCCTTGATCACCGAAGCCAACTCCTCCGGCGTGAAGGGCACATCCGGGTTCCGATCCCGCATCGTGCCCTCATTCGGGTGCACCCCGATGATCAACTTCTCCATGGCGCTCCCGGCTCTCTTTTTGCTGCGCGAGTGGCGACCCCGCGCATCCGACCTGCCCAGCATGAGGTCCGTCTTGGGGTAGTTGTCGCCGCCGTTCGACTGAGCCGAACACCAATTTCGCTGTCGGTGTATTCGTGTCAGAGTCTGCAACGGTGCAGACCCACATCACTGACATGAGGAGCGACAAAGTGCAAAACCAGGCCGTCATCAGCGACCCCACACACCCCGATCGGCTCGTGATCCGCGACGTCCCTTTCCCCGAGGCCAACGCGGGCGACGCCGTAATCGCTGTGACCGCTTTCTCATTGAACGCCGGCGAGGTCCGGGATGCGTTCAGCTCCGACGTGGAGACCCGACCGGGCTGGGACATCGCAGGCACTATCGTGCGTGCCGCGTCCGACGGAACCGGGCCTGCCATCGGGACCCGGGTGTGTGCCTTCGCCGGGATCGGTGGCGGCGGCTGGGCACGCTTCGTCGCCGTACCTACGACCTCGCTCGGCGTTGTCCCGCAAGGCGTTCCAGACGAGACCGCTTCGTGCATCCCGGTTGCTGGACTCACCGCTCTGTACGCGATCGAGCAGCGCGGCTCGATTCTCGGTCGGTCTGTACTCGTCACGGGAGGAACCGGCGGTGTGGGTCTGATTGCTGCTCAGCTCGGTATCGCATCGGGCGCCGCGGTCCACGTTGGAAGTCGCCGCAGCTCCCCTGAACTCAGCTGGTTGATGGAACACGGCGCCACATCTCTCGTCTCGGAGAACGATCCGCTCGAGGGGGTTCGATTCGATCTCATCCTCGAGTCGGTTGGCGGTGCCTCACTTGCTCGGTCCCTCTCCCATCTCGAGGAGGACGGCGTTTGTGTGTTGTTCGGTAACTCCTCCTCACAGGAGACGAACCTGGCCCCTTCGAGCTTCTATCACCCTGGGCGGTCGACGCTGCGCGGCCTGTTCCTCGGCACCGAGATCCGGGGCCGCGAGGTCGGTGCGGACCTGACCAGGCTACTGCAGCTCGTCGCGCTCGACCGGCTCCACGTCGTTGTAGGTCGGTCGGCCGTATGGACCGAGATCGGCGATATCGCACGTCGGTTTCGAGAGCGCGAGTTCCCGGGCAAGGTCGTGCTCACCATCTCCGAGTGACGCGCCGAAGGCAAGGACTGGCTTCCCCGGCATAGGGCGTGCCGTCCTACCACCTCCAGCATCTACTCGGCGAAAGTCCTTCCGGGGCCTGTCGGGCGTGGTCCGTGGCGGAGCCGACTTCGAAATCCACATGCGGCGCACATCTCGCTATCCGAATGCGGTCGGCATAGCTGGGGTAGCGCCCCTCGTAGCAGGTCGACCCAGACCGAGGCATCGCGCACCACCTCGGCGCCGGACACCCTGGCCTGCTCAATGATGCCGAGCCGCTGCTGTGTCTGCTTCATTTCTTCGTCCCATGTGGCGATAGCCCGCCGCTGGGGTTCTCGCCGAACATCGGCTGCCCATCAGATCCCGCAATACGCCGACACCGACTTGTGCTCAGCACTGGCCTTCTGCGCGATCACCGAAGGCACCTCGTCCGGGACGTCACGCACCTGAATCGTCGCCATTACCCACCGCCCTCCGCGCGATTACATGCATCACTTCATGCACACCATGGCATGCAGCTGGTGTGGAAGTGGAGAAACTGGAGTCTGCGCGAATGAATGAACCCTGAGGATCCGCTCGCGACATCTTTTGTCGACCGAGGTCGGAGCCGATGACGGCCATCTAGCGTGATGTCCAGTCCGTACCGATGAGGTTCCTGGTGATCGGCAGCCGGATGTCGACGGCGGTGTCACGCCGATCAGCGGTGGCGGACGGCGCCGGGCGGCGATCGAGATCAGTCGTCGAAGCGGTGTCGTTGGTAATCGGTCCTACCACTCGCATTCCACAGAATCGGGTGGGCGCCTGGACCGCATTCCTCGGTCCACTTGATTGTCGATTCGCCGCGCATCCGTTCATTCTGCCGCCACAAGACGCGCATGTTGGTGCATAGTCCCGTCATTGCAACGGTCGCCGGACCCACATCGGTATTGGTGCATTCCACCTCGACGCGACTTTCGACCGGTACGGCTGTGCAGTAGACGTAGCCCGGAGGCGAGGCCTGGGCTGCCCCGGCCCCGCTCACGGACGCTCCGGCGACCGTGAGCCCGGAAATTGTCGTGCCCAGCACAAGGAAACACTTCCGCACACTGGTGGTAACTCGCATAGTAATCGTCCCCGTCAGGTAGAACCGTTTGTCGGTCGATTCACTCTATTGTCGGTGTCTTCGCTTCCCGCTGATGGAAAGGGTGAGGGTTGGCACCGCGTTGCGAAAGGCTGGCGAGTACGGCACTCCGGCGCAAGAATTGGACCACTTTGTTATGGATATCGCCTACGCGAGATCCGCGACACCAACCGGACGAGAGTTGGCTCCCTACCTATCGGCGCCGCGGTGAGACGTGCGCCGGCGGTTCGTGATCACCTGTGAAGATGAGTTGGCCGGTGATCCAGCGCGGTCGAACTTGTGCTCTCTATCGACGGGTATCGGAGATAACAGAGCAGTATTGACAACATCTACGCCGCTTTTACTGATAGCGACGCAGGCGCGAGCGACCTTGCCCTTGCCGACCAACCTGCACAACCGGAATCGAACACCCATGAGCGCGTGACTACGGCCCTTCGGTAACGTCGCGCGCGGCCGAACCCGGACAGCATCCGGCACCAGTCTGCCCGATAGCGGCGGCCGCTCGATCCGTCACGGGCTCAACACTATTCACCACAAGGTCACTCGAGCCACCCTCCGACACGACAGGAAACCCACATGAGCGTCGCAACCACCGAGGTCATCGCCAGGGCCGTCATCCGCCGCCCGAAGGGCGATTTCATGGGCAGAATTTTCGAGCTGCCCAGCGGGAAAGTCGAGTTGGCCGACCGATGACCGAGACTTTCGGCCGAAGTCGACGGCTGGTCCTGCGGGACGGCGTCGACGAATCCGCCGTGGAAGAACTGGCCGCGCTGCTCGGCTGGCCGCGCCGCACCGACATCCCCGAAGACCTCGAGGAATGGAGGCCCCGCCAGATCGCCTGGTACGTCGGCCCGGCCATCGCCGCTACCTACAGCGAGGATCTCCTCTCCGGATTCCCCTATGTGATGATCACCGGTTCGGACGAGAAGGTCATCCGGGTCACCGCGGAACTTGCGGAGAGCAAGCTGGACACCTGGCGACTCGACGAGCTCGTCCAGAGTGCCGACCCCGAAGCGGATTCGGCAACCTACGCCACATCGGTGCTGCGACTGGGAATGGGAGCGCCGGTGGAATTCGACGAGGAATTCTTCCGGAGCATCCGCCGGGCACTACGGAGCGATCGGCCGGAGGTCCGGAAGTACGCGGTGTGGGCGATCACGTACGAGCCGTGGCCCGCCCACGCGACGTTGTTGGCAGAACTGCTGGACGAAGAGCAGGACGAAGAGGTGGCCGACCTCGCCCGGAACGTGCTCGAGGAGATGGCAGCGATGTGATGCGCACCGGCCCCGGGCTGACCAGGTCCGGGGTCTGGTCAGCGCGATCCACTCCCAAACGATACGGAACGTTCCGGAAGCACTTTCCCATCCAAATACTCGCCATACTCGCCGGGGCGATCGGGGTCGGTCTTCTCGACAGCATTGCCGGACTTGCGGGCCTCGTCCAAGTATCCGCGCCAATTCGTCGGCACGAACCCGGTCGGTGCCTCAACGTCACGCTCGACAACTTCTGATCTCGCCCACATCGTCAGAGAACTACTTGATCACCAAGTCTCGGACGAGAGTGACAGATAGGCTCGCGCGACATCGACACAAAAGTCACACCC
>NZ_JBFANN010000061.1:0-37772 GCF_040674855.1 Nocardia sp. NPDC049707 | reverse complement strand
CGTCGAGACTCGCGACTTCGTCGCATGCGCTTCGACGACTCGGACGCGAGACGGGCCGCGAACGGTCGCTCGTAAGACTCGCTCCGTGGTGGTCGCTGAGGGCGGGGCGTTCGGCGCCTGATTTTGCCCGCGCCGGGCGGTCGAGTTCCGTGCCTGCGGCGTATGCGACGGCTCGAATCCGAGACGGGCCGCGGACGGGTCGTTCGTAAGGCTCGCTCCGTGGTGGCCGACAGTGCGGATGGGGTTGGTCGCACGCCGAGTAACCGATGCCCGCGAATTCGGTTCCGATTACACAGGTTCATCCAAGATCGATGGGGAACAATCGGGGTATGCCTGGCCGCGGTGTACCGACCTTGACGACATTCCCCTATGACGAGCTCGACAAGAGGGAAGAGGACCATTGGTCCGGCGCGGCGGTATCGGAGGACGAGTTGCGCGCGCTCGCGCTCGGTGGCTTCTATTCAGCGCGCTGGGATGCCTTCCATGATGCGCTGCTGCTCGGCCCCGAGCGCGACCATCCGCTGGGTGACCGGCGCGAACTCGCTATCGATACGCTCACCGGCGCGTGGGGCATCACCGACGGCACCGAGGCGCGAGCCTCCATGGAGCAACTGCTGGAAGGGATGCACGCGCCGTTGTACGCGATGGTGCATCCATTGGTGATGGCATCGATCAATGCCAGTGAACGCGACCGGTTCGGTGAGCGGGCCGATCGGCATCGGGCTTTCCTGCGTCAGGTCGGCTCGTTCCGGGGGATGGACAATCCGGAGGCGCTGGTCCGCGATTACGACATCTGGTCGCAGGCGATCAAAATCGGTTTCACCGATCATTTGGCTCGCCCGCTGCCGAGCGATATCCATGCTTGGGATCTGGCCCGGGTGGTCGCGGTGGCCCGAATGGCCTTCACCGCTGGCTATCTCGATGCCGAGGTGGCCTGGGACTATCTGATGCGGGCACTGCCGCTGGCCCAGCGCAAATACCAGAATTGGCGCCAATTCGGCGATGCCTACCTGACCGGCTGGACCTACTGGCAGGCCTGTGAGGATCTGGCCGAACTCAAGAAGGGCGGCGTGGATCGGCGCATGGAACTCCTGCGCCTGTGGTTGCGTCCGACCAGCCCGTGGCGACGGATCACGCTGCAATCAGTGCCCGTCGGGGAGTGAGCGCAGAATTCCGCGGCCGTAGCGTTGGAACTGTCCGTCATCGACCATGCCCAGGGAATGCCGCTCCACCAGCAACTCCCATTCGGAATAGAGCTGGGCGACACCGGGATCGGCCGGCCCCGCCGCGCTGTCGGCCGAATCGCGCCGGACGGCGAAATTCACCGCGCAGGTGACGCGCTCGGTATCGGCCCGATCGGTACCGGTGAAGTGCAACGTGACGTTTCCGTCGTGCACATCGATACCGGTCTCGCCACGCACCGAGCCGACCTCACCTGGCGTCGACATGGCGCCATCGGTGGTGCGTGCCCACATGACTACCGGGATGGGTAGTTCGTGCGCATACCTTTCACCGGGGCCGATGGAGATGAACAGCAGCCGTCCGGTGGTCGCGGCCAGCAGGCCGGGGCCGGTGCCCGCGGGTGACTGCGCCACGACGATAGCGGTCTCCAGCACGTATTCATCGACGGTGACGTAGCGATGCAGAGCGGCTATTGCCGCCTTGGCTTCGTGTTTCGTTGCCATCCGCCGCACGGCTCGATCCACATCGGCTCGGGTGGGCCCGCTCGTGCCCCACTCCGGGGCCGGCGGCTGTAGATCGGGTGCGGCCACATCGATGCGCTGGCTGGCCAGGATCTGATCGTTGATGCGTTCGACGATTTCGGCGGCCGCTGGGAAATCGTGTTCGGCGATCAGTACCGGCAACGGGGTGCGGTCGGCGGGCACACCCGTGAGGACGGGCGTCGGATAACGCAGATAGATCTCGATGACGACCGCATCGTCGGCGCGCCGGTTCAGTCGAACCTTGAGCAGATCGGTGACCGGCACATCCAGTACGCACTCACCATCGCTGCCCGGGCGTAGAACGATCAGTCGTCCACGGCCGTGCCGCAGTATCGCTGTGGGTGTCCGTAGCTCAACTATGTCCATACCCCCTGCGCTCTGTTTGATCCGCGGCGGTGCTCCCGGGGCCCTACATGGTTACGCAAGCTACCGCCTTCGGGCCCGTCGCTCGCTCCGCGGCTATGTGTCGTCGCTCACGATAGGCCGAACATGACATGATTGTGACCACTTGGCGTAACCCGACCGGAGACTTCGGGAACCACGAACGCTCCCCGACCGTTTACCTGTCGAACTACACCAGCTGCCGAACTGCGCGATGTATCGACTAGACCGTACGCGGTAACGTGGCATGTCCGCATCCGGACCACCGGACGGGACGTGCCCAACGCCACGCTAGGCATGCACCGGAGACACCGGAAAGGACTGGCCGCCCGGCCTCGCTCTATGAACCGCAAGACTGTGTTTCGCACCCTGGCCATAGTCTCGGGCATCTTGCTCGTGATCTATGCGTTCAGCTATTTCGGCAATGACACGCGCGGCTGGAAGAGTGTCGACACCTCGGTGGCGTTGAGTCAACTGAACGACAAGAGCAACGTCAAGAACGTCCAGATCGACGATCGCGATCAGCAGCTGCGCATCGAGCTGAACAACGGGAACGACGCCACTTCCGGCTCGAAGAAGATCATTGCCAAGTATCCGGGCGGCAGTGAGACCTCCAATTCGGTGTTCGATGCCGTGCAGAAGTCCGGCGCGCCATTCAACACCGTGGTCAAGCAGGACAGCTGGTTCACCCAGATCCTGCTGCTCGTGCTGCCGATGGTGATCTTGTTGGGCCTGTTCATCTTTGTGATGTCGCGCATGCAGGGCGGTGGTCGCGGCGGCATGATGGGCTTCGGTAAATCGAAGGCCAAACAGCTGTCCAAGGACATGCCCAAGACCACCTTCGCGGATGTGGCCGGCGCCGACGAGGCCGTCGAAGAGCTCTACGAGATCAAGGACTTCCTGCAGAACCCGGTTCGCTACCAGGCACTTGGCGCGAAGATCCCGAAGGGCGTGCTGCTCTACGGCCCGCCCGGTACCGGTAAGACCCTGCTGGCGCGTGCCGTCGCGGGTGAGGCCGGGGTGCCGTTCTTCACCATCTCGGGTTCGGACTTCGTCGAAATGTTCGTCGGTGTCGGCGCTTCCCGTGTGCGCGACCTGTTCGAGCAGGCCAAGCAGAACAGCCCGTGCATCATCTTCGTCGACGAGATCGACGCGGTCGGCCGCCAGCGCGGCGCCGGTCTCGGCGGTGGTCACGACGAGCGAGAGCAGACCCTGAACCAGTTGCTGGTCGAGATGGACGGCTTCGGCGATCGCACCGGCATCATCCTGATCGCCGCGACCAACCGCCCCGACATCCTCGATCCGGCACTGCTGCGGCCGGGCCGCTTCGACCGGCAGATCCCGGTCAGCAATCCGGATCTGGCCGGGCGGCGCGCCATCCTGCGGGTGCATTCGCAGGGCAAGCCGATCTCGCACGAGGCCGATCTCGACGGTCTGGCCAAGCGCACCGTCGGCATGTCCGGCGCGGATCTGGCCAATGTCGTCAACGAGGCCGCCCTGCTCACCGCCCGGGAGAACGGCGCGGTGATCACCGGCGAGCAGCTCGAGGAATCGGTGGATCGCGTCATCGGTGGTCCGCGCCGCAAGAGCCGCATCATCAGCGAGCACGAGAAGAAGATCACCGCCTACCACGAGGGCGGCCACACCCTGGCCGCTTGGGCGATGCCGGATATCGAGCCGGTCTACAAGGTGACCATCCTGGCCCGCGGCCGCACCGGCGGCCACGCCATGACGGTGCCCGAGGACGACAAGGGCCTGATGACCCGCTCGGAGATGATCGCCCGCCTGGTCATGGCGATGGGCGGCCGCGCCGCCGAGGAACTGGTGTTCCACGAGCCGACCACCGGTGCGTCCTCGGATATCGACCAGGCCACCAAGATCGCGCGCGCGATGGTCACCGAGTACGGCATGAGCGCACGTCTGGGTGCGGTGCGCTACGGCCAGGAGCAGGGCGACCCGTTCCTCGGTCGTTCGATGGGCATGGGTTCGGACTATTCGCATGAGGTCGCCGGCGCCATCGACGAGGAGGTGCGCAACCTGATCGAGGCCGCGCACACCGAGGCGTGGGCCATCCTCAACGAGTACCGCGATGTGCTCGATGTGCTCGCCACGGCGCTGCTGGAGCGGGAGACCTTGCACCGCAAGGATCTCGAGGAGATCCTTGCCGCGGTGGACAAGCGGCCGCGCATTACGGCGTTCAACGATTTCGGCGAGCGCGTGCCCTCGGATAAGCCGCCGGTGAAGACCCCGGGCGAACTGGCCGCCGAACGCGGCGAGCCGTGGCCACCTCAGGAGCCGCCGCGGCCGAAGCTGCCGCAGCGGGAACCCGCCGCGGCGAATGGTTATCCGGACGGCGGTCACCAGGAACCGCGCTACGGCGGCTACGTCGAGCCACCGGCGACCGGTTACCCGTTGCCGCAGGCGCCGTCTCCGGCTTACCCGCGTCAGGGCGCGACGCACGGTTCGCGACCGGATTACGGTGCCCCGGCCGGTTGGTCGGCGCCGGGTTGGCCGCCGCGCGACGAGTCGCAGCAGCAGTCGGGTCAGTCCGGCTACGGCGGCTGGCCGGCCGAGGCGCAACCGCGCCACGGCTATTCGCAGCCGCAGCAGCCATGGGGGCAGCCGGGCCGCGGCAACGACGCCTATGACGAGCCCACCAATGGCACCGGGAATAACGAGGGCGAGAACCACGATTGGGATGGACCGAACGGTCGGCGCTGACACGTGCCGATTAGGCTCGACCATTTGGGCGCGGGGTGATGCCTCGCACCCGAGATTTTGGAGGTGTCCTCGATTGTCCGCCAACAATCACGTCGGTGGCCCAACGTATGTGAGCGGCGGTGCCATTGCGAACGCCAGCGCTCTCGACGAAGCGGATAGGGCCAGGTACAACGGCGCAGGACCGGTCGAGCCGGAATTGATCGCACTGGAGACCGGCCGCGCATTCGATCAAGCCCGCGCCGAGGCCGCGGTTCGAGAGTTGCTGATCGCGGTTGGCGAGAATCCGGACCGGCCCGGCCTGATCGATACGCCCGCACGGGTCGCCCGCGCCTATCGGGAGACGTTCGCCGGGCTTTATCTGGAGCCGGATTCGGTCCTGAACACCACCTTCGACGAGGGGCACCAGGAGTTGGTGCTGGTTCGCGACATCCCGCTGTACTCGACCTGTGAACACCACCTGGTGTCCTTCCACGGCGTCGCGCATGTCGGTTACATCCCCGGCCCGCACGGCCGGGTGACCGGACTGTCCAAACTGGCCAGGCTGGTCGATCTGTACGCCAAGCGACCGCAGGTGCAGGAGCGGCTGACCAGCCAGATCGTCGATGCCATCATGCGCAAGCTGGATCCGCGCGGTGCCATTGTCGTGGTCGAGGCCGAGCACCTGTGCATGGCCATGCGCGGTATCCGCAAGCCCGGTGCCAGCACGACCACCTCCGCCGTGCGCGGTCTGCTGCAGTCCAACGCCGCCTCGCGGGCCGAGGCCCTCGATCTGATCCTGCGGAAGTGAGGCACCGCGCGGTGTCGCCCCACGCCCCCGATCCCCTCCGGAGCAGCGTCGCGCCGCGTGGTGTTGTTTCGAGCGACCTGCAAGCAATCGCTAGCGGTGTTGTTTCGAGCGACCTGCAAGCAATCGCTAGCGGTGAGCGCTCCTGCGTGGTCATGGGCGTGGTGAACGTCACCAGCGATTCGTTCTCCGATGGCGGCCGCTATCTGGATGCGAGCCTGGCCATCGCACACGGCATCGAGCTGTACGAGGCGGGCGCCGACATTATCGATATCGGTGGCGAATCGACCCGGCCCGGTGCGGTGCGGGTCGACCCGGAAACCGAGGCCGCGCGAGTGGTTCCGGTCATTCGCGGCCTGGTAGCCGCCGGTGTGCCGACCAGCGTGGACACCATGCGGGCCAGTGTCGCCGCGGCGGCGATTGCGGCCGGAGTTTCGGTCGTCAACGATGTCTCCGGTGGCCGCGCCGACCCCGATATGGTGAAAGTCGTTGCGGCGGCAGAGGTTCCGTGGATTCTCATGCACTGGCGGGCGGGCGCGGACTATCGACACACCGGTCCGGCCGACCATTACGACGATGTGGTCGCCGAGGTGCTCGCCGAATTGACCGCGCAGGTGGAACTGGCCGTTGCGGCCGGTGTGGACCAGTCCCGGCTGGTACTCGATCCCGGCCTCGGATTCGCCAAGAACGCCGAACACAATTGGGCGCTGCTCGGTGCGCTGCCCGAATTGGTCGGCCACGGGCTGCCGATACTCATCGGAGCCTCCCGGAAACGTTTCCTCGGCGCCCTACTCGCCGATGCCACGGGTCCGCGCCCACCCGACGGCCGCGAAATTGCCACTGCGACGGTGTCGGCGCTGGCCGCCCTGCACGGGGCGTGGGGGGTGCGCGTCCACGATGTGCGGGCCTCGCTGGATGCCATTGCCGTGACCGACGCCTGGCAACGCGCCGCCCGAAACAGCACCCGAGGAGTCGCGCTATGACGACAGCATCGCGCGGCGATTCGTCGCGAGGCGATGGCCGGGAGATGGACCGGATCGAGTTGCGCGGCCTGCGCGCCTACGGCTATCACGGCTGTTTCGACTACGAACGCCGCGACGGCCAGGAATTCCTGGTCGATCTGACGATATGGGTCGATTTCGCCGCGGCCGCGGCCACCGACGACCTCGCGAACACCATCGACTACGGCGCCCTCGCCGAGCGCGCCGTGCGGATCATCCAGGGGCCGCCGCGCAATCTCATCGAAAAGGTGGTCGCCGAGATCGCCGACGATGTGATGACCGATCCTCGCATCGAGGCGGTCGAGGTCGTAGTGCACAAACCATCGGCGCCGATTCCGCATACCTTCGCCGATGTCCGCGTGGTGACTTCGCGGCAGCGGAGAGGGGTGGCATGAGTAGCGCCGTTTTGTCGATCGGCTCGAATCTGGGCGATCGGCTCGCGCATCTGCGCAGTGTTGTGGAAGGGCTCGGGCAGCGGGTGGTCGCGGTTTCGCCGGTGTACTCGACCGCGCCGTGGGGCGGCGTCGAACAGGACGACTATCTCAATGCCATTGTGCTGGTTGATGATCCGGAGTTCGGCGCGCACGATTGGCTGAGCTTCGGCCAGCAGCTGGAACAGGCCGCTGGGCGGGTACGGGACGTGCGTTGGGGTGCGCGCACTCTCGATGTCGATGTGGTGTGGTGTGCCGAGGACGGCGTGGTCTGCCGCAGCGACGATCCGGAATTGACCCTGCCACATCCGCAGGCGCACAACCGGGCGTTTGTACTCATCCCGTGGCTGGATGTACAGCCGGACGCGGAACTCGAGGTCGATGGAACCGTGCGGCCGGTGCACGACCGGCTCGCCGAACTCGACGCGGCCGAATGTGCGGGTGTCCGGCCGACCGAATTCTCGCTGTCAGGAGCCGCGGAGGGATCGGTGTGAAACTGAAGCCGACCCGGATCCTCGATCTCATCGGAAATGTCGTTGTCGCGGCCCTTATCGCCTGGCTGCTCACCCGGATGGCCTATGGCAGTTTCCCGCCGATTTCGATTTACGCGGGCGCATCGCTTTATCCGGTGGCCGCGATCGAAGTGGCGCTCGGCTTCGTAATCCGGGCACGAGTCAATGAACATCAGATCGGTGACGGCATCCATCAGCTCCATCCGATCACCGCGGCCCGCGCGGTCGCATTGGCGAAGGCGTCCGCGCAGGTCGGCTCGCTCGCTGCCGGTGTCTGGCTGGGTTTCCTTTTGTGGGTCTTTCCGCAGCGCGACACCTTGAATGCCGCGGGTGCGGATAGCCCCGGCGCCATTGTCGGGATGCTGGCGGGGGCGGCTTTGGTAGCTGCGGCACTATGGCTCGAGTATTGCTGTCGGGCTCCCGAGGACCCTTCCGATGATCCGGCAACTACATAGCAAATTATCCCGCCGGAATCACCGTGTGAGAATCTGGGCGCGGCTGGCTGATCAAGCTACCCTTGCGTGCATGGTTTCCCCCTCGCGTAGCAGCACCTCTCGTCGACGGCGGGACGAAGCGGGAAAATTGTTCATCGGCGCATTGATTCTGCTGGGTCTGGTTGCCAGCGTTTTCCTGGTTTTCAGTGACCGTCTGCAGTTCGTCCGGATCGGTTTGGTGGCGGCGCTGTGGGCGGCCGTCATCGGCGCTTTGGCCGCGACGCGGTACCGCAAGGAAGCCACGATCGACAAGGCCAAGGTTCGTGACCTGCAGACCGTGTACGAGCTCCAGTTGGAACGTGAGGTAACCGCCCGCCGCGAGTACGAGCTCGGCGTCGAGGCGCGGGTGCGCGCGGAGGTGGGTGCTGATGCGGCCGAAATGGCCGCCCTGCGTGCCGAACTCACTGTGCTCCGGCAGAGCCTGCAGCGGCTCTTCGACGGTGATCTGCCGATGGATCGTCCCGCGTTGCGCGCCGATGCGACCAGGATTCACGAGCTGCCGATCGCATTCGGAAATTCGTCCGACAGTAGCTCGGCGAATGCCGACAGCTGGCTGGACATGGCGTTCCAGCAATCTCGTAGCACCTTCACCCCGGTCTTCGAAACGGATCATCCGGAGGCCCCGCAGTTCGCCAGCCCCTTCGACGATCCGGTGACCGCGGAGACCGCGGTCGTCTCCGTCGACGATGACGCCGAGATCGCCGACGCCGAGGTCGACTATGGTCGCGATACCGACCAGCTCGGCGCCACTGCCGGTTGGGCCGATGCGTTCACCGAGGATCCGGAGAAGACCGGTGTCCCGCCGCGCCTGCAGCCGCTGGAGTACACCGTCGCGCCGCGCGTGTCGCCGGAGCCGAACCCGTCCGAGGTCGAGTCGCACGACTTCTCGACACCGGAGCAGTACGCGCCCCCACAGCCCGAGCCCGAGCCCGCCCCGCAACCGACGACCGCGGTCCCGCCACTGGGCACCAGTACCTCCCGCCGCCGTCGCCGGGTCGATCCGGACGCCGACTCCGGCAACTCCTCGCGCCGACTTTCGGTGGCCGAGATCATGGCCAACCTGCAGTCGGAGGAAAAAGGACGCAAGTAGCCCGTTCCCATAGCCGGAGCGTGAGTTCGGCCACTCAGGCGACCGCGACGGAGCGAGTCCTACGCCCGACCCGTTCGCGGCCCGTCTCGCGTCCGCACGCAGGCGCGGCAGGTCAGGGGCAGCCGAGCGGTCGAAGTGCATACGACGAAGTCGTCATTCTCGGCCGGTCGGAGGCCGGACACCAGGGGGCCGCGAAGACGCTGCGTCCGCGCGGCCGAAAATGCTGCGATATTCTCGGTGCGCAACGTCTGGTACCCGGCTGTCCGGGACTGGAACGATATCGAGAGGACAACGTTGACCTCGAGAAGCGTCAACCCTGACAACGCTGCGAGTGACCTCGCGCCGGCACGCTTGACGGTGGGAATCATCTCGGCGGGACGTGTCGGCTCCGCGCTCGGCGCGGCGCTCGAGCGCGCCGGACACGTGGTGTTCGGCGTGGCCGCCATATCCGATGCCTCGGTGCACCGGGCCCGTACTCGACTACCCGACTCCGAGATCCTGCCGGTCGAGGATGTCGCCGCACGCAGCGAACTGCTATTGCTGGCCGTACCCGATACCGAACTATCCGGGCTGGTGCGCGGGCTCGCATCCGCGGGTGTGGTTCGGCCCGGCACCATCGTCGCGCACACCTCCGGCGCCAACGGCGTCGGTGTACTCGCCCCGCTGGCCGAGCGCGGCGCACTGCCGCTGGCCATCCATCCGGCAATGACCTTCACCGGGCACGATGAGGATGCCGCCCGCCTCGGTAATGCCTGCTTCGGCATTACCGCAGCGGACGAAATCGGTTTCGCCATCGCGCAATCGCTGGTGATCGAAATGGGCGGCGAGCCGGTTCGGGTTCAGGAAGAAAATCGCCAGCTCTATCACGCCGCACTCGCGCACGGCAGTAATCACCTGGTCACGGTGGTCCTGGACGCGGTCGACGCACTGCGCGCCGCACTGGCGGGCCCCGGCCTGCTCGGCCAGCAGCTCGTCGACGATCAACCCAACGGTCTGGCCGAGCGGCTACTCGCCCCCTTGGCCTCCGCCGCCCTCGACAATGCCCTGCGTCGCGGCCAGTCCGCGCTGACCGGCCCGGTGGCGCGCGGCGACGCGAATGCCGTCGCTGCCCATCTGACCGCCCTGGAAGGGGTCGATACCCGGCTGGCCGCGGGCTATCGCGCCATGTCGCTGCGTACGGCCGAGCGCGCCAAGACCAATCCGGCGCTGATCGAGCTGCTCGAGGGAGGCCGATGATGGATCCGACATTGCCCGGCGCGAGTGACGGGCCCGGAGAAAGCAGCTCGGGTAACCACACCGCGGCGCGAGCGACGCACCCGGAGGCGGCAGCGGAGCGTAACCACGGAGGGGGCCGGGAGCGCCGCAAATCAGACACCGCGGCGCGAGCGACGCACCCGGAGGCGGCAGCGGAGCGTAACCACGGAGGGGGCCGGGAGCGCCGCGAATCAGACACCGGGCCCCGTGAGCGGCGTATCGGCTCCAGCGCGTACCGCCCCGGCGAGCTGACTGTGCACCACGATCCAGAGGCGATCGCCGCGGTCGCCAAGGCCCTGCGCGGTGTCGGCCGTACTGTCGGGCTGGTGCCCACCATGGGCGCACTGCACGAGGGTCACCTCGAGATCGTGCGCCGGGCCAAGCGGACCAACCAGGTGGTCATCGTCTCGATCTTCGTGAATCCGCTGCAGTTCGGCGCGAACGAAGATCTGGACAAATATCCGCGCACCCTCGATGCCGATGTCGAATTGCTGCGCAACGAAGGCGTGGAGTTGGTCTTCGCGCCGAGTGCGTCGGATATGTACCCGGACGGCCCGCGTACCACCGTGCATCCTGGCCCGATCGGCGCCGAGCTCGAAGGCGCCAGTCGCCCGACACATTTCGCGGGCATGCTGACCGTGGTCGCCAAGCTGCTGAATATCGCACGCCCGAGCGAGGCGTTCTTCGGCGAGAAGGACTATCAGCAGCTCACGCTGATCCGGCAGATGGTGCGCGATCTGAATATGGACGTCAAGATCGTGCCGCTGCCGACGGTTCGCGAACCCGACGGCCTCGCGCTCTCCTCCCGCAATCGGTATCTCGATGCGGCGCAGCGGGAATCGGCGCTGGCCCTGTCGGCGGCGCTGACCGCCGGTCGGCATGCAGGTGCGCTCGGCGCGGATGCTGTGCTGGCGGCCGCCCGCACGGTGCTCGACGCGACCCCCGGTGTCGATGTCGACTATCTCGAATTGCGGTCGTCGACGCTCGGCCCGGCCCCCGTGAACGGCAATGCGCGACTGCTCATCGCCGCCAAGGTCGGCGCGACCCGCCTGATCGACAACACCGCTGTCACGCTCGGCGCACCCGTCGACGGTGTTGTTTCGAGCGACCTGCAAGCAGTCGCTAGCGGTGTTGTTTCGAGCGACCTGCGAGCAGTCGCTAGCGGCGGCCACCCCGCACTTCCCGATTCGCGCACCGCCGCGACCGACTCCCAGCCTGCCCAGGCCAGCATTTAGGAAGGGCGACAACGATGTTGCGCACCATGATGAAGTCGAAGATCCACCGTGCCACGGTGACCCACGCCGATCTGCACTATGTCGGCTCGGTGACCATCGACCAGGATCTGCTCGACGCCGCCGATCTGCTCGAGGGGGAACAGGTCTGCATTGTCGATATCGATAATGGCGCCCGCCTGGAGACCTATGTGATCGCCGGTGAGCGCGGCTCCGGCGTTATCGGAATCAATGGCGCCGCCGCCCATCTCGTACATCCCGGCGATCTGGTCATCCTGATCGCCTACGGCATGATGGACGAGGCCGAGTTGAAGGAATACGCCCCGAAGGTCGTCTTCGTCGACGAGCACAATCGTGCGACCGAACTCGGCTCCGATCCGGCGCATGCCCCGGAGGGTTCCGGTCTGGTCACGCCCCGCTCACTGACCGCTGTGCCCGATGCGGCGTTCCCGGGGCCCTCCGTGGTTACGCGGGCTGCCGCCTCCGCGCCCGTCGCTCACGCCTGAGCCGATGCTGCTGACCATCGATGTCCGAAATACGAGCATCGAGCTCGGATTATTCTCGGGCAGTGGTAATCATGCGAAGTTGGTGCGGCACTGGCGGATGCATACCAATCCACTGCTGACCGCGGACGAATTCGCCATGCAGGTGCGCGGATTGGTCGGTGCGCAGGTGGCCGAGATCGTCGGAGTTTCGGCGCTGTCCACCGTGCCGCCGGTACTGCGCGAGATCAGATCGATGCTCACTCGCTATTGGGATCACGTGCCGCATGTGGTGGTGGAACCCGGTGTGCGAACCGGTATTCCGCTGCTCGTCGACAATCCCAAGGAAATCGGCGCGGACCGGATCGTGAACACCCTTGCCGCACATCATCGTTTCGGCACGGCCGCGATTGTCGTGGATTTCGGAACGGCCACCACTGTCGATCTGGTGTCGGCCAAGGGCGAGTTTCTCGGCGGTGTGCTGGCACCGGGTGTGGAGATCTCCAGCGAGGCGCTCATCGAGCGTGCTGCATTGCGCCGGGTCGAGTTGGCCAGGCCGCGTTCGGTGGTCGGCAAGAACACCGTCGAGGCCATCCAATCCGGTGCGATATTCGGCTTCGCCGGTTTGGTGGACGGCGTGATCGATCGGATTCGCGATGAATTCGACGCATTCGCCGGTGACGATGTCGCGGTGGTCGCGACCGGCCACACGGCGCCGTTGATCGTGCCGGAATCGGAGACCATCGACCACCACGAGCCGCATCTCACATTGACCGGATTGCGCCTGGTCTACGAGCGCAATCAGCGGCGTAAGGGTGGCTGATATGCCCGTCCGGGGTAATCGCGCGTAACCGGGCGCTTTGCCGCCGGTTTCCGCACTGCTACACTCGCACCCGTGTATTCCCGCGTGAGCACCCAGGAGTGTTGTCGAGGCTGACCTGCCTCGACCGATCGAGGCTGAGCAAGTCCCTCGACCGTTGACATACTCCTGGAGATTCGCTGATGCGTTCTTCTGTTCTTTCCCTCGATTCCGCACGTAATGCCCTGTCGGCTACTCCGCCGCTGGATCGTGTTGTCTCCTCCGCATTACCCACCCGCCTGCGTCCCGCCGATCTGCTCCGGCTGACCGACGAGGGCGCCGAAGACGTACTCGCCGGGCGCTACGATCATCTGTTGCCCGCCAATGGAATTTGGCCGACCGATGAGCGCTGGGCTACCCGGCTGCTTTCCGACGACGAGGTCGATGTCTGGCTGATCAGCTGGACTCCCGGCAAATCCACCGAATTGCACGACCACGCCGGCTCACTCGGCGCATTGACCGTGCTGAGCGGCGCGTTATCGGAATTCCGCTGGAACGGAACGGAACTGCGCCGACGCACTCTGACCGCGGGCGATCAGGCCTCGTTCCCGATCGGCTGGGTGCACGATGTGATGCGCGCACCGACGGCCGCTGGCGACTGCTTGCAGGATGTGCGAAATGGCACAGCGGAATCGGCGGGGCCGCTCGATCCGACGCTCAGCGTGCACGCTTATTCACCGCCGCTCACTGCCATGTCCTATTACGAGGTGACCGGCCACGGCACCCTGCGGCGCTCCCGAACTGTCCTCACCGACCAGCCCGAAGGTGATATGTGATGACCCGTTTGACCATCGATCAGATGCTCGAGAACGCGCGGGCCCGCCTGAATCGGATCTATGCCTTCGAAACGCCGCAGGCGGTCGATCGGGGCGCGATTCTGGTCGATATCCGGCCGCAGGCACAGCGCGCCCGTGAGGGCGCACTGCCGGGCGCGTTGGTGATCGAACGCAATGTCCTGGAATGGCGCCTCGATCCGTCGAGTTCGGCCCGGCTGGCGCTGGCGAACGATCACGATGTGGAATGGATCATCGTGTGCTCGGAGGGCTATACCTCCAGTCTCGCCGCGGTCGCGCTGCAGGAACTCGGTCTGCATCGGGCCACCGATGTGATCGGTGGCTATCAGGCATTGAAGGCGGCCAGCCTACTCAGTGTCGGGGTCCGGGCGCCGCACTTCGCCCGCGAGGTCGAGGCGCTGGCAGCACTGTAAATTCGGGCCGAACCACCTCCATCTCGAAACATGCGGGTACGCAATGGCTTTCGCGTGATTGCCGGAGCATGCCCGCTATTCGTGGTGCCGGGGGCGGCCGCGAGTCAACGCAGTGCGGAGCGTTCCGGCGGCCGCCGATTCGTTCCTGGTCGGTCGTGCCCGGGCGGCCCGCAAATCGATTTCCGGTGCCCGCTAGTGTTGTTGAACGTGAGCAACCCGAACACGCCTTCATCCGGTCGCTCCGCGGGTTCGGTTCCTGCGGGGCAAGCCAACCGTCCCGCGCCCGTCGCGGACGACGTTCCGGAGCAGATGCGGATTCGGCGCGAGAAGCGCGAGCGGTTGATCGCCGATGGTGGTGATGCCTATCCGGTGGTGGTGCCGCGCACCCATACTCTCGGCGAAATTCGGGCCGCCTATCCGGAGCTCGAGCCCGACACCCAGACCGGTCAGCAGGTCGGTATCGTCGGGCGCGTCATTTTCCTGCGTAATACCGGCAAGCTGTGTTTCGCGACGCTGCAGGAGGGGGATGGCACCAAACTGCAGGCGATGATCAGCCTCAACGGTGTCGGAGCCGACGCCCTCGCGGCCTGGAAGGCCGATGTGGACCTCGGCGACTTCGTATTCGTGCACGGCGAGGTGATCTCCTCACGGACCGGTGAATTGAGCGTCATGGCCGATTCCTGGGCCATGTCGGCCAAAGCCCTGCGGCCGCTGCCGGTGGCGCACAAGGAGATGAACGAGGAGGCGCGGGTACGGCAGCGCTATGTCGATCTGATCGTGCGTCCCGAGGCCAGGGAAATGGCCAGGACCAGGGTCGCGGTGGTGCGCGCAATGCGCAATGCGCTAGAGCGCCGGGGCTTCCTCGAGGTGGAGACGCCGATGCTGCAGACGCTGCACGGTGGTGCGGCGGCGCGGCCGTTCGTCACCCATTCCAATGCCCTCGATATCGATCTCTACCTGCGAATTGCACCGGAACTGTTCCTCAAGCGATGCGTGGTCGGCGGCCTGGAACAGGTCTTCGAGATCAACAGGAACTTCCGTAACGAGGGGTCGGATTCCACCCATTCGCCGGAGTTCGCAATGTTGGAAACGTATCAGGCATACGGCACCTACGACGACTCCGCGCGGATGGTTCGGGAATTGGTGCAGGAAGTTGCCGAGGAGGTCTTCGGCACGCAAGTGGTAACTCTTACCGATGGCACCGAATATGATCTCCGCGGGGAGTGGGCGACGGTCGAGATGTACCCGTCGCTGTCGGATGCACTAGGTGTATTGGTGACTCCGGAAACTTCGATCGAGGAATTGCATGCACTCGCCGATCGGGTCGGACTGGAAATTCCCGAGGACAAGGGCTATGGCCACGGCAAACTGGTCGAAGAACTATGGGAGCACCAGTACGGTGATAAGCTCTACGCCCCGACTTTCGTGCGCGACTTCCCAGTGGAGACATCACCACTGACCAGACAGCATCGCAGCAAACCCGGAGTTACCGAAAAGTGGGACCTCTATGTCCGCGGCTTCGAGTTGGCAACTGGCTATTCGGAGTTGGTTGATCCGGTGATCCAGCGCGAGCGGTTCATGGATCAGGCGCGGCTTGCCGCACAGGGGGATGACGAGGCGATGGCGCTCGACGAGGAGTTCCTCGCGGCGATGGAGCACGGGATGCCTCCGACAACGGGTACCGGTATGGGAATCGATCGCTTGTTGATGGCACTCACGGGATTGGGAATCCGCGAAACGATACTGTTCCCAATTGTGCGTCCAGTCGCTCGCTGACGATCGGATTCCATAGTTCGGCCCTCGTCTTGGAATTTTTCGAATTCGGGGTATTCTTGCCTCGGGTAATCGGCCTAGTATGCGGGTCGCACGATTTCGAGAGGACGTTCATCTCATGGCAAAGAAGGTCACCGTTAGCCTGATCGACGATGTCGATGGTGAGTCCATCGCGGACGAGACCATTGAGTTTGCGATCGACGGTGTGTCGTACGAGATCGACCTGTCGTCGGCAAATGCGGCGAAGCTGCGCGACGGTTTGGAAGAGTGGGTTTCGAGTGCTCGGCGCGTGAGTGGCCGGCGGCGGGTCAAGGCCGCGGCTGCCGCTCCCGGTGGTCCGAAGAGCCGGGTATCGATCGATCGTGAACAAAGTGCGGCAATTCGCGAATGGGCGCGCCGGAATGGACACAAGGTGTCCGCGCGGGGGCGTATCTCGGCCGACATCACCGAGGCTTACAACAAGGCCGCGAAGGGCTGAGTTCTTATTTATTTGGGCCGCCGCCCGGGCGAATCGTGCGACGCCCTGGGCGGCGGCTCCTTTGTGATACGCCTTCGATCTGAGGAAGGTCAGGAGTCGACTCGATCTTGCTCGCAGTACCAGGAAGCGGCACCATGGAACTGTGCGAAGGGCGTCACTTGCGGTATGCAGAGATGAGGAATCGGCGCAGTGACTGGTTTCGTCGGATCGTTGTTGCGATTCACTGATGACTCGGGTCGGCAGCAGGAGTTCATGCTCACCCCGGACCAGCAGCGCGTCACTATCGGGCGTTCCCCGCAGGCCGATTTGGCGCTGCGCTGGGACGCGGAGGTCTCGCGGGTGCATGCGGCGGTCGAATATCTCGGCGCGCACTGGACGATCGTCGATGACGGCCTGTCCCGCAATGGCACCTTCGTCAACGGGGAACGACTGGTCGGACGGCGGCGGCTGATGGCGGGCGATCGGATCCGGGTCGGCACCTCGCTGGTCTCGTTCCACGATTTCGGTGGCGTTGTCGATGATGCGACCCGAACCTCGACCGGCTCTATTCCCACGCTGCGCTCGCTGACCGACACCCAGCGCTCGGTACTGATCGCGCTGTGCCGTCCATATAAGAACGGCACGGGTTTCGCGACTCCGGCTTCGAATCAACAGATCGCCGAGGAATTGTTCCTGAGCGTCGATGCGATCAAGACACATCTGCGGACCCTGTTCGCCAAGTTCGGTGTGGAAAATCTGCCGCAGAATCAGAAAAGAGTCCGACTGGCCGGTTTGGCCATGCAGAGTGGTTTGATCTCCGACCGCGACTTGTAACCCCGGGCGGGCGTGGACGCTCGCTTAGGTGGCCGAGCTCTTCAACCATGGAAGGTCGCGATGGCTGGTGGTGTGCTGGAATCATCGCCGGACCGAGTAAATCGGACCAGGTCCGGGCTTCGAGGTAGGAGAAATTCATGTTCGCGCTACGACTCGCCGCGCTGGTTGCGGCCACGCTTGCAACCGGCCTGATCGCGGGCGTTTTCTACGCCTACGCGATATCGGTGATGCCCGCGCTGAACCGCACCGATGATCGCGCGATGATCGATGTGATGCAGAAGATCAATGTGGTCATTATCAACCCGTGGTTCATGATCGGGTTCATGGGCACTGTCGGCTTCACCCTCCTCGCGGCGGCGCTGCACCTGGGCAAGGAACATCGCACCACGTTGATCTGGATCGGTGTGGCCTTGGCGCTCAATGTGATTGCCTTCGTGGTCACCTCCGGACTGAATGTTCCACTGAACGATCAACTGGCCGCCGCGGGCGATCCGGCACAGATCGGTGACCTGGCACAGGTACGGGCCGATTACGAATCCGCTTGGGTCCGTTGGAATACCCTCCGCGCGATCCTGCACACACTGGCCTTCCTGGTGCTGACCGGCGCGCTGTTCGTGGCCGGAATGCAGCACGGCCGCACCCAGGCCGCAGGCTCGGTTGGCGCGCAGCAGGTTTCGCAGGCGCAGCCGATGGCCGGCGTCGGTCCGCAGACCGTCGGTCAGCCGTACCGGGCGCCGATCATGGCCCAGCAGTACGGATTCGGACCGTCCAATTCGCAGCCGGCGGGTGCGCGTTTTCTCGCCTAGGAGCCAACCGCAACACCACTGGTTCTCTGCCGCCGTCGGCGGGTCGATCAGCGATCGGCCCGCCGACGGCGGTTTGGTATGTGAACTCCGAATCCGACAGGGCGGAGCACATTCTCGCGGACGGTTACACGTAGGCACGTCGGATTCCGTAGTGCGAGTCATCGCCTCGAGACGAGTGCCCCAAGCTGAGTGCCTCAGCGCGGCGAGAACGGGCCCGACAGGCCGTCTGCGGGGCGAAAACGGTGTGTTTCGGTACCGGACGCCCGCAACGGCCCGTCGCGCTTCGATCGTGCCTCTTTCGGAGCCGGCCCTACCTTGCTGAGGCGCCAGATAATGTGGTCAGCGCCTCTTCGGCCGACGGTGCAATGGAATCGGCTGCCCAGGTGATGTGCATCGGGAGGGGAGCGAGATTTGCGCGCGGACTTGCGCGAACTCGCCGCCGGGGGCGATAAGTTGCGTTACGTTCTGGAACAAGTTCCAGATGTGGGAGGTCTCCATGCGGCGTGTTCCCCGGTCCGCACTCGTCATTGCCGTGCTGGCCGTGCTGTGGGTCGGGGCGAGTGGTAATGCGCAGGCCGAGTATCCGGTCGACTACAACTTCTTTGCGGGGATCCCGAATGAGCTGGTGCATCCTGGTGGCTCACTGCCGGGATCGAATGATTGGGGCTGTCGGCCCAGTGCGGCGCATCCGAATCCGGTGGTGCTCGCGCACGGTACCGGTGGTGGGGCACAGACGAATTGGGGTCTCTACGCGCCGCTGCTCGCGAACGAAGGTTACTGCGTATTCGCGCTGACTTATGGCGCCTACGAGCTGCCGTGGCCGATCTCGGCGGTGGGTGGAATGCTGCCGATCGAACAGAGTGCGGTGCAGTTCGGCGCGTTCGTGGATCGGGTGCTGGCGTCGACCGGGGCGAGCAAGGTGGATGTGGTGGGGCATTCGCAGGGCACAATAATGCCGAACTACTACGCCAAGCGGCTCGGTGGGGCGGACAAGATCGATAAATATGTATCGATCGCACCGGCCTGGCGCGGTACCAACGCGGGCGGCGGCGCGGATGTGGCCGCCTTCGCCGACCGGCTCGGCGCCGGGCCCTACTTCCTAGCGGCGGTGGATTCGCTGTGTGCGGCATGCACCGAGCTACTGCGCGACTCGCCCTTCCTGCGGGATTTGAACAGCGATGGCGTTTACGTTCCCGGCATCACCTACACCAACATCATGGCCGGTCTCGACGAGATCGTCGTCCCGTACGACTCGGGCTTCGTGCCGGGTCCGAATACGACCAATATCGTGGTTCAGGACGGCTGCACGTCGGACTTCTCCGAACATCTGGCGATCGCGGGCAGTCCGCGCACCGCTCGGTTCGTCCTGAATGCCCTCGATCCAGCGCATGTGCGTGAGGTGCCGTGCGAGTTCGTCCCGCCGTTCACCGGGTAACACCACCGCTGGGAAGCGGCGACCGGCGATTTCGCTGAGGGCAAAACCCCAGCGGAAACGTATCCCGCAACGAGCACGTTATGAGTGAATGACCGTGCTGTCGCCGGTCCGCAATAGGGTGGACTGGAGGCGGCGTAATCCCCTGCCAACTAGAGTGGAGGCCGGGGCCGCAACCCCCGGGCTTCATGGCAGGCTGACGCCAACGAAGCGTCGGACGCCAGAATGTCGGAGCAGGAGAGTGAGGGAGCGATGTTCGAGAGGTTTACCGACCGCGCGAGGCGTGTCGTTGTCCTGGCCCAAGAAGAGGCCCGGATGCTCAACCACAACTACATCGGCACCGAGCACATCCTGCTTGGGTTGATCCACGAGGGCGAGGGCGTAGCGGCGAAGTCGCTGGAATCCCTTGGTATTTCGCTGGAGGGTGTGCGCAGCCAGGTGGAGGAGATCATCGGCCAGGGCCAGCAGGCCCCGTCCGGTCACATCCCGTTCACCCCGCGGGCCAAGAAGGTGCTGGAGCTGAGTCTGCGCGAGGCGCTGCAGCTCGGCCACAACTACATCGGCACCGAGCACATCCTGCTCGGCCTGATCCGCGAAGGTGAGGGTGTCGCGGCGCAGGTGCTGGTGAAGCTGGGTGCGGATCTCAACCGGGTGCGCCAGCAGGTCATCCAGTTGCTGTCCGGATATCAGGGCAAGGAGCCGGTGGAATCCGGCTCGCGCGGCGAGGCCGGGACCCCGTCCACCTCGCTGGTGCTCGACCAGTTCGGTCGCAACCTGACCCAGGCCGCCCTCGAGGGCAAGCTCGACCCGGTCATCGGCCGCTCGAAGGAGATCGAGCGCGTCATGCAGGTGCTGAGCCGCCGCACCAAGAACAACCCGGTCCTCATCGGTGAGCCCGGTGTCGGTAAGACCGCCGTGGTCGAGGGTCTGGCGCAGGCCATCGTCAACGGTGAGGTGCCGGAGACGCTGAAGGATAAGCAGCTCTACACCCTCGACCTGGGTTCCCTGGTCGCCGGTAGCCGCTACCGCGGTGACTTCGAAGAGCGTCTGAAGAAGGTGCTCAAGGAGATCAACACCCGCGGCGACATCATCCTGTTCATCGACGAGCTGCACACGCTCGTCGGCGCGGGTGCCGCCGAGGGCGCGATCGACGCTGCTTCGATCCTGAAGCCGAAGCTGGCCCGCGGGGAGCTGCAGACCATCGGTGCGACCACCCTCGACGAGTACCGCAAGTACATCGAGAAGGATGCCGCCCTGGAACGCCGGTTCCAGCCGGTGCAGGTCGGCGAGCCGACGGTCGAGCACACGATCAATATCCTCAAGGGCTTGCGTGACCGCTACGAGGCGCACCACCGGGTCTCCATTACCGATGGCGCGCTGGTTGCCGCCGCGACGCTGGCCGACCGCTACATCAACGACCGGTTCCTGCCGGACAAGGCGATCGACCTGATCGACGAGGCCGGTGCGCGCATGCGCATCCGTCGCATGACGGCTCCGCCGGACCTGCGCGAATTCGACGACAAGATCGCCGATGCACGCCGGGAGAAGGAAAGCGCCATCGACGCGCAGGACTTCGAGAAGGCGGCGCGGCTGCGCGATAAAGAAAAGCAGCTGGTCGCCAAGCGTGCCGAGCGCGAAAAGCAGTGGCGCTCCGGTGATCTTGATGTGGTGGCCGAGGTCGACGACGAGCAGATCGCCGAGGTGCTGGCCAACTGGACCGGTATTCCGGTGTTCAAGCTCACCGAGGAGGAGACCACCCGTCTGCTCCGCATGGAGGACGAGCTGCACAAGCGGATCATCGGCCAGGAGGACGCGGTCAAGGCCGTGTCGAAGGCGATCCGTCGCACCCGCGCCGGTCTGAAGGATCCGAAGCGTCCGTCGGGCTCGTTCATCTTCGCCGGTCCGTCCGGTGTCGGTAAGACCGAGCTGTCCAAGGCGCTGGCGAACTTCCTGTTCGGCGACGACGATGCGCTCATCCAGATCGATATGGGCGAGTTCCACGACCGCTTCACCGCATCGCGGCTCTTCGGTGCCCCGCCCGGGTACGTGGGCTACGAAGAGGGCGGCCAGCTCACCGAGAAGGTGCGCCGCAAGCCGTTCTCGGTCGTTTTGTTCGACGAGATCGAAAAGGCACATCAGGAGATCTACAACACCCTGTTGCAGGTCCTCGAGGACGGTCGTCTCACCGACGGCCAGGGTCGTACGGTCGACTTCAAGAACACCGTGCTGATCTTCACCTCGAACCTGGGTACCTCGGACATCTCCAAGGCGGTCGGCTTGGGCTTCACCCAGTCCAACGCCGAGGGTTCGAACTACGAGCGGATGAAGCTCAAGGTCAACGATGAGCTGAAGAAGCACTTCCGGCCCGAGTTCCTCAACCGTATCGACGATGTGATCGTCTTCCACCAGCTCACCACGGATCAGATCGTGGAGATGGTGGATCTGATGATCGGTCGCGTCGCCACGCAGCTGCGGAACAAGGACATGGAGATCGAGCTGTCCGAGCGGGGCAAGGCCCTGCTGGCCAAGCGCGGCTTCGATCCGGTGCTCGGTGCTCGGCCGCTGCGTCGGACCATCCAGCGCGAGATCGAGGACCAGCTGTCGGAGAAGATCCTCTTCGGCGAGATCGGTCCGGGACAGACCATCGTGGTCGATGTCGAGGGCTGGGACGGCGAGGGCTCCGGCGAGGATGCCAAGTTCACCTTCACCGGTAAGGCGAAGCTGACCAAGAAGCCCGCGACCGAGGAGAAGCCGGAGGTCGTGCTCACGGGTGCGGGCGAAGGCACCGGCGCCGAGGCCGCCGGCGAGTAAGTCGCAATGGCTGGAAATGCCGCCCACCGGTTTCTCCGGTGGGCGGCATTTTTTCTGGAATTCGCATGTTCGAGCGGCGGCGTACCGTGGGGAGCGGTTATTCCGACAACTACCACGGGGGTGTTAGGTGACAAATTCAGATCTGACATTGATCGCGGTGCTGCTGGATCGGTCAGGTTCCATGCAGGCGATCAAGACCGATACCGAGGGCGGCTTCGATGCCTATATCGAAGAGCAGCGCAAGGTGCCGAAGACGACGCTGGTGACGCTGGCTCAGTTCGATACCGAATACGAACTGGTCTATGCCAATCGGCCGATCGTCGAGGTGCCGCCGCTGAGTCTGGCGCCGCGCGGTGGTACCGCGCTCTACGATGCGGTGGGGCGGCTGGTCACCGATGTCGGGCGGGAACTCGCGGGTCGACCGGAGCACGAGCGGCCGGGCACGGTAATCGTCGTTGTCCTCACCGATGGGCACGAGAATTCCAGTCGGGAATGGACGCATGCCGCGGTGCGGGCGCTGATCACGCAGCAACAGGAGTTGTACACCTGGGATTTCGTATTCCTCGGCGCGAATATGGATGCGGTGGCGGTGGGGTCCGAGTTGGGATTCGATCCGCGGCGCTCGCTCACCTACGGTGCTACCCCGGCGGGGGCGGCCGGGGCTTTCGCATCGGCCGCGGCGTATTCGGCGCGGCGCAGTATGGCCGCGCCCGGACAGACGGTGGATGGATTCACCGATGCCGAACGGCGGGCGGCTGATCCCGACGGGACGTAGTTTCGCAGGCAAGTTGGGCGTGCATATCAGCACAACGCCGCGGTGGCGAGAATTGCGACCGCGGCGTTTCTGGCGGGTACGGCTTCCGGTCGAAGGCGGTTAGACAGCCAGGTTCGTGAATAGGGCGAGTGCCGGGGCGAAGGCGTCGGTCAGTTCACCCGGGACGATCAATTCATCGATCCCGTACTTTTCGCGGCGGTATTCGAGTACCTCGGCGACGGCGGCCGGATCGCTGTCGAGCACACCTGCTGATCCGGCCGCGCGCAGTCCGGCCGCGGTGAGTCCGAGCCGCTTGCTCAACCAGAACGGCAGTTCGGCACCGATGCCGACCAGTTGATGGGTGAAGCGCACCTCGCGATCGGTATTGTCCCGCACGATCCGGACCATCCCGGCGAGATCGGCCTCGGTCGCCTCCGGTCCGGCGGCCAGCAGCACTCGATCGGCGAAATCTGCTGCGACAGTGAGCATTCTAGGCCCGTTCGCGGCAACGACAATCGGCGGCGCCGGATCTACCTGCGCGCGAACGGCATCCACGGTGGCGATGAGTTGCTCGCGTCGCTGGGCTGCCGAACCCCAAGGCACGCCGAGCCGCTCGGCCTCCGCGCTCGCATCGGGACGCCCCAAACCGATGCCGAGTTCGAATCGTCCGTCCGAAAGCAGTTGCAATGCGGCCGTTTCCCGCACGGTGGCGGCCGGATTACGCAGGGGAGCGGCCAGTACACTCGGGCGCAGCCGGACGGTGGTGGTCACCGCGGCGGCGGCCGCGAGGGTCGGGAATGGTGGAGGGGTGTTCAGGGTGTCCGGCAGCAGGATCGTTCGGTAACCCTGCTGTTCGGCGGTCTGTGCCACACGGGCACATTCGGCCCCCGTACGCGGTGTGATGACGATGCCGAAGGTCATGCTCATGCTCATGGTGCGGTCTCACGTGATTCGAAGTCATTGTGTCGGAATGCGGGCGTGCGCCGGCGGCCGATACTTTGCGGGCAAACTTTCGTCGGGGTGCCCGCCGCTTTGGGCAGGGCGGCGGGCATGACAATGCTTGTGGCTCAGGTGGTTGGAGTTTCGCTTCCGCGCGGCTTGCTACCGCGTTCGCGTAAGACCGCCAGTCGACTCCGGTACTGATCCTCGGTGATCTCGCCACGCGCGAATGCGGTACGCAGCGCGCCGATTCCGCTCTGCTGTGCCCAGAACCGCCGCCGCGCGAATACGAAGACGACAATGATGGTGGCCCAGAACAGTAATGGGAAGATCCAGAACAACGGCCAGGGATGCCACCCGCCGTCATAGTGATCGGCTGGAAAGGTCATGGTCCCGGGTTGCGTGAGAATGTTCATGCGTCAACCCTGCTCCCGGCCACCCCACCCGGACATCGGCCTGCCGACGATATTTGCCCTACGCGTACGCGTACGCGTACGCGTCGCTCGCATGACCACTGGGCTCCTCGCACCCGCTGTGCGAGGAGCCGGGAAGTCAGGCGAGAGCGGCGTCGAGGGTGATGTTGTCCACTCCGGCGAGGGCCTTGCTGACCGGGCAGCCCGCCTTGGCGGCGGCCGCCGCGGCGGCGAAGCCGTCGGCGTCCATACCGGAGACCCGGCCGCGGACGGTGAGCTTGATGGCGCTGATGCGGAAGCCGCCGTCCGGATCCGGGCCGAGGGTCACATCGGCGGTGACGTCCAGGCTCTCCGGCGTGCCACCGGCATTGCCGATCTGGGCCGAGAGGGCCATGGCGAAGCAGGAGGAGTGCGCCGCCGCGATCAGTTCCTCGGGGCTGGTGGTGCCGGCGGCATCGTCGGCGGTGCGTTTGGGGAAGGAGACGTCGTACTTGCCGACACCGGAACTGGCCAGCTCGACCTGGCCGGAGCCGTCCTGGAGACCACCGGTCCAAGCGGTGCGCGCGGTACGTGTGGGCATCACGATCCTTTCGAAGATGTGTGAATCACAATTCGCAGTCGAACCTACCCTCGACGCCTGTGCGCCGCGTGCGAAGGCGGCAGCCACCATCGACTACCACGGCGGGCAACGGGTCGAGCGAGCTCGGTGGTGCGCCGATCGAGCATCGAAAGCGCTGACGAACTGTTGTCCGCCAACGGTTTTGGTGTCCGAGGGGTTAGACCATATCGCGCCGCCGTACCAGCCATGTCGTGGCCGCCGCGAAGAGGGCCACGTACACCACCAATGCGATGAGCGACTGAGTCCGCGACAGGATATCGAGTACACCTGGCGTCGTCGGCCCGTCGACGGTCCGCATCGCACCGGCCATCGAACCGGCGGCCGTACCGGGCAGATGATCGGTGAGCACCTTGATCGGGCTGAAGATCGCCGCGACACCGCGTAGCAGATTCTCCACCACCAGCACCCACACCAACCCGAGCCCGACGGCCAGCGCCGGACCGCGTGCGATCGCCCCGATCAGTGCGCCAGCCAGCGTCCACATCCCGAGAATCGTTGTGCCGGTGACGATTCCGTTCACTGCCTGGCCGAGGCCGGGCCATGCGAGCGACTGCGAGCGACTCGTCGCGATAATCGAGGCGACCCCGATATCCACCACGAATGCGACGCACACCAGCCCGATAACCGTGACAGCCAAGCCGATCAGCGCACCGCCGATGACATTGGCTCGCGACGGGCCCTGGGTGAGCACGGTTTTCCAAGTGCCCCAGCCGTATCCGCTACCGATGGTCAGTGCACCCAGAATGAGCATCAGCGCACCACCGAACATGGCCATGCCCTGGGTGAAGACCTCTGGGACCGCGGCGGGCAACATCTGGTGCAGCAGTACGTCTTTGGGCATGCCGTTCGACATCGTCTTCATATCGCCGGAGGAGTAGGCGAGGTAATTGAACAGGTAGGCGAAGGTGAGATTCAGCAGAATCCAGGTGCCGAGAATGATCCAGAACGCGGGCCACTTCCGCAGTCGCAGCATTTCCGCTTTCGTGCTCGCCATCAGGTCATTCATGGTCTCTGCGTTCATTTCACCGGCTCCAATCGGGTCATTTCGAAGAACACTTCCTCCAGGGACTTTTCATCGGTCCGCAGTTCCAGCAGATCCGCGCCCGATTCGACGACCGCACGCGCGACCATCGGGGCGCTGCCCGCACCGGCCTCGATTCGAATTCCGCCCGCGGTCAACATGGCCGAACGCGCACCGACTACCCGGCGCACCGCGGGAAATGCCACCTCCAGCGGTTCGGCTCGCAGCAAAAGCGAAGACGCGCCACGTAATTCGGCGACCGTGGATTCGGTGAGCAGCTTCCCGCCGGAGATCACCCCGACGCGGTCGCAGATCTCCTGCACCTCGCTGAGCATGTGGCTGGACAGCAGTACGGTATGACCGTCACCGGCGAGAGTCGTAATGAGTTCACGCATTTCGGCCATGCCCTGCGGGTCGAGGCCATTGGTCGGCTCGTCCAGGATCAGCAGGTCAGGACGACCGAGCAGGGCCGCGCCGACGCCGAGGCGCTGCTTCATCCCGAGGGAATACGTGCGGAACTTATCGTCGGCACGCTTGGCGAGGCCGACGCGGTCGAGTGCTTCGGCCACGTCGGCGCGCTCGAGGCCACGGTATTTCGCGAGGACCCGCAGGTTGTCGCGGCCGGTGAGGTACGGATAGAAGCCGGGCCCCTCGATGAGGACGCCGATGCGGCGGACCACGGCCGGATCGCCCGGGGTATGTCCGAGCACGACGGCGGTGCCCGCGGTAGGGCGGATCAAACCGACCAGCATTCGCAGCGTGGTCGTCTTACCCGCGCCGTTCGGGCCGAGGAAGCCGTAGATCTCGCCCGGCGCGACATTCATACGCACGCCGTCGACGGCGGTGTGGGTGCCGTAGCGTTTGGTCAGCCCCGCGGTGACCACGATGGAATCTGTCATGCACTGATAGTCCGCTCGCGACCAGGGGGCACACATCCGTCGCGCGGCGATGCTCGACGTACGTACCTAGGCCTAGATCACTGTTTTGACAGACGTGACGGCTTATTTCGTACGAACATGGGTAACTCGCCGGGTACGCCCAAGACTTGCTGAAAACTCGACCGCCGGCCCGCGACGTGGGTTTCGACGCACTTACGACCGGCAAAAGATTCGGGGAGGCGGGGGAGCCTAATAGGCTGCAAGTGTGACAGCGCCAGCGGAATCGAAACGTGGCCCAGTGGTTCAGGACTGGGCGCTCGCGTTCGTCGTCGCGGTGATCCAGGTCGGCGCGGGACGCAATGCCAACCTGCGCCAGACCGGGGTGCACTCGCTCGACGCGTTCGGCTACGTGCTGTTGCTCATCGGACCGGTGGCGCTCTTGCTTCGCCGTTCCCGCCCGCTGCCCGCGCTGCTCGTGACAATCGCGTCCTGCGCGGTGTACCTACTGTGTGGCTATGGCTACGGCCCGATTTTCGTCTCGCTGGTGATCGCGTTCATCAGCGCCGCGATCGTCGGATCACGCTGGTGGACCTATCCGCTCGCGCCGCTCGGCTACCTCGCGCTGGTCTGGCCGCTGCCCACGATGGTCGGGCATCCGGCCGACCCGTGGCTGGCCTTCGGGATGATCGCCTGGCTGGGTGTGCTGGTCGCGATCGCGGAGGGGATCCGCCAGCGCAAGGCGGTGCTGGTGGCGCGCAGGCAGCGGGCCGAGGCGGCCCGTCGTGACGAGGAGGCGCAGCGGGAGCGGCGGGCCAGTGAGCAGCGGCTCGCCATCGCCCGCGAGTTGCACGATGTACTGGCACATAGTCTTTCGCTGATCAATGTGCAGTCCTCGGTGGCGTTGGAGCTTTTCGAGAAGAAGCCGAAACAGGCCGAATCGGCGCTCGTCGCGATCAAAACGGCGAGTAAGGATGCGTTGGCCGAGGTGCATACGTTGCTGCACGCGATCCGCAGCGGCAGCCCGACGGCCGAAGGGTGCGACTCGGCGGCCGAGCCGGTACCCGAATCCGTGCCCGCACGCGGCGAATCCGAAGGGGCCCAAGATAATTCGGGTGTCCGCGCCGGGGCTCGCGCGCCCGCGCCGCGCAGCCCGGCCCCGAGCATCGAGGACCTGGACGCACTGCTGCAGCGCACCCGCCAGGCCGGTCTCCCCGTCGACACTCGCATTATCGGCACCGCACACAAACTGCCCAGCGTCGTCGATGTGGCTGCGGCCCGCATCATCCAGGAATCACTGACCAATGTGGTCCGCCACGCGCCCGGCGCGCCAGCCGCGGTGACCATCCGCTATGCCGCCGATTCGGTCGAGATCACCATCGACAATGCCCGCGTCACCGGCACGCAATCGAAGTCCGGACCGAGCGGCGGCAATGGCATTCTCGGCATGCGCGAGCGCGCACACGCCCTCGGTGGCCAGCTCATCGCGGGCCCGCGACCCAGCGGCGGCTACCGCGTGGTGGCTCGGCTACCGTCTGAGATGGGCGCTCCGGAGGAGGCGTGATGAACGCAGGATTCCGAGACGATTCGATAGCCGGCCGGGAGCCGGGCGGGCCCGTTCGAGTGCTGGTTGCCGACGATCAGGCCCTGGTGCGCGGCGGTTTCGTCGCGCTGCTCGACGCGCAGGACGGCATCGAGGTCGTCGGTGAGGCCGATAACGGCGAACAGGCCGTCCGCATGACCCGCAACCTGACCCCCGACGTGGTCCTGATGGATATCAGAATGCCCGTCCTGGACGGCCTTGCCGCGACCAGAATGATCGCCGAGGATCCGAAACTCGCCGATGTGAAGGTGGTCGTGCTGACCACCTTCGAACTAGACGAATACGTCTTCGAAGCAATGCGCGCGGGCGCGACCGGATTCCTGGTCAAACACACCGAGCCCGCCGATCTCGTGCGGGCCGTCCATGTCGTCGCCGCGGGTGACGCCCTGCTCTCGCCCGGCGTCACCCGCCGCCTCATCGCCGAATTCTCCGCGCACGCCAAACAACCGCCGCCGGCCGCCTTCACCGAACTCACCGACCGCGAGCGCGAGGTGATGACCCTGGTGGCCGAGGGCCTCACCAATGCCGAAATAGGCGAACGCCTCTTCGTGAGCCCCGCCACCGCCCGCACCCACGTCAGCCGCATCCTCATGAAACTGGACGCCAGGGATCGCACCCAACTCGTGGTGATGGCCTACGAATCCGGCCTGGTCCGTCCCGGCTGGCAGTAACTCTGTCGCACAGACGAAATAGCCTGTGCGAGAGTGCCACTACCGGTGCGACAAACTATTTGTGCGCCGGAAGTAGCGGCGGGCGGTTGGGTGGTACATGGCGGGGATGGCGACGAGAACGGCCAAGATGTGGCCGGTGCGGAAAGTGCCGTTGATCACTGCGGACGCGGTGAGGTTGTCGAAGAGGTCGCTGATTTGCTTGGCGGACAATGTGGCTGCCAGTGGTTCGATGATCAGCGAGGCGAGGCCGATTACGCCGATGCCGAAGGTAAGCGCGATTCTGGCCCAGCGGGCGCCGCGCGCCATTCGGACCGCAACGCCGAGCACCACCAGGTAGATGCCGGCGCGAATGGCCAGACCTGTTGCGAGCGAGCCGATATCGGCGTCCAGGCGGTCCAATTGCCCGGCGGTATGGGTAATGGCCTCGCCGACACCGCAAAGCAGTGCGATGACGAGTGCGGTGAAGGCCACGGAAACCGACCGTGGTGCGTCGGTTCGTGGCTGTACGGAAAAGGCAGTGCCGGTCATAGCACCGACACTGCCTTTCGCGACCCGAATTCCGGATCAGCCTGCGGTAGTGGCCGATTCTCGTACCGGAGTGCTATCGCGCGTGGCGAATTCGGTGAGTGCCGCGAAACCGAGGCCGAGGCAGGCCCACAGGGTGGCGGTCTCGCCGAGCGATATCGCACGGAACTGCCACAGCAGCACGGCCGGGAAGTCGTCCTTCACCTCGTTGACGCCGGGCAACAGGATGTACCCGAGCACGACAATGAGCACGAAGGCCGCGACCCCGGCGATCAGCCGGACCGTACCGAGTTGCGCGGCAAGCAGTTTGTAGACGTACAGCCCGATACCGACGGCAGCCAGTCCGAGCAGCACCGCCGCCAGCCACAGCAGGGTGCGCTGGTTGATGGTGTCCGGTTCACCGACCGCGGGCGGATTGGCCGGGTATTTGAAGAACGGCACCGCCACGATCGCGGTCCAACCCGCCAATGCCAATCCGAGCGCGAGCTTCGGTCCGGACAAGGTGGTGTACCGGCGTGCGAAATACGCGACCGACGCGAAGATCGCCCCGAGCGCGAGTCCGGTGAGTCCGAGCGCCAGGAACTGCCCGAACTTCTGCCCGGACCGACTGACCAGCGGTTCTTCCTCGTCGCCGTGCGTATGCCCGGCCGGTGCATGAGTGTGCTCGGTGGCCTGTTCCTTGGCGGTATTTGCTTCTTCGATGGAGATGGCGGCGTTGATCTTGGGCTCGCCGACGAAATAGCCCACTGTCGCGGCCAGCAGACCGGCGATGAGACCGGCCAGCAGGCCACGGAGCAGCAGGGTCCCGAGCGATCCGATCAATGGCACGGCACACCGAGCAGGTGACGTCCGTCGTGCATGAGCTCGTGCAGGTACATCCCGCTGCGCGAGATGACGCCCTGATCGAAGCCGACCAGGTACAGCGTGAGCAGTGCGAGAAGAACGACGCCTACTGCGATGAGCAGTGTGCCGAGTGAATCAGTTGCCCGACTCGGTGAATGCGCGATAGCCATTCGAGTCCTCCTAGGGATGCGCGTCCCGTGAGTTGTTCGGTACGAAGGTGCCGGTGTCTGGCTTTCCGGCACCAAGGACTCGGTGCAAGAACACAGTGGCGCGACCGCTTCGGAATCTCACCGAATTACCGCGTCACCCTCGCGTTTATCATTCGAACTGTGACATCCGGTCGCACGCGCCGTCAATACGGCGGGCGACTTTCCCAGGCCGGGATGGGCGAGTCGCCCGCCGCGTCTGTGCAGCGGTTTCAGGAAGCGGACTTGGCCGCGACGTCCAGTACGACCTCGAACTCCAGCAGCGAGGCACCCGTAGAAACCGGCTTCTGGCGCTCACCCGCATGCGCTTCCCGCGCGGGCCCGTCCCGCCACGCGGCGAACGACTCCTCCGAATCCCACTGGGTGACAACGAAGTACCGGTTCTCCCCGGCCACCGGCCGCAGCAACTGGAAGCCGAGGAAGCCCGGCGAGCCCTCGACCGCGTGCGCGCGATGGGCGAATCGCTTCTCCAACTCGGGGCCCGCGCCCTCCGGAACCTCGATCGCATTTATCTTCACAACAGCCATGGCTCCGACGATACGTCTGCGCGTACTGCGGAGCACATGCGACGTAGTCCATCGAAGGCGAGTTGACCGCGAGACTCCGCAACAACGGAGCGAATCTTATGAGCGACATTCGCGGCCCGTCTCGCGTCCATGCGAAGGCGCGGCCATCGACTCAGCCGAGTCGTCGAAGCGCATACGCCGCAGGCACGAAAGTCGACCGCCCGGCGGGTGCACATCAGGCGCCGAACGCCCCACCCTCAACGACCACCACGGAGCGAGTCTTACCACCGACCCGTTCGCGCCCCAATCGTCGAAGCACATACGCCACAGCCACCGAACTCGACCGCCCGGCCCGTGCACATCAGGCGCCGAACGACCCGCCCTAACCGACCACAACGGAGCGAGTCTTACGAGCGACCCGTTCGCGGCCCGTCTCGCGTCCGAGCCGTCGAAGCGCATGCGACGAAGTCGCGAGTCTCGACGGCGCCGCTAGCGACTGCTTGCAGGTCGCTCGAAAGGGTCAGTCGCGAGACTGAAGGGGGCCGCGAACCCGCCGCGCCGAAGGCGCGGCAAAATGTTCCAGTGTTGTACGACGAAGGTGGGGCGGGGGTTCCGATCCTGCTGCTGCACGGACTGATGGGCAGTGCCCGCACCTGGCGCGATCAGCTGGGCTGGCTGCGGGAGTTCGGCCATGTCTACACCTTCGACGCCGCCGGTCACGGTCGTCCCGCGCCCGTGGAGCTGACCACCGAGGCATTCATCGACGACCTCGCCGCGGCAACGGCCGCAATTTCCGAACCCATGGTGGTCATCGGACATTCGATGGGCGGCCTGCACGGCTGGGTATTCGCCGCGCAGTATCCGGAGCGGGTGCGCGCACTGGTGGTCGAGGATATCGCGCCCGACTTCCGTGGCCGCACCGCCGCGAACTGGGCGGCCATGATCGAGGCCTGGCCGCCGTTTCCGGATGCGGACGCGGTGCTGGATTTCTTCGGCCCGGTCGCCGGGCGGTACTTCCTCGACTCCTTCGACCACGGCCCCGACGGCTACCGCTTGCACGGTTCGGTCGCGACCTTCCGCGATATCTCCGAGGAGTGGGGCACCCGCGACTTCTGGGCGCAATGGCGCGCGGTCGCAGCGCCCGCGCTCTTGATCGAGGGCGAATTCACCATCACCCCCGAGGGCCAGATGCGGCAGATGGCCGCCGATCATTCCGATGCCGCCTACGTCCGCATTCCGAACTCCGGCCACCTGGTGCACGACGACCAGCCCGAGCGCTACCGCACCGAGGTCGAAGCCTTCCTCCGTAGGGTTCTCGACCACCCCGAGTGAGACAGTGGCCCCCGGGGAGACCGGTTCAGCCTTCGCCTGCCAGCGCGAATAGCCCGTCCGGGGTTTGTTCGATGAGGCCGTCGACGAGCAGGGAGTCCAAGGCGCGGTCGCGTTGGCCGGGATCGCGAGTCCAGGCCAGGTCCAAGCGGATTCGTTCGACCGGACCGGTAGCGTCGCGCAACACATCGAGCAACCGACCGCGCGCCTGCCGATCCGTGCCCTCGTACTTCTGCGTCTTGCGAACCACATCGGAGACCGGCCTGCCCGCGGCCACCCACGCACATTCGGGGAGCGGGCACCGCGCGCAATCCGGCGTGCGGGCCGTGCACACCGTCGCGCCGAGTTCCATCAGCGCGGCGGAAAACATTGCGGCACGGTCGATTCGGCTTGGCAGCAGTGCTTCGGTCTCGGGCAGATCGCGCGCGGACGGATTACCGGCCGCCGCCCGCCCGTGCACCGCCCGCGCCACTACCCGGCGAACATTGGTGTCCACCACCGGAACTCGCTGTCCGTAGGCGAAACAGACCACCGCGCGCGCGGTATACGCGCCGATACCCGGCAGACCGAGTAGCACATCGACATCGGTCGGTACCTCGTCGCCGTGTTCCTCGGCGAGCACCTTGGCGCATTCGTGCAGCCGCAACGCCCGCCGCGGATAGCCGAGCTTGCCCCAGGCACGCAGCACCTCGGCCTGCGATGAAGCCGCCATGGCGGAGGGGACCGGCCAGCGCGCGACCCACTCCCGCCAGATCGGTTCCACCCGCACCACCGGCGTCTGCTGCAGCATGATTTCGCTCATCAGGATCTGCCAGGCGGTGACGTCCTCGCGCCGCCACGGCAGATCCCGCGCGGTCGCCCGGTACCAGTCCAGCAACGATTCGGCATCCACTCGGTTAGTCCCCGTCGTAATCGTGGGTTCTCCGCTTGCACGCTGTTGCGCTGCGCCGCCCTCCGACACTGTCCTCACCGTTCCTACTGTCCCGCGGCCGGTCGATATTTGCCGAGCCGTAACGAAACAGACTCGCTGGTAACCACTGCCATGTGCACAATGGTCGGTATGCCGCATTCCAACCCGATCAGTGCCTGGAAATCCCTTCGCGAGGGCAATGAGCGCTTTGTGAACGGCACGCTGCTGCATCCTAGTCAGGGCGCGGTCGACCGGGCCAAGCTCGTCGGCGGCCAGCACCCGCACGCGATCCTGTTCGGCTGCGGTGACTCCCGGGTGGCGGCCGAGCTGATCTTCGACCAGGGCCTCGGCGATATGTTCGTGGTGCGCACGGCGGGCCATGTGGTGGACAGTTCGGTGCTCGGCTCGATCGAGTACGGGGTGCAGGTATTGAATGTGCCGCTGATCGTGGTGCTCGGACACGACAGCTGCGGTGCGGTGAAGGCCACCATCGACGCACTGGACGGCGGCGAGGTGCCCGGCGGATTCATCCGCAGTGTGGTCGAGCGGGTCACGCCGTCGATTCTGGTCGGGCGCAGGGAGGGACTGTCCACTGTCGACGAGATGGAGGCCAGGCATGTGGTGGAGACCAGCCGGTTGCTCATGCAGCGCTCGATGATCATTTCGCAGCGCGTGGCGACGGGTGAGTGCGCGATCGCCTGTGTCACATACAAACTCGCCGAGGGCGAGGTGAAGTTGCAGCGGGTCGTCGGCAATATCGGTGAGCTGGCCTGAAACGGCCGATCCGAGATATCTGGCGTGGCAGCGGAATTTACCTGCCGCGCGTGCCTTTTCCGATCCGACACGCCGGGGTCCTGAGTCGCTGCACCGGATCGTGCCCTTACCGTTGATTCCGTGCTGGAACCGAATGGACCGCTGCCTCCGGAGATCTATTGGCGACGCCGCGCGCTCGCCATCGGCATCCTGGTCGTGGCGCTCGCACTGGTGATCTGGTTGGTATTGACGGTCACGCGCGGCGGCGATTCGCCCGGTACGACACAGGCGGCCGCGACGAGTTCCGCGTCGGCGACGAGTAAGCCCGCGGGCACGTCCTCCCCGCCGCCACCGACTACCGGCGAATCCAGTGCGAAGCCCTCCGGCAGTACCACCGCGGCGGCGAGCGCCAGTCAGGTCGCCGCGGGCACCTGCCCGGATCAGTCGCTCGCGGTCAAGGTGACCGTCGAGCAGCCGACCTACAAGACCGGTGAGAATCCGGTATTCGGCATCGTGATCACCAATATCTCATCCACGGCCTGTTCCCGCGATGTCGGTTCCGGACTCCAGCAGGTCTCGGTGACCACGCTCGACGGCCAGCGCCGCCTGTGGTCGAGCACCGACTGCTACCCGGACGGCGCCCCCGATGTCCGCACCCTGAACCGCGGTGAACAGGCCGCCTTCATGGTCACCTGGTCCGGCTCGACCTCCCAACCCAACTGTGCAGGCGACCGCGTCCAAGTCCCTCCCGGCGCCTACGCCGTGGTAGCCCAACTCGGCTCCCTACGCAGCGCCGCCGAACCCTTCAACATCGCCTGACCCCGACGCTGCCGCAGATGCCGATATGGGCAGTCGAGGGAAAGCATGCCTACCGCTAGGTGATGTGATCCTCCGCTGCGACAGCGGTGTGACGGCATGATCGCGCGTTCAGAGTTTCGGCATCAAGCGCTGTGGCTTGTGTGGAATAGCCATTGGTTGTACGTGATCACTCGGATTGTGCGACAGCCGACATCGGGTCAGAAGTCGGGAGCGGTCTCGGTGGGTGGGGTGCGCTGTTTGCGGAGACCAGCGAGGCGGATGGCCGACTTGACGTCGGTCACCTCGTGAATCTTCATGCCGCTCTTGGTGCGTGCCAGACCGGGTGGCACCAGGGCGGTGGTGAAGCCGAGGCGTTCGGCCTCGGCGAGTCTGCGCTCCAGGCCGGTGACCCGGCGCACCTCACCCGCCAGCCCGACCTCACCGAGGATGACCCAGCCGACGGGCAGCGCCTGATCGCGCTCGGCACTCGCAATGGCAAGTGCCACAGCGAGATCCGCGGCGGGCTCCAGCAGGCGCATGCCACCGACGGTCGCCGCGTACACGTCGTGCTTGCCGAGGAATACCCGCCCGCGGCTCTGTAGCACGGCAAGTACCATCGCGACCCGGTTGTAGTCCAGCCCGCTCACCGCCCGCCGCGGATTCGGGATCTCGGTGTGCACCGTCAGCCCCTGCACCTCGGCGACCAGCGGCCGCTTACCGTCCATCGCCACCGTGACCGCGGTACCCGATACCGAATCGGTGCGATGGTGCAGAAAAAGCCCGGACGGATCGGTGACGCACGAGATCCCGTCGTCATGCAATTCGAAGCAGCCGACCTCATCGGAGCTGCCGAAGCGGTTCTTGATGCCACGCACCATGCGCAGTGTGGAGTTCTTATCGCCCTCGAACTGCAGCACCACGTCCACCAGATGCTCGAGCGTGCGCGGGCCCGCGACATTGCCGTCCTTTGTGACGTGTCCGACCAGCAGCACCGCGATCCCACTCGCCTTGGCCAGTGATGTGAGCGCCGCCGCCACCGCGCGCACCTGGGTGACGCCGCCGATGGTGCCGTCCACCTCGGGGACGAGCATGGTCTGCACCGAGTCGACTACCAGCAGTGTCGGGCGGACCTGTTCGACATGGCCGAGCACGACCGACAGATCTGATTCCGCTGCGAGATAGACCCTTTCGTGCACCGCATTGGTCCGGTCGGCGCGCAGCCGAACCTGTCCGGCCGATTCCTCCGCGGTGACATACAGCGACTTCTCGTCGCGCTGGGTGGCCCACCGATGGGCGACCTCCAAGAGCAGCGTCGACTTGCCGACGCCGGGTTCGCCGGAGAGCAGTACGACCGATCCGGGCACGATGCCCCCGCCGAGCACCCGATCGAGTTCCTCGACACCGGTCGGCCTGGCCTTGGTGACCTTCGAATCGATATGCGAGATGGGCGCGGCGGCGGTGCTCGGCAGCATGGCCTTGCGCCCGACCGGTGATGCTGCGGTCGCCGCGGCTCCGGCTACCTCGTCGACGGTGCCCCATGCGCCGCAGTCCGGGCATTTGCCCACCCACTTGGCGACCTCGTACCGGCATTCGGAGCATCGGAATACCGACTTGGTCTTGGCCACAGCCGTGCTCCCCCGCCTCTCCGAGTCTTTTGCCGGTCGTGCATGCCTCGAACGTCATGAGCCGGGCAAGCGGTCGGGCATTCGAACAGTATTGTGCGTGCCCGACGAGTTACCGACGTCCTTACGAGATCAGTTGTTACCTGGGCAATCCTACTGTGCGGTCTCGCCCCGGAGATCTGATCAGTGTCCGCCCTTGTGCTCGCCCTCGGTCGCGGCAACCTGGCCCTCGTGCCGTTCGGTCATCGTGCCGGCGTCGACCGGGACCTGCACGGTCACGGTGCCGTTCTGCTTGAAATTGAACGTCACCGGATAGGCGAGGCCGGGGGTGATGTCCTTGGTCAGACCGGTGATCTCGATCAGGCCGGGCTTCTTCTCCGGATTGACGGTGGTCTTGTCACCGGCCGGAGCGGCGGTAGTGGTGGGCGCGGCGGTGGTGGACGGTGTCACGCCGTGCTCGTCGGACTTGGCGGCGGTGGCGTCAGTGGACGAGGTCGCCGCGACGACGGTCTGCTGCGGGGCGATCCGGAAGGTCGGGTCACCCGCTGGCGGGGTGATCTTCACCGTACCGAGGTCGGTCGAGATACTGGTCAGCTCTTCGGTGACGGTCTCGCCATTGTTGATGATCGACAGCGCGATGATCGCCTTGCCACCCTTGGCATTGGTGTACTCGGTACCCGCTGCCGGGAAGACGATATGCACATTGCGCAGCGAGATCCGGTCGATATCGGCGTGGTTGCCGTTGACCGCGGCGACCTGGGTCGCGGTCTGTGAGATCTGGCCTGCGCCGCAGCCGGACAGCACGAGCGCCGCTCCGGCGGCGAGCGCGGCAACCGAAACCATGCGACGACGCGCCCCCGTCGAGGCGGTCACAGCTTTCAGGGCAGTCACGGGTTGTCCTCCATGTCGACCGGGCTCACTCCGCTGGGGAGAGTAATAACTAGGCAGCGTAGTAGTAGCCTCCGCGGACCGGACGCCGGGGCTGTGTCTAATTTGCAGCGCCTGCGGCGCTGTCGGTCCCGGCGTCAGGACCATGCCCAACGCGGCCGCCGCCACACCCAGAATCGCCGTGGTTTCGATCATGTCCCCGATCCTCACGC
>NZ_JBFANN010000060.1:0-38720 GCF_040674855.1 Nocardia sp. NPDC049707 | reverse complement strand
TCCCCGACACCGCCTGGATCAACCAGCCCGCCCAGGAGACCGATACGACAGCCGCATAACACACCCACCGGTCTCATTCAGCTTGAAAAATTCCGCACCGGGAAACGAGCACGCCGTTCGCGTCAACGTCTCGGTCGTCCGCCGACCGCAGATGACGTCCGCCCAGGAGCTATTGGCCCGGCGCCTGCTCTTGCCTGCCCTTCTGGTCGGATTCCTACCGACCACCGCGCAAGCGCAGCGTTTCAGCTCGATGATCAAGGCCGACCCAGCACCAGACCGGGTCACTGGCATGATCTCCGCTTGGCTTTACAACAACGGTCAATGAACCGGCCCAACGCTTCCGAACACTACGCTGAACCGCGCAATGGACTGGGCCACCGCCAAGCACACCAGCTCCGGATCGGTCAGCACCGGCGGCCGACCCGTCCAGGGGAACTGGGCAACTCGTCATGGATCTTCACGTACATGCGATCAGGAGGGCGTCCAGATCGTTTGTCACACAATGATATTCGATGATCCGGGCATCGCCGAGACGTCGGACTCATTCGTCTGGCCGGGCCATCACGCCGAACGGGTTGTCGATGATGTAGCGCCACAGGCCGTCGGCACCCCGCCGCGCGACGTCGGTGGCGGTGCCTTCGATATGAACGTGCTCGCCGTCGGGCCCGGTGCCGTCGATGACCCAGTCGACGATCAGCAGCGCGATGTCGTCGACGACGTAGGTATGGCGCGGTTGGAGGGTGATCGGCAGGCCAAGCGCCAGAAATTCCGCTGTTGCGGACGCCAGTTCGGCTCCGGTCGTGGGTGCGCCGGGTTGCGGCACGAACACGGCCCGCTCCTCATAGACCTCGGCGACCGCCGCTAGCGACCCAGAGTTGAATGCCGCCGCGAAAACCATCGGGTGTTGCCGGGCGTCGCCAGTGAGAGTGACAGTGGACGGATGGACAGTGTCGGTTTCGAAACTCATGCCACCAGCCAAGCGTGCGCGAACGTAGCTCACCAAACGGAAACCCACAGGTGGGATACCGAATTGGTGCCGACCGAATCCGGCCGGACCCAGCGCCCGGACACCGCCTGCCCGGTCGAGGTTGCGCTGTCGGCCGTCTCCGGCCGCTGGACAACCCTGGTGCTGCGGGAACTCATGCACGGCCCGAGCTCGTTCAGTGAGCTGGCCGAGCGCTTACCGGAGATCAGCCCGAAGGTACTCACCGACCGCCTGCACAGCCTGCGCGACGGCGGGCTGGTCGGGCAACAACGGCTGTCCGGATTCCCGGCGCGCACCCGGTACTTTCTTACGCCTGCCGGGGAAGCCTTGCGGCCCTTGCTGATCGAACTCTATCGGACGGGAGAGCGACTACTGCGTCTCCGATAAACAACAACGTTGGGCACCGCGCTACACGCGCTGCCCAGCGTTAGGACCTAGTCGTCTAGTGGTAGATGGCAGAGTAAAGCCAGGTCGGGACTGTCAGCGGTCGAACTCGCCACGGGTTGTCGCGGTGGTGAAGGCTGACCATTCGGCGACGGTGAACACCAGTGCGGGGCCGGATGGGTTCTTCGAATCGCATACGCTGACATGGTTATTCGGTAGAAAGGCGACTTCGACGCAGTTTTCGGCCGCGCCGCTGCGGCTGCTCTTGAACCACTTCGCGTCCGAGAGATTTGCCATTAGGTAGCCCTTTGAGGTCAGCGGTCGAACTCGCCACAGGTTGTCGCGGCTGTGAAGGCTGACCATTCAGCTGGGGTGAACACGAGCGCGGGGCCGGATGGGTTCTTCGAATCACGAACGCCGACACGGTTGTTGGGAAGGAACGCGACTTCGACGCAGTTCGAGCTGCCGCCGCTCCGGCTGCTCTTGAACCAGTCGGCACCGGCCAGATCGATGTTCACGCGTACTCCTTCGCCATCCGTCTGAGCAGAACCCGGCTGGCGTCCGCGTCCATCGCACTGCGCCGCAGGCTCTCGTACGCCTCATGGTACCGCCGGACGGTGGCCGGTTTCGCAAGATACAAATCCCCCGCGAAATTCTCAGTGAAGACCACCGGCGGCTCGAGCAACCGGCCTTGTCTGTCTGTGCCGAACTCCAGGATGACGAACGGGCCGACAGCGTCGCCGAGTGGAAATCCAGCGCTGAACGGGAGAATCCGAAGGTTGATATTGGGCCGAGTGCCTACATCGCAAAGGTACTTCAGTTGGGTCGCCATGACCTTCGGCCCGCCGACCATCCCACGCAGGACGGACTCCCGCAGGACCACTTCGAGCGCCGCGGGTTGATGCTTGCGGGTGATTCTCAGCTGCCGCCGCATCCGCAACTGCACTCGACGCACGTGCGCCTCGGCATCGTCGTCCGGATAAACGGATCGGATGAGCACACTGGCGTACGCCGGTGTCTGTAGCAATCCCGGCACCAGTTCGGACTCGTAGGTGGTCAACCGCTGCGCCGATGCCTCCAACCCCACGAAGAAGTCGAAGTTCCCTGACATCAGATCGCCGTACTCGCGCCACCAGCTCTCCTCATTACCTTGTGTCGCAAGCATTTTCATCGCCGCAGTGTGGTCGGGGTCGAAGCCATAGATCGTGCACAGCGCCGCAAGGTCCACCTCACGCAGCTGCGCTACGGTGCCCTTCTCGATGCGCTGCAACGTGCTACCACTACGTTCGATCAACGCCGCCGCCTGCGCCAGCGTGAATCCACACCCCTCCCTGCCGTCCCGCAGATACTTTCCCAGCTGTCGCCGTGCCAGCGTCGATCCGTCCTCCGACATGCCCCGCCTCCCATCAGATTTCACTGTTCGCAACAGCAGAGCACACCGCCATCTCATGCGGAGGCCACATCGCGAATGATCATGCAATCGGCGCATAACCCCAGGAAGAATTGCATCCAGAAGCGCTTTCTCGAACCAGATCAGCATCGGCGTATTCCTGTCCAGCGGGTCCACTCGACCCGCCACGAGCTCGGCACCGCACGCTGCTCGATGTGAGTGTCCGCGCCGAGTGCGGTAGGAGTGGTCTGAACTCGCAGGATCGGAACCAATCAGACTGTCTTTGCGTCCCAATGGAACCGATTCACCGTTTCACGCGTCCAGTACAGTGAGCGGACGCATAGCGAGGGGGATAAGCCGATGGAAGTGGGACAATCGGCCGCGAATGCGCTGTATCAGCAGGCCACTGGGGGAACATTTCGGATGGAGGCCGACGCCGCACGTCGGTGCGCCGAGGTTTACACCAGGTTTATCGAAACCACACTCGATCCAGAGATCATTCGATCGATGCGTTTGCAGCGGCTCGAAGGCTTCGGCGGGTTCGAGTCCGCTAAGCAACTCCAGGATGGATTCTCTGGCAAGGCTGTTCAGATGACGGAGGCTCTCAACGGGATGAAAGAGGCAGCACTGAAGATGGCGGCGGCTTACCTGCGAGCCGGTCAGTTGGTGGAGGAAGCCGACGCCATGTTTGCGCAGTCGATCGCCACCGTCACCTCGGAAACGGGGTCGTCGTGACGGGAATCCGAAATACCTTGCTGGCCCTGCTGGCGATAGTGGTTGCGCCGGTCGCGACGAGCTGTTCATCCGGAAGCGAAACCGCGCAGCACCCGGCCAGTTCAGGTCAAACTACGTCGTCCTCCACTCAATCGGCTAGGCCGACTCTGACCAACCCAAAGCTTCAGCCGCCGTCGCAGGACAACAAGTACACCGCCAGCACGGGCCGCCCAAAGGTCGTCTTCGACCCATGCACATGGATCAGCGACGACACAGCTCGACGAGCTGGCTTCGATCCCGCGTCTCGTGCACGTGGTGACGATCTCGTGGCCGAGTACAGCTTCCTCACGTGCGACTTCCGCTCCGATACGCGAAACCTTATGTTGAACTCAGGCAACGCGACTTGGGAGTCAGACCTTGCGAAGGTTGGCTCGTATAGCGAGCCGATCACCATAAATGGTCGCCAAGCCCTGTTGGTCCATGACCCGGCCGCATCCATGAAGCGGAGCTGCCAAGTCGATGTCCGAACCAAGGTGGGTTTTGTGCAGATAGCGGTCGATCTGACAAGCCGCGCCCCACAAAACCTCAACCCCTGCGACGGCATCACCGACATCGCCTCCACCATCGAGCCGGAGATCGGCAAGGACAACTGACGATGACCGGCCCGCTCAACATCAACGATGTCCCCTCGGCGCTCGGTGCATTCGATTCGAGCCGCAAGCCCGACACCACCCAGCAGAGCAAGCTTTCGCGCGGTCAACAGCAAGGCGTGGAGCAGTACGAGTCGAAACTCGCTGCTGGCGGCCAGGATTCGGCGTACATCACTCGGATGGAGCAGTTCGAGGGCATCACCCACGAGGAGATCTACGCCAATGCCCAGCAGATGAGTCCGGGCATCATGCACCAGCAGGCCGATACCTGGATCAGCATCGCCACCGCGCTGAGCGGAGGGCTGTTCGGCGCGAATCTCGCGATTCAGAAGGCATTGGCCTCGGGTATCGAGGGGGCCATGGCCGATGCGGCTCTCACTGCGGCGCAGACGTTCTATCGGCAGGCCAGTGATGTCGAGCAGGTGATCAATGCCTGCGGGCATCGGATCAAAGGCGTGGCGTCGGCCGCCGAAGTGGTGAAAATTTCGGTGCCGCCGCCATCCGGGGCGCAGGGGAACACGGGTTCGGCGACTTCGCTGGACCCCGCGCAGGTCATTATTTCCGCGGTCGGCGCGGGACTGGCCGGGGCCGGTGACAGTCAGGGGGTCGCCTATCAGCGCGGTATCGAGGCGCTGTATCGCACGGCGATCGACACCATGAACAACAACTACAAACCGTCCTACGGTCCCGCCGGGTCCGGAGTTCCGACATTCGTGCCGGTCAGGTCGCCGGGCGGGGGCAATGAGGGCGTTGCCGGGCCGGGCGGCGGTAACGGGGGCGGCAATGGCGGCACCACCGAATCGGGCACCGGGAACACCAGCGGTAGCAACGGCGAGTCGAACGGATCGGGGACATCGGGGTCCGATCAGGGCGCGGTGAACCCCACGGGCCTCGACTCGAATTCCACTACCGGACAACAGATGCAGTCCCCAACGACGGCCGCGAGCACCACCGCCACCTCGCCCGCCGCGACAACCAGCACCCAAACGTCCCCGGGACAGCCGGGCAGCCTCGGCACCTCTGGACCGGGCGTCACATCCGGACCCGGTAGTAGCGGCGCACCGAGTCCGGGACGCAGCATCACCAGCGTGCCGATCACCGGAAATGCCAGCGCGGCAACAGTTTCCACCGCCACGAACAGCGCGGCCAGCACCGGCCGCAATGGTATGTCGGGCATGTCGTCGCCCGGCGCGGCGCGCAAATCGGGGGAGGACGATTCGAGCCGCAAGATCCCCGACTACCTGATCGGCCAGTACGAAGAACTGGTCGGACCAGACGATCCCGCAGTTCCTCCAGCGATCGGATCCGACGCACCCTCGGCGCAACCGGCCCGACCAAGCACGCAGGACCGGCGCGGGTGAAGTTCGAGTTCACCCCTGATGAGTTCATGCACATCTGGCGCGAGACGCGGTCGGATCGCTACCCCTTTCCCCTGCGTCTGATCGCATCGGTGCGCTGGGAGGACGAATTCGACCGGCTCGCCAGTGAATTGGATCGCCGCATGCCGTTGCACGGCAATCCAGACCTCTCGGCCGCCTTGCGCGTCGCGGCCGAGCCGCGAACCGCATTGACGCTCACCGGAACTCGGCGCCGTCCGATCCGCGCGTTCGGCGCGATCGACGCCGACATCGGTGTCACCCTGGTGCAACGACCGGGCCCCACTCCCGATTTCGGCGGCAATGTCGTGCTCGAGGTCGGCACCGCCGCGATCGTGCCAGCCGTGTTCACGGCCGTGCTCGGCGACGTGCCGCCCGGACGCCAGCCAGCCGTAGCCGAGGATGTTCAGTTCCTGGTCGACAATCTCGAGTCCTGGACCGGCATCAACGAGACAGCGTCCGACCGCATCTACCGGCTGCTGCGCGCCCCGCGTTCCGGTTCCGGAACCGTGGAAACCCTTCGTGGCCTGCGTGATTCACATCCTGTCGCACCTGAATACCTGAGCTGGTTCGACATCGAAGGCGACGGTCGCTACCACTACCACCTCCAGCACAACGAATTCCGCATCGCCCCCTGCGGCCAGTCCACGATCCGCCGCGAACTCACCCGCATGGCACAACCCATCCCCTGACCAGCCATACCTCGGGATCGAAGCCGCCACCAAAGACGAAGTGATTCGCACTGCCGAACTACTCGGCTACACGGAAACCGACCTCACCGGCGAGAACACGATCAAGATCTACGCCCGCCATGGCATCGACCTCGACGGCATCCGCGAAACATGCTTCTGACCAAGCCTTCCAGCGCGTCGCCGCGGCCGTCCGAAAGGGTCTCGTCGACTCGAAGGACTAGCGGTTGCCGACATTGCGGTCACACCCAGCGCTCGGGACTGTCGGACTGGATCAGACACCCGCCGCGAGTCGTTCACCGATGCGTCGAGCCATCAGCGGCGGCACCGCATTCCCCACCTGCCGAGCCTTGGACGTGAGCGTGCCCGAGAACCGGAAGTCGCGGGGAAAGGTCTGCAGGCATGCCGCCTCACGGAGGCTGATCGCACGATGCTGTTCGGGATGCCCGAACCGGCCGTTCGAGTACGAAATGCACCGTGTCGTCAGGCCGGAAGCTGGACGGTCCCACCACATCCGGCCGTAGGTGTCGGTGTGGCCGCCGTGTTCGGTGTGGCAGGGCAGTACCAGGTCTTTGCTCCAATTGCGGCGGTCGCCGCCTTCAGGCGTGGCGCGGATGCGTGTTTTGTTGATCTCGGACAGGCGCATGGCCGCGTGGTCCGGGTCGACGGCGTGTACCTCTCCGTCGCCGATCGCGGGCAGCCCATCGTAGATGAATTGCCGCACCGTCGTGGCCGGCACGCCGTTCGCGACATGCGTGGCCTCGGGCAGCTCGGGCGACCCTATCCGCGATGCGACGATGACGAGACGCTTCCGCTCCTGCGGCACCCCGAATTCCAACGCGCGCAGGATGCTCACCTTCGACACGTACTCGTCCTCTGCGAGTGCGGCGAGGAAGTCTTCGAGTGGCCCGCCTTTTTTGGGGTTCTGCAGTCCAGGGACGTTCTCGATCACCACGAGTTCCGGTCGCAGCGCCCTGACGAACCGGCTGAATTCATAAAGAAGATTCCGCCGGGGGTCCTGGGCGGTCGTTGTCTTGTTCTGGCGCGAAAACGGCTGACAGGGGGCGCAACCGGCGAACAGCGTCGGCGAATCCGGCATCAATTCCCGGACCTGCTCGACCCGCACCTTCCGGATGTCGGCTTCAATGAATTCGGCACCGGGGAAGTTGTTCCGGAAGGTCTCGGCAGAATCCGGATCGAAGTCGATTCCGGCGACGATGTTCATCCCGGCGTCCTTGAATCCCTGACTCGTGCCGCCGCATCCGGAGAAGAAGTCGATGACCGACAGCTCCCTCGGATCCATTACAAACTCCTGATGAACTCATAGACGGTGTCACGGATGTCGGTAAGTATCGCACAGTCGCTCGGCACATGCCGCAGGGCTTGAAGCTGAAAAGTGTGGATCTGCTCGGCATTCGAGGCGCCGGTCTGTATCTCGGTGTAGTCACGCCAGGCGTTCTTGCCGTTGGCATCGGCCGAGGCAGTCACGTCGGCAGCCGGGTCCTGCCCGCGGTAGTCCCAGAGGAACACTTCTGGTGTCCAGCAGGGTAGGAACCGCACGAACCTGCGCCGCCACTCCAGGACCTGCTTGACTGACTCGAGCCGGTGCTGCGCACTTGCAGTATCGGTCCTGCTGTAGGGCAGGTTCGGTTTGCAGGGGAATGTCTTGGCCAGCTCCGATTCGAGCTCGCCCGGCGGTATCTGGCCAACGGGGCGCGGTGACTCGATGGCCTGGTCGCCATCGAGCAGCAGGAGGATGTCGGTTCGCTTCTCGTGCGCCCACATCGGCGCGTAGAAGCCCCACAGAGTGTCTGCGCCACCCGGGAGGTACTTGACCTGGACAGTGGTCTTGGAGGGGTGTTCGGCCAGTGCGTACTCGACCAGATCCTTGGCGAGCAGGTCCTCGACCACGATCGTCGGATGCTCGTACTCGGCGCCGATCACATCGAACGCGAACTGCGGCGGCGAGTCTTGCACCGGCAGGTCGACGCGCCCGTCGTCGGCGCGCACGGTAAGTACCTTGACCGCGGCCGCCGGGAGCTCGCGGATCATTTCCGGCGAGTGCGTGCTGAACACGATCTGGTGTTTGTGGTGCTTGGCAGAATCGGCCAAGAAATTACTCAGTGCCCGCTGCGCTCTGGGGTGTAGCGATACCTCTGGCTCGTCGAGCAGAATGAGTGACTGGGGTTTCGCTCGGCTCACCTGGTAGACGAGTAGAACGGCGGCAAACTCGCCGCTGCCTGCAAACGCTTCCGAATATAGAAGTTCCGGTGTTTCGAGAATTACCGTCCATCCGCTGACCTTCGTACCGAAGTACCGGTGGCGCAACAATCGGATACGAGCGTATTTTCGGCCGAGTATTCGTTCGACCCAGAACCGCTCGTCCTCGGTCAATTCGTGGATCGGCTGCACGATCCGTTCGTTCGAGGAATACCACGTGTCGCGCTCGAGTCCATCGGAGATCGCTTTGTACAGGCGCGCAGCTCGGCTTCTTATTCGCTTCTTGCGTGCCCGCACCAGATTGAGTTCTTCGTGCTGGGTCCCAATTTCGAAGGTCACCTCCGAGTGGTTCATCGCCCAATCGAATGCCGAGAGCTGGGAGCGGAAATCAAGATAGAGAACATCCTTTGATATGGTGGCCCACCGCGTTCTCGACGCATCTCCGGGTTTCTTCGGCAGATCGAGAGGGAATCGATCCATGCTGTCTGGTTCGCGGGTCAACGGGCGGCTCGGCTCGAAGAGGTCGGGGTCGGCAACGGGGCCGTCCTTCGAATCGCGGAGCCGACCGATGCGTGTCTTGATCACCTCCACGATCCCGCCGGTGGTCGGTGACAGCCGCCCATAGATGAACCGGTGCCGTTCGGTCTGCGGGATCACGTCCACCGCAGTGCCGAACCAGTAGTTACCGGGGTCGTTGCCGCGGGGGCAGCCTTGCAGCGCCCGGAGGATCGCAGACTTGTTCGCGCCGTTCGGGCCGATGAGCGCGGTGACGGGATGGCTGAAGTTGATGCGGAGGTTCGTCGACAGGTTCCTGAATAGAGGGAACCTGATGTGGCTGATTGCCGGCTCGAAGGCGCCCTTCTCCCACATTTTGCTCAACGTGTCGTGAACGGATGTGTCCATGTTTCCCCCCGGACTGGCGATCGTCGGTTGCCGCCGCGACGACGGTCGTGTCGATGAACCTACACCCGGGCACCGCTCCAGGAGCGAGTATGTGCCGAAAAGGCGTTCGGGTGAATGACTTTCCGGCCGTCCATAACAGGCGCCGGGGCCGTCGCGGGCGCCACGCACGGTCCTGCCGTCAAACGCGATCACCCCTGCCGTCGATCATGTTGGTTCGCAACCACATCCATGCGCCGATCATCTGGTTGATGGGAGGGCTTGAAATAGCGGCGAACGTGCTCGGGCTTGTGGTCGGGGTCGGCAACCTGCGCCTCAGTATCACGCCACGTCACAGCGCCTGGCTCTGACGGTCTGCTGATCACCGTTCGAGCACCGATGGTCGCTCCCCGCGTTTCGACTGCCAGAAAGTCGGATGCCCGAGGGCGTAGTCCTCGGGACGGGCCATCAAAGCCGGGACTGAGGTCGGGTTCCAGTCGCTCGAAATCAAATTCGGCATCCGGGATGGCTACGACAGATTGAGTATCGCGTCGCAGGGCATCTCCGGAGCGATCTCCGGTGCGGTCGCCGCCCCAGTGACCAAACTGCTGAACGACAATGGGGTCAACCTCACGAACAGCTCACTGGGTGAGACGGATTCCAACTATCTGGTCGGCAAGAAGGTCGGCACCACCGTCTCGGAACTTACGTGGGGTGAGCAGGATGGCATCACCGATCAGGTGAAAAAGGATGCGGGCGACTACGTCCGCAAGGAAATCGTCGAAGAACTGTCGGAAAAGCCGGACACTCAGACCACCGGCCAGCCACAGAGCAGCCTCGACTTGCCACCTCCCTGATCGGCTGACGTTATCGACCGGAGCGCCGCTGTGGACGAGGCACATCACCTGCGGCGCAAGGGGTGGCGGGACCTACCGCGGCCCCGAGGCTGCAGGCGGCGGAAAGTTTTTCGGTGGGTGGGGTTTCGGCGGAAAGGGAGATGGGGGCTGTGGCAACCGCGGTGATGATCGCGGTGGCAAGAGTCGATGTCGGCTCGGCCGCAGGTGGCGTGCGTGAGCCCTTGTGATGCAAGCCATTCCAGGAATAGTGTGGCTTCGGCGTGAAAGTATCGTCGGCCGGTGTCGGAATTCCGCTACCCGGGAGCAAGTGATCATCTGATGAGATTCGGAGCCCTGGCTGTTGTCGCCGGCTTGGTACCGGTGCTGCTCGCTGCCGGATGTGGGTTGGACCAGTCCGCCGGCAATCGGGAAGCAGAGGGAACCGAATGCCGTGCTTCGTTCGACGTGCAGTCGGGCGGATCACTGCCCAGTGGCGGTTTCACACTTCTAACTGCTGCGAGGCATGCGGCTTCGGGTGACGTTCCGGTCAAGATGGTGGAAATCACCCGAGCAGCCGGTTTCCACGACGAGTGGGACACCATGGTGGTCATCACGCCAGGCATGAAAGCAGAAAAATTGAACGAACTCGCGAATACCCCGGGAATGTGCTGGGAGAAATTACCAGGACCTTACGACGACGACCGGCCGAAGACAGCCTATTATCTGTTTCTTCGTGATGGCAGTCCCTTGCGGGCTGCAACCTGGTTGTTTCCCACAGATGACGAATTGGATTTCCGATGGACGGGCACGAAAGTCGTACACCCGGACACCCTGCTCGCCCCGCTCCAATCACCTGGAACCGATCCCAAACTCCGCGTGGCTCCTGCGAATTGAGCCGAATCCCCACGTGCATCACCGCTGAAGTCAGCGCGGAGAACGACGGTTGGTCGGTGTTTCTGCCGGGGCTGCCGATCGCCGCCGATGGAGCCTCCTTCGACGAGGCAGTAGACGAAATGCTCGTCGCGCTGCGCGAGTATGCCAACGATTGGCAGAACCGACTACGAGACGCGCCCAACCACCGCGAGAACTGGGGCTTGGCCCAGCTGATCGGTCTCAGCACCGATGAGCAACTTCGTGATTGGCTGCTCGGAGGCAGCCGGTGACAGTTCTGGACCGATGAGACTGAGACATGAGTCTCTGGTCGCGAGTACGAGAGGAGTCATGGTGGTGGGACGATCGGATGCTGAGCGGGAGGAGCACGCGGCCCTGCTTGCTGAACGTGCGCGGCTGCTCGCCGAACGGGATCGGCTGCGGGACGAATTGGCCGATCGCTTCGACGATTTCGGCGACTCTCCGGAGGAAATCGCTCGTCAGCTCGAACAACAAGCGGCCGACAACCCGGCTGAGCGGGCGCAGTATCTGACCGAAGCGGCCGGTCACTGGGGCATGGCCGACAATCTGGAGCGAGCGCTGCGGTTGTATCGAGCGGCGGTCGCCGACGGCGGGCCGGTTGTCGGCGATGCTCGTGTTTGGTACGCGACCTTCCTGCTCGATCACGGCACCGACCTCACCGACAACGCGGAACAGACGGGGCTGGCTCTGCTCGAAACCGTGCTCGCGGAGGGAACCGACGATTACGTCGCCTACTTGACCGCAGCCGAAATGTTCGAGGAGCGTGGCGAATTCGACGAGGCGCTGCGCTGGCTCGACGCCGGTCTGGCCCGGCAGGTCACGCTCGCCGATAACGCGGACTCCGAATCGGATCTCGACCTGCAAGAACTTGCGATGACCCGCAGTCGCATTCGTGACGCCCTGGGCTTGCCGGAGGATTCGATCGATCGCGCAGCGGAAGAGGGCAGACAGCAGTGGCTCGATCAGGTCATCGGCGGGCGTTCCGGGGCAGCGCACCCATCGGTGACATCGGTGTTGTATTGGCCGGAAAGCGAATTCGCCGTCGCCCTGAAGCGCTGGCCGACGCTGCGCGAGCAGTACGAGACCCACGAAGAGCACCAGAGGCTGGTGGAGCGCGCGCTGCGAGATCTACCGTCGGCGGCGCGCATCGCCGTGGCGACCGTCGCGGGCCTCATCGACTATGCCGAGTTCATTGGCGAGGACCCGGACCTGGCGCACACGCGGGCCGAATACGCCGCTGAACTCGCCGAGACCGGCAACGTCGTCGTCTGGCCACCCGGCCGCAATGAGCCTTGCTGGTGCGGTTCGGGTCGCAAATACAAGAAATGCTGCGGCCGGCCGCTCAACGACTGAGCCGGTTCGCAACTCTGCATCGGAGAACGAGCCCGAAGTCGAAGATCCCCACCCTCCATGATCGCTGGCCTCTCGATGGGCACGGGGAGCCACCTACTACTTCGGCGCGGGTGGCTTGCGGCGCTGCGTCGCCGATCCCGACGCGGCCCGTCCCGCGGATCAGGACTGGGACGCCGCAGTGAGCTTTGCGATGTCGGAGGTGTAGACGGTCATCCAGTGCGGATGCAGCCGGTAGTAGACCACGTCGTTGTCCCAGTCGAAGAAGTCGTCGCCGTAGAAGTCCTTGAAGTATGCGAGCAGGTCCGGCCAGTCCGCGGCTGGCTCGCCGTCCTTGGGGTTGAGGATCTCCACCGTGCCGTGCGTGAACACGCCCAGGTCCTCACCGCGCATGTGCGCGGCGCTGACGGCGGGCCGCGTCGCGAGGTGGCGCGCCTTGGCGGCGCCGCGCGCCGTGCCGAAGTGCCACTTTCCGTGCAGGAAGTGCCCGTCCACGCCGCTGATCCGCGGTTCGCCCTTCGCTGTCACGGTGGACAGGGCGAGGGTGCACATGCCGGTGAGGACCTGGCTGAGCTGCTCCGCGGTCAGTGTGCTCTCAGTGTTGATGATCGAGCGAAGATGCGAGGTGGAGCGGGAGAGGGAGGCGTCGAGGAGTGCCTGAAGCTCTTTGAGATCTTCTGGAGTTTCGCGCATTGAGGTGCCTTATCTATTCGTATCCAGCCGTGGTGGCCGGTCCATGCCCACGCATCGTTGACCGGCGAAACCATCCTCGGCCCAAAACCTGACATCTTGTGTCATGTTTCTTTATTTGTCTCGCGGGTGTCACCGGGCCGCATCGACGTAATCTTCGCGTGTGAAGGAGAAGGTGACGTATCTGGAAATGACAGCCCGTGGTCAGCGCGAGCCGCGAGGTGGCGGGGGCACAACCATCTGCCGGCCCACAACCCATCAGGCGGGCCGCTGGAGGTCAGGCCTCGGTGGCGAGGCGGACACCGAACCCGACGAGCACGACCCCGGCGACCGCGTCGAGGCGTCGGCGGACGCGCGGCGTTTGCATCCAAGTCGCGACCGTCCCCGACGCGACGACCAGACCAGCGCAGTACAGAGCAGTCAATGCGATATAGACGGCCCCGAACCCCAGCGTCGTCCATCCAACCGAGTAGCCGTCCGGCACGAACCCTGGCAGGAAGCTGACGAACAAGACGCCGATCTTCGGGTTGAGTATGTCGGTGAGGAAGCCGGCCATGAAGCCCCCCGAGCGGCCGAGCGTCGGTGCCGCTGACCCGTCGCCCTCGGCCGCGATGTCGGAGGCGGTACGCAGCAGCGAGCGCAGCGACTGCACGCCGATCCAGATGAGGTAGCAGCCGCCGGCGATCTTCAGTGCGTTGTACCCGATCTCGCTCGCCCGCAGCAGCGCGGACAGCCCGAGCGACGCCGCGGCGACCCAAACCATAAGTCCACACAGAACGCCGGCCGACGTCTGCACTCCGCCGTTACGCCCGCCGCGCACGAGACCGCGGACGACAACCAGCGTGTCCGGCCCCGGCAGCAAGATGAGCAGGACCGCGGCGAAGCCGAAGGACAGCAGCGAAACGAGCACGCGCCTATCCTACGAAGACCCCAGGTCCTACCCTCATATACAAGATCACAACCGCTGGATTCACGACCGGGTTCGTTTTGGTCGACGAACCATCTCCCGGAGACCTCGCCCATCTGCCAATGCAGGCAACAACTTTCATAAAACAAGTTGAGGGTGGCACCGCACAGCGGTGCCGCCCTCGACTCACTTCGACACAGACCCTGGTGGCGGCTCCTGCGGCGGGCATCGAACGGGAGTGCCAGGACCAGGATGAGCCGCCTATCAGTAGTAGCGCGGGTGCCTGTGTGGTTGTCGGGCTTGTCGCCGTGGTACCGGTCCACTTGGCGGCACGGGTTCAGCGAGATTCCGGCCAACCGGCCAGGGCCATATCCACCGCACAGGACAGCTCGGCAGCAGTGGCTCCGCTCGCCGCCTGCACGGCCAGCCCGTAGGTGGTCGCCCAGATCGATCGCGCCAGTGCGTCCACGTCCACATCCGAGGCGAGATCGCCCTCAGCGCAAGCCTTTTCGAAGCGTTCGCGCAACTGCACCTGTGCTGCTCGCCGCCGCGTCGCCAACTCTTCGCGTACCTGTGCGCTCTGTGCGCCGGTGGCCAGCGCACCCTGGACGAACAGGCAGCCGCCGGGACCTGAGGTGGTCAGCTCGATCGCCCCGCGCATGAGTGCCTCCGCCGCTGTGCGCGCCGTCGGCGCGGCGAGCGCGCGCTGAACATAGCCGGCCGGCCCGGCCTCGTAGCGGTCGACGACCTTGAGGAACAGTGACTCCTTGTTGCCGTATGCCGCGTACAGGCTCGGCTTGTTGATGCCCATCGCCTCGGTCAGATCGGCGAGCGCCGTGCCCTCGTAGCCCTGTCGCCAGAACACGTGCATGGCGCGATCCAGCCGTTCGTCCAGGTCGAATTCGCGAGGTCGTCCGGTCGCCATGGCCCTCCTTTGCCAGTTCTGTACCAATCGGTATAGAGTACCGCTACTCATCTATACCGATTGGTACAGAAGTATCAGGAGCATTTATGAACCTCTCGCTGGCGGGCAAGACCGCACTCGTTACCGGCGGATCGCGCGGACTGGGCGCCGCAATTGCCTGCGCGCTCGCGGACGCCGGTGCCGACGTAGCGGTCAGTTATGTGTCTGCCCCCGACAAGGCCGCCGGGGTGGTGCGGGAGATCCACGCCCGCGGCCGCCGCGCCGTCGCCTATCGGGCCGAGCAATCGGATGCCGTGCAGGTGGCGCAGCTGGTCGATTCAGTTGTCGCCGACCTCGGTGGACTCGACATCCTGGTGAACAACGCGGGCGTGGCCGCCTACGGTGCGCTCGGCGATGAAAGCGTCGATCAACCAACCCTGGACCGCGTCCGCGAGATCAACGTGGACGGGGTGATCGCGGCGATCAGGGCGGCCGCCGGGGTACTCGGCGACGGCGGCCGGATCATCACAGTCGGATCCACCCTCGCTGCCCGCGCCAGTACCGCAGGAGTCGCCGACTACGCCGCGAGCAAAGCCGCGGTCATCGGCTATACGAAGGGGGCGGCGCGCGATCTGGCACCGCGCGGCATCACCGCGAATGTCGTCCAGGCTGGAGCCTTCGCCACCGATATGAACCCGTCGGACGGCCCGACCGCCGACCAGCAGCGCTCCTGGAATCCCATGGGCCGCTTCGGCCGACCGGAGGAACTCGCCGCGGGCGTGGTCTTCCTGGCCGGCCCCGGCGCTTCGTACATCACCGGCACGGTGCTCACCATTGATGGCGGTGCACTCGCATAGTCGTGCTCATGGCGCGGCGGTCGAGGTGCAGCCGGGTCGAGTGGGTCATCGGCGATCAGTCGACGTGTGAAGCGCGCCCGCCCGACCGCGGCGTTCGCCGGAATTCCTGTGTGGCCCGATCCGGCTCCGGCGTGCGGCACTGCGCGGGCGCCACCGGGACGTCGGACTTACTCGCCTAGCGGCGGCTCATGCGGCGGGCTCCGAACAGGAGTGCCACGACCAGGATGAGGCCGCCTATCAGCAGTAGCAGGCGGGTGCCCGCGTGGTTGTCGGGCTCAGCGGCGGGCTGTGCGCCGTGGTCGGTGTCTTTCGGTGGTGGGGAGGCAAGTCCCGCAGTGGCTTTCGTGGATCCGGCCTTGATTTCGGGGAGCTTGCCGACGGTGGAGTCCGTCGGCAGCGCGAAACCGTAGTCGAGCAAACGCGCGGCCTGTTCCCACGGCCGCAGCGGCCGCACATCGGCTTTCAGCAACGTCACGACGAGTCGGCGGCCGTCGCGTTGGGCGGCGGCGACGAATGTCTGCCTTGCATCGTCGGTGAAGCCGGTCTTACCGCCGAGCGCGCCCTCGTAGTTGTAGAGCAGGTGGTTGTCGTTGGCGATGAGGAAGCCCGGATGGTCTTTGTCGTCAGGGTCTTTCGGATCCTTGGGGAAGCCGGGAAAGTCGACCTCTTCGGTCTGGATGAGTTCGGCGAACAAGGGTATGGTCATCGCCTCTCGGAACAATACGGTCAGGTCGTAGGCCGAGGTGCTCATGCCGGGGCCGTCCAGGCCGGACGGGCTGGCGGTGCGAGTATCCAAGGCGTACAACGACTTCGCCAGTTCGTTCATCTTCTGTACGGCACCGGCGTCCCCGCCGAGTTGGGCGGCGATGGCGTGCGCGGCATCGTTGCCCGATGCCATGATCAGCGCCTGCATGAGCTGTCGGTTGGTGTAAAGGCCGCCCGGACCGATGCCGACGCGGGTGCCGTCGGCATTCGCGTCCTCCTGTGTTCCGGTGACGGTCTTGTTCAGGTCGAGGTTGCGCAGCGCGACAGCCGCGAGCAGCACCTTGATGGTGCTGGCGGGCCGGTAGCGCCCGTGCGGGTCCTTGGCGGCGAGCACCTCGCCGGTATCGAGATCCGTTACCTGCCAGGCCGTCGCGGAAATGTCCTGCGGCACCGGCGGTGCGTCGCGCGGGATGACGACACCGCATTCACCCAGACGTGAGCCGCCGACCGGCGGAACCGGCACGGCCAGCGGGGTCGGCGTCGGTTGTCCGGGCTCGGGGACCTCGGATAGGTCGATCGGATTGGGCGGCTTCGTTTTCTGCGGGCAGCTGTCGGTATTCGGGGTGCTGAACGGCGTTGTCGTCGTGATCGACGGCGTCGCCTGCGAAATGGTCGCGGCAGGGCCCCAGGTCACAGCGGTAATGGCCAGTGCAGAACCGAGGCAGAGGGCGACAAGGAGGCGAAGGTCCCGGATGCTCATCGGCTGCGAGCCTACTGATCGGGCGCACAGGGGGCCGTCCAGAGACACGAGTGGAGCAAATATTGACAGAAGCTACTAAATGAGGGTTACTATCAAAAAGTTGTAGCTGTCATTTCTGGAGGGCTTATGAACACAGACTCGACTCGCCGCTGGTTGGCGTTGGGGGCGCTGGCCTTGGCAATGCTGACCGTCGGCCTGGATATGACCGTGTTGACCGTCGCGCTGCCCACCCTCGCCGTCGACCTGAACGCGAATACCGGCGCGCTGCAGTGGTTCAGCACCTCGTACACCCTGGCGCTCGCGGCCGTCATGCTGCCCGCGGGCGCGCTCGGCGACCGCTACGGTCGCAAAAAGCTGCTGCTCGGTGCGCTGGTGCTGTTCGGAGCGGCCTCACTGGCCTGCACCTTCGCCACTACCGCCGGTCAACTCATCGCCGCGCGCGTGGTCCTCGGCGTCGCGGCCGCGGTCATGATGCCGCTGTCGATGGCGGTGCTGCCGGTGCTGTTCCCGGATTCGACAGAGCGGGCCAGGGCCATGAACATCTGGATCACCTCGACCGCACTCGGCCTGCCGCTCGGTCCGATCCTCGGCGGTTGGCTGATCGATAACTTCTGGTGGGGTTCGGTATTCCTGATCAATGTTCCGATGGTGGTGCTCGGTTCGGCGGCCGTCGCCGCGCTGGTACCGGAATCGCGGAACCCGGACCAGCGGCCGATGGATCTGCCGGGCATCGCGCTATCGATCCTCGGCATGCTCGGCGTCACCTACGGATTCATCCGGCTCGGCGATAAGGGCTGGGGCGACGGACTCGGCTGGGGTGCGCTGCTCGGCGGCCTCGCGATCGCCGCGGTGTTCATCGTGTGGCAGCGGCGTGCGAGCTTCCCGCTGATCGATCTCGGCCTGTTCCGCAGCCCCGGCTTCCGCTGGGGCGCGGCATTCACCGTGATCATCACCTTCGGCTTGTTCGGTCTGTTCTTCACCGTGCCGCAGTACTACCAGGCGGTGCTCGGCGTCGACGCGCTCGGCAGCGGGGTGCGGCTGCTGCCGATGATCGCCGGACTGCTGATCGGATCGCGGCTGGGCGATCGGTTGCAGCCGAAACTGGGACCGGCCCTGATGGTGGCGCTCGCGCTGACCGTGCTGGCGGTCGGCATGGGCTTGGGTGGGCTGACCGAACTGGGGACCTCGTACTGGTTCGTGGCCGTGTGGGTCGGGTTGACCGGCGCGGGCATGGGCCTCGGGCTGCCGGTCGCCATGGCGGTCGCGCTGGATGATCTCGATGTGGCCCGCGCGGGCGTCGGCTCGGCATTGGTGCAGGCGATGCGTCAGGCGGCGGGCACCATCGCGGTGGCACTGCTCGGCACCGTCCTGGCTACCGTGTACCGCGACGAACTCGGAGCGCTGAATGTCGATCCGATTCGCGACAGCGTGAATGCCGGTGTGGCAGTGGCGAAGTCGACCGGCAATGCGAGCGTGCTGGAACAGGTACAGTCGGCGTTCATCGGCGGGATGAGCGCGATGCTGTGGGTGTGCGCGGCCATCTGCGCGGTGGCGGTGCCGCTCGCGATGCGGGTGCTGCCGCGGCGCTCCACGGCCGCACCGCAACGCCAGGAGACGATGCCGAATGCACTGGCGGCGGTCGATGGGCCAGAATCGACACATGTCGGTTGAACTGCCCGCGGACGGGCCGGCCGTGCAGAGCCTGCGCGAGCGGAAGAAGGAACGGACCCGCCGGACGATTCGTGAGGAAGCGTTCCGGCTGTTCCGTGAGCAGGGCTACGTCGAGACCACCATCGAGCAGATCGCCGCGGCGGCCGAGGTATCACCCAGCACCTTCTTCCGCTACTTTCCGACCAAGGAACAGCTGGTGCTCGCCGACGATCTCGATCCACTGATGATCGATGCGATACGGGCCCAGTCACACGACATCCCGCCGTTGACCGCATTCCGCAACGCGATAGCGGCGGTGTTCGCCAATCTGCCCGCCGCCGAGCTGGCATTCGAGCAGGAGCGCCAGGCGCTGGTGTATCACGTGCCCGAGCTGCGCGCGGCCATCGGATTGGAAATGCAACGTGGCATCGATCTGATGGCGGGTCTGCTCGCCGAGCATATGGGTCGGGATGCGGACGACTTCGAGATACGCGTAACCGCCGGTGCCATCGCGGGAATCGCACTGGGTATTGCGCCGCTCACGCCGATGAATGCCGAGAACCTCAATCGCGCAATGGATTTCCTGGAGGCAGGGTTACCGCTCGGCAAGCAGTAGCGTCGCCGAGCGGCCGAAAACCTAGGCGGACTTCGAGTTCAACGCTGTGTCACATTGCTCTTGTCGCGCAGTGCGCGCTGCGGCGAATCGTCGTCCATGCTGGCGAAGAAGCCGCCGATCACATCCTCGATCTCCGAAATCGACTGTGCGCAATAGAGAATCGGTTGATAGTGCGTGATGTCGTAGCTGGCGGTACCCATCGCCGCCACGTCCAGCGGTCGCAGCTCGGCCTGCTGGAACTCCTCGATCTCGCCGTACGAGGACAGTAATCCGGCTCCGTAGCAACGGATTTCGTCCTTCTCGCGAACCACGCCGAACTCCATGGAGAACCAGAAGACATCGGCGAGGAACTTCAGCGCGGTCTCGGTGGTCAGCCGGACGACGGCAGCGCCGACCGCCTCGTAGATGGCGGCGAAGCGCGGGCTGGCGATCTGATTGGCATGCCCGATGATCTCGTGGATGGCATCGGGTTCCGGGGTATACAGCGGGGCCGAGTGATGCCGGATGTACTGAGTGGAGTGGAAGGTCCGGTCGGCGAAGGAGCCGAAGAACTTGCGCAGCGGCACCAGGCCCGCGGCGGGCACGTAGCGGAATCCGGTCAGCGGGGTCAATGCCGCGGAGACCTCGTCGAGCTGTGGAATGTGATCGGTCGGCAGATCGAGCCGGGCCGCGGCTGCGAGCACCTCGGTGGCGGCATACTTCCGGTGTTTGCGGGCGAGTTCCGCCGACACGATGCACCACACCTGTTGTTCGGCATCGGTGTAGTCGATGTGCGGCAGTGGTTTACCCGGTGCGTAATCCAGTGCCATCGCGGCGATCGCATTGCGGCGGGCCCGGTAATCCGGATCGTGCACGCCGGGGTGCTCGTCGCTCAGGTGCACCATGACATCGCCATCGCCGGATCGGGTTACCGGCGAGTACAGCCGAGCTTCGGTGAACATACCTCGATGCAAGCACCGCCGGGACGTTGCGACAACAAAAGCCTGCCCAGATGGTCAAACTGCCTAGCTGAGCGGGCTTTTTCGGGTTATTACCGGCACTAGACCGATTCCGGCGGCGGCGAGCTGATCAGTGGTGGCCGTGCGACCCGTGCACCACTGCGTGGCCCATGCCGCGGCCGAGTCCCCAACGTCGAACGTCGTATAACACCGCAGGAGTGCTCGTCCGGTATCCGGTGCCGGTGATCGGAGCCGTCAGTGGCGGTTCCGAACACCGGGCGCAGGTGCAGGGGGTTCGTTCAGCAATGTTCTCGCGGTGGAAGATCCTGCGCCTCACACGGACGGTTACGGTAGGTGGTGTCGACGAATTCGACGAATCGCTGGGCATCCTGGAAATTGGAGGCGATTCCGAAAGAGACACGGAGAGCACCGCCGGTGGGCAAGCCGAGTTCGGTGATATACGAATCGAGCGTGAGAGCAGGCTTTCGAAGCAACGGCGAGCGGCCGATGTCGAAGGCGGCCTCGCCAGCGCCAGGATTGCAGAAGCAGCCGGTGCGTAAAGATAGTCCTGCTGCCGAGGATTCGCGTGCTACCAGACGCTCGTCGACGATGGCCCCGGAGGGGTCGAGGATGTTCAACGCGACCGTCGCACCGCGGTTGACAATATTGCGCGGACCGTAGATGCGGACCACTGGGGCGCCGTTGTCGTGCATGAGCGACAGCAGCCGATCCAGAAGCCACCCGGTCAGGCAGCGGGTACGCCGATTGATCACATCGATGCCGACCCCGTGCAGCCAGTTGAGACCATGCTCGATATCCGGTATGGCGAGGAAATTCACGGTGCCGTCCTCGAATTCAGCATATCCTGCGGCCGGTGTGTGCCACTCTCCCTGCGCGCTGGCGACCTGGATGGTGCCGCCGGAAAACCACGGCCGCCGCAGTCTGGCCAACGCGTCGCGGCGGGCAACCAGACAGCCGACTCCGGTCGGATAACCGAAGACCTTGTACCAGCTCACGGGTACGAAATCGGCTCGAACGGTGGCTAGATCGAGCTCGTGTGTCGGCAGGTAGGCGGCGGCATCCAGTAAGACATCGAAGCCGTGCTCATGTGCGATATCGACCCATTCGAGTGGATGCTGAACACCGGTGAAATTGCTCTGCGCCGGATAGGCGAACAACCCACGGCGACTGTCGCGTCCGTTCGCCGCGGCCGGCGAGCGTGATTCCCGCTCCGTGCGGTCGCTCAGTGCGGCGCGGACGGCAGCCTCGGTCACTCGAAGTTCGGTACCGGCGATCGGGATGTACTCGGTTCGAGCCCGCCTGGAGCGGGCGAATTCTCGAATGCCGTTGACCGAATTATGGTTGTCGGCCGTCAGGACGAAACGTGTCGACCGGCCGAAGGGGTAGGCCTCGCCGACCAATCGACATGCCGTCGTGGCGTTCGCCGTGAAGATCACGGTGTAGTCCTGCGGTGGCGCATTGAAATGGGCGAGCACAGCAGCCCTGGCAGTCTCGACCCCGGCCGTCGCCGCACGTGAGGTCGGATTGTCCGAATGCGGATTGCCGTAGCAGCCCGCAGAGATCCACTCGTTGTGTGCCTGGTGTTGAGCGGTCGCGGCCAGCCCTGCGCCGGTGTAGTCGAGATAGACGTCCTGGTTGCGGTCGAGATAGGCGTACTCGGTGGCGCGAAGGTCATCCAGCACTGTCGTTGTGGTGTACTCCGGATAATCGGCCAGAAATTCCGCTGCGCTGATCGTTCGCGCGCCGTCACCGCTCATGGTCGGTCCTCATCTCGTCCTGCGGGGTCTGCCGCGGCCCGGTCGGAGCGACGCCACGTCATCAGATCTCCCTAGCGTTGTACGCCGAGTACGAGTGTCGCTGAAGTAGCTCGGGACGTGAAGCCTGCATTGATCCCCGCCGTGGTAAGGCCGCTTCCCTCGATGGCTGCCCACAATCTGGGCGACACGCCGACACACGGTGCCGCGCAACCTGTCTCACATTGAAAACCATCTGCGATGCTCGGTGTTTGCGTGCTGAGTGTGCTCGACGGCCGCCGTGTCCGCGGAATGTGCTGCGTGCTAGGCATGTTCGTGGTGATCGACAGGCGTTCTGTGCTCGTGCGCTATGCCGGGGAACTATACCCACGTAGGTAATTGGGCAACTGCGGATTCCGACGTTGTGCCCCATTTGCCAGACATCAGCGGGCCGGATAAAGCAATATGGCGAATGTACGAAGGAGGGCGCATGAAATCCGTGCGGATCGATCTCGACCAGAAACTGCTCCTTGCCGCGGCCGCCATCATGGGGACGTCGACGAGCAGCGCCACTATCAACGAGGCGCTGCGCCGAATCGTTGTGCACGAGAGGCAACTTCATCATCTGGAACGGTTGGCCGCCGGTGTACTGTGTACCCTGCCCGGACCCGAGATCGCGGTTGCCGACCGCTGATCGGACCGCCGCTCACCGAGTCGGACAGCGCAGACCTTCCTGCGGCGGGGGCAGCTCGATCAGGTAGTCAGGACCAGTTCGTCGACATTTGCGACGCGGTCCAGGAACGAACCATGTTGGATGCCTTCATAAGTGACCAACGTGGCGTCCGGCGCACGGGCGAGATTCGTCGCGCCCTGGTACGGCGCGACCGGATCGCCGGTGGCGGAGACGACCACGAACTTCGGTAGGCCGGTCACCGTCGGCTGGTCGGTGGGACCGGCCACAAGGCGCAGGCGTCGAATGGAACCCACATGGCCGCACGGCCGCTGTCGAAGGCCGCGGCGGCGGCGCGGACCCGCCGATCCAGCTCGAGCGCTCTCACCGAGTTGGGGTCAACCCAGTAGAGCGACAGTCGGTGGGACAGACACGACGATCGGGAACCTTCTCCATCATCAATGTCGGTGGGGGCTGGCATGATGCGGAGATCGCACCGCATTCGAGGGGGATTGATGTCGGTACCCATCGCCAAACTGCCGTCCGGACAACGACCACGGGAACGGCTGCTCACGCTCGGCCCGCACGCGCTCAGCGACAGCGAATTGCTCGCTCTTCTACTGCGCCAGGGGCGTCGGGGTGAAAGCGCGCTGGAAATGGCCGTCGAACTGATCGCCGAGCACGGCGGCATCGCCGGTTTGGCGGCCGCGCGGCCGGAGGAGCTATCGCGGCGCGCGGGCGTCGGGGCGGCCAAGGCGGCGGCCATCATCGCCGCCTTCCACCTCGGCACCAGGGCCCGCAACAGTCCGGAAACCGCCCCGCGTCTGGACGGCGCCGCCGATGTCGTCCGGGTGGCGCTGCCGCCGTTCGCCGGTGCCCGCGTCGAACGGTTGCTGGTGCTGGTGTGCGATGCGCAGAATCGCTTGCGGCACAAGGTATTCGTCGCCGAGGGGGCCATCGATCAGGTCGCCGTCCCGGTCCGCGAAATCCTGAATACCGTGCTGCGCCACGACGGTCGAGCCTTCGCGGTCGTGCACAATCACCCTTCCGGCGATCCGGTTCCCAGCGTCGACGACCGGCGCGCGACCACCCTGCTCCTCGAATCCGCCCGCACCGTCGGCCTGCGCTTTCTGGACCACGTGGTAATCGGGGGCGACAGATGGGCTAGCGCTGCACCGCTGCACCCGTCCAGCACCTGATGCGATCCGCGGGATAGTACCGGAATGAGTTGCAGCAGTGTGGATGTCGGCTCATCGATGCTCGCTGCGTAGTCGTCGTGCCGGTTGACCTGCCGCACTACGAACGGGCACACCGGCACGATCCGGCTGCCAGCCGCCAGCGGGTCGTGGATCAGCATGCTGCCCCAATTGCCCTAGTCGGTGCCGTCAGATATCGGTGCGTCCCGAGTGGGCACCTCAAAGAATACCTGTGCTGATCCGGATCGGATTTCAGAGCGCCTCGCGGTCGAGGTGAGCCCGAACGTGTCGCGCTTACCGAAGACGAGGGTTATTCGTTGGGAGTCCGGCTCCTCGAAGACGCGTATCGGGCAGGGTTCGTTTGCGCATGCTCAGGCGCCGATCCAACTTATCGAACATGTTTCGCAATCCTGATCGATCTGAAGTATCTCGCGATACGGATTGATCATTCCCTCCACTGGAAGAGGGTGAAACTCCCTGTGTTGGATCGTGTTTGGTTCGCTCGGGAGCGATCTTTCGATATCGGAGCGTTCAAATGCCACTGAAATGTCCCCGTAAATGGTACTGAAATGGAGGCAATTCGGTGGTATTTCTTCGGTGCCCGAGCGACTGTGCTCGAGCGGAAAAAACGAAGGCCGCCCGCGTCTTTCGATGCGGGCGGCCTTCGAGTGCCTCGGGTCAGCGGGCGAAGAGCAGTGCGCGCTTGACTTCCTGGATGGCCTTGGTGACCTCGATGCCGCGGGGGCAGGCTTCGGTGCAGTTGAAGGTGGTACGGCAGCGCCACACACCTTCGACGTCGTTGAGGATGTCGAGGCGTTCGCGGGCGCCTTCGTCCCGGCTGTCGAAGATGAAGCGGTGCGCGTTCACGATCGCGGCCGGGCCGAAGTAGCTGCCGTCGCTCCAGTACACGGGGCAGGAGGTGGTGCAGCAGGCGCACAGGATGCACTTGGTGGTGTCATCGAACCGGGCGCGGTCGGCCTGGCTCTGGATCCGCTCACGGGTGGGCTCGTTACCCGAGGTGATCAGGTAGGGCTTCACGGCACGGAACGCGTCGAAGAACGGCTCCATGTTGACCACGAGATCCTTCTCCACGGGCAGGCCGCGGATGGGCTCGACGGTGATGGTGAGGGTCTTGCCGCCCTTGTGCAGCATGTCCTTCATCAGCACCTTGCAGGCCAGCCGGTTCACGCCGTTGATCCGCATGGCATCCGAACCGCAGACACCGTGCGCGCAGGAGCGCCGGAAGGTGAGCGTGCCGTCCAGGTAGGACTTGATGTAGATGAGCACGTTCAGGAAGCGGTCGGTCGGCAGCACCGGCACCTGGAAGGTCTCCCAGTGCGCGCCCTTGTCGTCCTCCGGATTGAACCGGGCGATCTTGACGTCGACCATGACCGAGCCCTCGGGGACCGGAGCAGACTTCTGCGGGGGTGTTTCGAGTACGGCAGTCATCAGTACTTACGCTCCATCGGTTCGTAGCGGGTCTGCACCACCGGCTTGAAGTCGAGGCGGATATCGGAGATGAGCTCCGCACCCTCCTTGTAGGCCATCGTGTGCCGCATGAAGTTCACGTCGTCGCGGTCCGGGTAGTCCTCGCGGGCGTGGCCGCCGCGCGATTCCTTGCGGTTGAGCGCGCCCACCACGGTGACCTCGGCCAGCTCCAGCAGGAAGCCGAGCTCGACGGCCTCGAGCAGATCGCTGTTGTAGCGCTTGCCCTTGTCCTGCACCGTGATTCGGGTGTAGCGGTCCTTGAGCGCGTGGATATCGGTGAGCGCCTGCTTGAGCGTGTCCTCGGTGCGGAACACCGCGGCGTTCATATCCATCGTGTACTGCAGTTCGGTGCGGATATCCGCGACCCGCTCGTTGCCGTGATCCGACAGCAGCATGGCCAGCCAGTCCTGCACCATCTGCGCCGGGTTCTCGGGCATGTCCACGAACTCGGTGCGCTGGGCGTACTCCGCGGCGGCGATGCCGGAGCGGCGGCCGAAGACATTGATGTCGAGCAGTGAGTTGGTGCCAAGGCGGTTGGAGCCGTGCACCGAGACGCAGGCGCATTCGCCCGCGGCGTACAGGCCGGGCACCACATCGCTGTTGTTGCGCAGCACCTCGCCGCGAATCCGGGTCGGGATGCCACCCATCACGTAGTGACAGGTCGGCATGACCGGCACCAGTTCCTTCACTGGGTCCACACCCAGGTAGGTGCGCGCGAATTCGGTGATGTCGGGCAGCTTCTCCTCGAGCACGTCCTCGCCGAGGTGGGTCACGTCGATGTAGACGTAGTCCTTGTTCGGTCCGGCGCCGCGGCCCTCGAGCACCTCGAGCACCATCGAGCGGGCGACGATGTCACGCGGTGCGAGGTCCTTGATGGTGGGGGCGTAGCGCTCCATGAAGCGCTCACCGCTGGCGTTGCGCAGGATTCCGCCCTCACCGCGCACGGCCTCCGAGATCAGAATGCCCAGACCGGCGAGACCTGTCGGGTGGAACTGGTGGAACTCCATATCCTCCAGCGGCAGACCCTTGCGGAACACGATCGCCATACCGTCACCGGTCAGCGTGTGCGCGTTCGAGGTGGTCTTGTACATCCGGCCGGAACCACCGGTGGCGAAGACGATCGACTTCGCGTGGAAGACGTGCAGTTCGCCGGTGGCAAGCTCATAGGCGACCACACCGGTCGCCACCGGACCGCGATCGCTCTCGGTGAGCACCAGGTCGAGCACGTAGAACTCGTTGAAGAACTCGACGTCGTGCTTGACGCAGTTCTGGTACAGCGTCTGCAGGATCATGTGGCCGGTGCGGTCGGCGGCGTAGCACGCGCGGCGGACCGGGGCCTTACCGTGATCGCGGGTGTGACCACCGAAACGGCGCTGGTCGATCTTGCCCTCTGGCGTGCGGTTGAACGGCAGACCCATCTTCTCCAGGTCCATCACCGCATCGATGGCCTCCTTGGCCATGATCTCCGCGGCGTCCTGGTCGACCAGGTAGTCACCACCCTTGACGGTGTCGAAGGTGTGCCATTCCCAGTTGTCCTCTTCGACATTGGCCAGTGCGGCGCACATGCCGCCCTGCGCCGCACCGGTGTGGCTGCGCGTCGGGTAGAGCTTGGTCAGGACGGCGGTGCGGGCTCGGGGACCGGCCTCGATCGCCGCGCGCATGCCGGCGCCACCGGCACCGACGATGACGACGTCGTAGCGGTGCTCCTGAATCCGGGATTCACTCATGCCGCCACCTCGCTGCGCTCGGCTCCGGCATGTGTGAAACACGCTGTGTCGATGATTCGTTCGCTGCGCTCACTCATCGGAGTTCGCCTGTTCCTAACTGCTGATGTTGGGGTCGAAGGTGAAGATGACGTAGGTGCCGACGCCCACGATCAGGATCATCGAGATGGCCAGCAGGGTGTTCAGCCAGAACCGGGTCGAGTCCTTGCGCGAGTAGTCCGCGATCACGGTGCGCAGGCCGTTGCCGCCGTGCAGCTGGGCCAGCCAGAGCATGGTCAGATCCCAGAACTGCCAGAACGGGCTGGACCAGCGGCCCGCGACGAAGGCGAAGTTCAGGCGCTTCACGCCGCCGTCGAGCAGCAGCATGATCGTCATGTGGCCGAGGACCAGCACGATCAGCAGCAGGCCGGAGAAGCGCATGAACAGCCACGCGTACTTCTCGAAGTTGTTGCTGGAGCGGGCACGTGGCGAGCGGGGCAGATCCAGGCTCGCAGGCCGGTCGTAAGACTTACCGAGAACGGGTGCGCTCATATCAGTGCTCCGTGAACAGGTAGAAGAACTGGCGACCGACGGCCGGAACCACCAGCAGGAACCAGATGGCGAGAACCACCCAGAGCATCGTCTTCTGGTACTTCGGGCCCTTACCCCAGAAGTCGACCAGGATCACGCGGACGCCGTTGAGTGCGTGGAACAGCACGCAGACCACAAGACCCATCTCCATCAGCGCGACGATGGGGTTCTTGTAGGTCTCGATGGCGTGGTTGTAGGTATCCGGGCTGACCCGAACCAGCGCGGTGTCCAAGACGTGCACGAAGAGGAAGAAGAAGATGGTGACACCGGTGATCCGGTGCAGCGCCCAGGACCACATTCCGGGGTCGCCTCGGTACAGCGTCTTCCGCTTCGGCTGTGCCGGAGCTTCTATCGTGGTCATAGAGTGCGGTGCCTCCAACGTCGTCGATGGACCCGGTTGCAAGTCCGACGCAGGCGACGTGGAGATAAATGCCCAGGTGGCTGCGCTTTGCTGCTCCATCTAGCTCGCGCGGGGCCCGCCGCCGGGAACCTGAACCGATCTGATCTGGACTCTAATCCCCTCGCAATCGCGGAACTAATTCGGTGTGCCGTGCGTTACGCTACAGTCGAGCGAGTTAGGTTTACCTTTCTTGATGTGTAAAGGGTTCCGCTGTGGCTCTCGCGCGGGCGCCTGCGGCTTGGCTCGAAAGGGGGTTCCGGTGCCGAATATCGACTGGAAATCCTTGCGCGACAAAGCAATTCAAGTTATGCGTAACGCCTATGCGCCGTACTCGCGGTTTCCGGTCGGCGCCGCGGCTCTCAGTTCCGACGGTCGAATTGTGAGCGGCTGCAATGTGGAAAATGTCTCATATGGATTAGGCCTCTGCGCCGAATGTGTACTCATCGGTAACTTATTTGCGGGCGGTGGCGGGCGTTTGCTGGCTATCTCCGTTACCGATTCCCGAGGCGAAATCCTGATGCCGTGCGGCCGTTGCCGACAGCTGCTCTACGAACACGGCGGGGCCGATCTACTGGTCGACCACAAGGCCGGACCCGTGCCGCTACGCACCCTGCTCCCCGACGCCTTCGGACCCGACGATCTCGATGCCGGGCAGACCTAGAGCGAGCGCAGTCCTCGGCAAACGTCGTCGAACGACGCGTCGATTTCAGCTTCCGTCGCCAGCTCGACGTCGATGAGCTGAATCGCAGAGGCTATCGGAGGCCATCGACAAGTTCCAGGGGCCGAGCGTGTCCCGTGCCAGACTTGCCGGTGTGACGGCAGTGGACGCGGTTTCGATCATTACGGCCAAGCGGGACGGCGGGGAGCTGTCGGATGCGCAGATCGATTGGGTGGTGGATGGATTCACCAAGGGGGCGGTGGCCGACGAGCAGATGGCGGCGTTGGCGATGGCCATTGTCTGGCGGGGGATGACGCGGCGGGAGACCGCGCGGTGGACGAATGCCATGATCGCGTCGGGGCGGCGGATGGACTTCACCGATCTGCCGCGGCCGACCGTGGACAAGCATTCGACCGGCGGGGTGGGGGACAAGATCACGTTGCCGCTGGCGCCGTTGGTCGCCGCGTGCGGTGCGGCGGTGCCGCAGCTGTCGGGGCGTGGGCTGGGGCATACCGGTGGGACGCTGGACAAGCTCGAAGCGATCCCGGGGTGGCGGGCCGATCTGCCGTTGGCGCGGATGCGGGAGATCCTGTCCGATCCCGGCACCGGCGCGGTGGTGTGTGCGGCGGGTGCCGATCTGGCGCCTGCCGATAAGCGGCTGTACGCGCTGCGCGATGTCACCGGGACTGTCGAATCCATACCGCTGATCGCCAGCTCGATCATGAGCAAGAAAATTGCCGAAGGGACCGCCGCCCTCGTACTCGATGTGAAGGTCGGCTCCGGAGCCTTCCTGAAAACCCTGGACGGCGCACGCGAATTGGCGACGGCCATGGTCGAACTCGGTACCGACGCCGGGGTGCGCACGGTGGCCCTGCTGACCGCGATGGACACTCCACTCGGACGGACCGCGGGCAATGCACTCGAGGTCGCCGAATCGGTGGAGGTACTCGCGGGCGGCGGCCCCGCCGACGTTGTCGAGCTGACGCTCACCCTCGCCCGCGAAATGGTCGCTCAGGCCGGACTCGATATCGACCCCGCCGATGTCCTCGCCGATGGTCGTGCGATGGACCATTGGCGCGCCATGGTCCGTGCCCAAGGCGGCGATCCGGACGCGCCCCTGCCACGCGCGAAGCACACCGAGACCGTGCGGGCCGAACGAGACGGTGTGCTCACCCGCCTCGATGCGCTGGCCGTCGGCATAGCGGCTTGGCGACTCGGCGCGGGCCGAGCACGCCAGGGCGACCCCGTCCAATTCGGCGCAGGCATCGAAATGCACACCAAGCCAGGCGATTCCGTATCCACCGGCCAACCCCTGCTCACCCTGCACACCGACACCCCGGAAGCTCTCCCCGGCGCCCTCGCCGCCCTCGAAACCTCCTGCACCATCGCAACCTCGCCCCCGCCACAACCCCCTTTGCTCCTGGACCGCATCGCCGTCTGACACCGTGGAAAACCGACCGCTACGTTGATTCTTGGCTGGTTGAAGGGGTTTCCGATGGTTCGTGGGGTGGGAATTGACTGCTCGATTAGGGGAGGTTGCGGGTTATGTGTCGGATCGGGGTGGCGGAGAGCCCAATCACAGCCGGATGAAGGTTCGTGCGGCTAACGTGTGGTCATGACAGGACCGATGCCTTTGACCCTTGCCTCGATCCGCCAAGCTCCCAAGGCGCTGCTGCACGACCATCTCGACGGTGGTCTGCGGCCCGCGACGGTTTTGGAGCTCGCCGTCGATTGCGGTTACGACGACCTACCCGCCGACAATGAGAGCGAACTGGCGGCCTGGTTCCGCGATGCGGCCGACAGCGGCTCGCTCGAGCTCTATCTGGAAACCTTCGCGCATACCGTCGCGGTCATGCAGACCCCCGAGGGCCTGCGCCGGGTAGCTCGGGAATGTGCGGAAGACCTCGCCGCGGACGGTGTCGTCTATGCCGAGGTTCGCTTCGCTCCCGAACAGCATCTGGAGCGCGGCCTGACCCTGGACGAGGTGGTCGAGCACACCCTCGCCGGATTCCGCGAGGGCGCGGCGGCCGCGGCCGCGGCCGGTCGCCCGATCGTGGTGATCTGCCTGCTCACCGCCATGCGCCACGCCGCGCGCTCGCGCGAGATCGCCGAACTCGCGGTGCGGTGGCGCGACCGCGGCGTCGGCGGATTCGATATCGCGGGCGCGGAGGCGGGCTTCCCGCCCAGCCGCCACCTGGACGCCTTCGAATACATGCGCGCCAATAGCGCGCACTTCACCATTCACGCGGGTGAGGCGTTCGGTCTGCCGTCCATCCACGAGGCGCTGGCGTTCTGTGGCTGCGATCGGCTCGGCCACGGTGTGCGGATCACCGACGACATCACCGTTTCCGGTGCGACCGAGGATGCGCAACTCGGACTGGTCGCGAACTACGTGCGGGATATGCGGATTCCGCTCGAGCTCTGTCCTTCGTCGAATGTGCAGACCGGCGCGGTCCCCTCGCTCGACAAACATCCGTTCGACCTGCTCGCGCGGTTGCGTTTCCGCGTCACGGTCAATACCGACAATCGGCTGATGAGCGATACCAGCATGAGCCAGGAGATGCTCAAGCTGGTCGACACCTTCGGTTACGGCTGGAGCGACCTCGAACGCTTCACCATCAATGCGATGAAGTCCGCGTTCATCCCGTTCCCGGAACGCCTGCGCATCATCGACGACATCATCAAGCCGGGTTACGCCGTCCTGCTCGGGTAGCTCCTACTTCTCCTGGGTGAGCCGGGACTCGAAATTGCGCTCCAGATCCCGCCAGCTCTGAGCCTCCGCGGTGAACGGCGGGTTCGGAGCCATGCGGGTCGGGTCCGGGTTCAGCAGGTAGGAGACGTACCAGCCGAGCGGGGCGGACTGCGCCAGCGCCTGCTCCACGGTGTCATCGTCGGCGTAATCGGCTGCGTCGGTGAACAATTCGACCGCCAGATCGAGCTGTTCGATATCGACCGCCTCGGGGCCTTCCCCCAGATCGTCGGCGAGACCGGGCAGCACATAGACGTTCTCGTCGGTCACCTCGACCTCGAGCGAACCGTCGACCGCGGCGGTCTGCACATCGGTGTAGGTGCTCACCCGCGCCAGATCGTGCTCATGAGAATCGGCCAGGTAACGGGCCAGTGCACGCTCGGAGCCGAAGACCGTGATCGATCCGTCCTTGCCGAGGAAGATCGGCTCGTCGTCGAGGTAGCAGCGCAGCGTGAAGTACGTGCCGTCGGAGGTGACGATCTTGACCGGGTCGATGCCGACCTCGTGCCAGAACGAGTCGTCGTCCTCCTCCTCTTCGTCTTCTTCCTCGTCGTCCGCATCGAGGTCGACGGATTCGAACTCCTCGTCCTCCTCGCTGTCGGCGGCGTCATCGGCGTCGACGACGTTCTCCTCCGCGGCCAGCAGTTCGGCCTCCGCGACCGCGACCGCCTCCGCATCGACGTCGGGGGTCTGCACGACCGAGTCGATGGCGTCGAGCACATCGTCCCAGCCCTTGGCGATGGCCGCGCCGATCTGATCCCACAGCTCCTCGCCATCGCGCCCGACGAAGGCGCTCACGCCGCTGGACAGCGCGCCGACCACCGGATGGGAGCCGAAGAACTTGGTCACCGTCTCCAGCTCGCACACCTCACCGATGTTGCGCACCATGCTGAGCGTGTCGTCGAGTTCGGCGATGGTGTCCACATCGGGATCGCTCGCGACCAGCTCCGGCACACCGACCAGATCGAAGGTGAAATTCTCCTCCGGCTCCAGTTCCACCGCCGACAGCCCGGCAACGACCTTCCACGCCGGATGGTCCACGAGATCGTTATCGGAGTTGGTCCGGATGAATGCGGCCAGCTCCGCGACGGTCTCGAAACCGTAGAGGGAGTCCTCGTGTCCGAGGAACGCCTCCCACTCGTCATCACCGTCGCGCCAGCGCGGTGCCCACAGGGTGACGAGATCGCCGTCGGTCAGGCCGAGCTCGATCGGGACGATGTCTCCAGAAGCCATGTGCGGAAGCCTATCGACCTTCCGAGTCAGTGACTATCCGGCCCGCCCCCAACGCTTCCGGGGCCACCATTCGGCGCCCCGGTGAATGACTCGTTCAGTGTTGCAACGACCTTCGATCGCTGTGCGCCGGCGTCCTCGGCGGCCTGCCGACAAGCCCATACGATCAGCTGACCGACCTCGGCGGGCGGCAGCGAGGTGACCGACTCCGACAGGCTCAGCGCGACCAGCGCGCCGTCGCTGTTCACCTCGACGCTGACCGTGCCGTCCTCGGTCCGGAACCGGCCGTGCACCTGCTCGAGGCCGTACAGCGCGGCCTCGAGCGCTTCCAGTTTCGCCGTCGCGTTGGCGACCAACGCGTCCATTTCCGCGCTCATGCCTTCGCCTCGCTGGCGCTCGGCTCCGGCATGAGCGCGGGCGCGCCTGTGTTCATGATTCGTTCGCTCCGCTCACTCATGTGCCTTCACCTCACTGGCGCTCGGCTCCGGCATGAGCGCGGGCGCGCCTGTGTTCATGATTCGTTCGCTCCGCTCACTCATGTGCCTTCACCTCGCTGGCGCTCGGCTCCGGCATGAGCGCGGGCGCGCCTGTGTTCATGATTCGTTCGCTCCGCTCACTCATGTGCCCGCGCCTCACTGGCGCTCGGCTCCGGCTCGACTGCGGTCGCAGCTGTGTCCATTGCTCGCTCGCTCACACCGGCCTCATCCAGCTCGTCGGTCCGGTGTCCGCGTCATCGATCCGGTCCAGCTCGTCCACCGCGGCCTGCCGCGTCGGCAGGCCGAGCTTGTCCAGGATGTCGGCGGGCATACCCGCCTCGGCGAGCAGTTCGCGGCGGCGGGCTCGGGCGGCGACGGTGGAGCGCTTGGTCAGCCGCAGGATCTCGTTGGCCAGAGTCTGTGCGCCGTAACGGTATTCGCTGCGTTCGAACTTGATCTCGATCGGCATGCCCTGGTCGGTGGCCCGGACCGAGATGGTGCCCGATCGGTTGGTGCTCGACGCCACCGTGACATTGGGTATCGGTGGGGTCTGGGGCTGGGACATTATTCGCTCGCTCCGCTCAGTTATGAGGTCGGCCGGTAGAAGCCATAGAAGTTCATACCGATGTTGTCGGTTCGAATAGAGCTGATCTGGACCGGATTACCGGCCTCGACGAACTGTCCGTTGCCGATCACCATCGCGACGTGGCCATCCCACACTGCCAGATCGCCCGGCATCAGATCACCCGGCGAAACCTGCATATGGCCGTTGCCCTGTTCCTGCGCCAGCCGGGGCAGCTCGACACCGGCCTCGCCGTAGGCGTACTTGGTGAGACCGCTGCAGTCCAGGCCGGAGCCGGGCGTATTGCCACCCCACACATAGGGCGTGCCGACCGCGCCGACAGCCGACTTGACTGCGGTCGCCGCCTTTTCGTTCGGGGCCTCGACGACACTGCCGTCGGGCAGGGTGATCTTCACGCCCGTGCCGGAGGTCGACGACTGCCCGGCCGTGGTGCTCGTACTCGGTGTGCTGGTCGACGCCGTGCTCGCGGTCGTCGTGCCGGCCTTGCTCGCGGTGCTCATCAGGCTGCTCAGCACGCCGCCCGCACCGCTCATGACAGTGCCCACCGTCGACGACAACTGGGACGCGCCCTGTGTCGCGGTGCTGACCGTGCTGGCGACACTGGACAGCGACGGCGTCGACGGCGCTGGAGTCAGCTCGTTCATCGAGGCGGTCTGGGTATCCAGTTCGTTGCGCACGCGGCCGACGACATTGAGCCCCTGACCGATGTGGTCGATCGCGGAGCCGACGAGCACGGCCAGCCCCTCCGGCGTCACCAGCGCCGGGCCGAGACTAGTGGCCTGGTTCACGAACGACTGGACGATCCCGTTCAGTTCCTTCTGACCCGATTCGACCTGGGCGGCAGCCTGATTCACGACGGTAGCCATGTCGTTGCCGCGGTCGGAAATGGTGGCGGCGGAAGTCTGCACCCGCAGCGCCTTCGCGGTGACGGAATCGGCGGCAGCGCCGTCCCATGCGTTGTTCACCTGGTTGATGCTGTTGCGACCGAGTGCGTGCACCTGTTCGATGGCGGTCGAGGTGGAGGTCAGTGCGTCGGCGGGTCCACCGGTGGGCAGGACACCGGTGCCGAAGCTGGAGAGCAGGTCGAGCAGTGGCTGGACCAGAACGCTGACATCGATCACCACGTCATCCGTCCAGTCCGGTGGCGTTCAGCCCGGCGGCATTGTTCAGGTCGGTTTCCTCGAGCACGACGGCGGAACCGACGGCCGCACCGCTCATGGTCGCGAGCACCGCCGACAGCTGACCGATCGAGGCGACGTGCCCGGCATGTGCCGCGGCGTAGGCGGCCATGAAATCGCCGCCGATCAAGCCCATGATGGGGCCGAGCAGAGTGGGATCGGCGGCCGCGGCGTTCACTCCGGCGGCTGCGAGATCACCGGACATGGTGGCGGCGGACGCACCATAGGCGGTGATGCCCTCGGTGTCGGCCGACATCTTTCGCATAGCTTCCCCCATCTATTCGTTCCCAGGCAGAGTACGTCATCCACCTAGTTCGACGCGCTGCCTTACCGATCGGTTCCAGCCGTTCGAAAAAAAATTCGGGTGGAGGTTCGCCGCCGAACTCGCCTTCGACCTTATCGTTCCCTCATGCGCACGCACACCGTGAACCATCCACTCGCCGCCGCCCTGCTGACCACGATGCGCGATGCGGGCACGGCCAATCCTGCCTTCCGCGCGGCACTGCGCGATCTCACCGGAATTCTGATCTACGAGGCGCTGCGTGACGCGCCGGTGATCCAATTCCCCATCACCACACCGGTGGCCGACACCGAGGGCACGCGATTGGCGCAGCCGCCACTGCTGGTTCCGGTGCTGCGCGCCGGACTCGGCATGGTCGATGCGGCCGCCGAACTCATTCCGGACGCCCGGGTCGGTTTCGTCGGGGTCGCCCGCGACGAAACCACCCATCAGCCGGTGCCGTACATGGAATCGCTGCCAGCCGACCTGTCCGAGATGCCGGTCTTCGTCCTCGACCCGATGCTGGCCACCGGCGGTTCGATGCGCCACACTCTGCAACTGCTCGTTGCACGCGGAGCCACCGACATCACCGCGGTCTGTGTCGTCGCTGCTCCCGAAGGCATTGCCGCCCTTACTGATTCGGGTATGCCGGTGCGTTTGGTCACTGCCGCCGTCGACGCCGGCCTCAACTCCGATGCCTTCATCGTCCCCGGTCTCGGCGACGCGGGCGACCGCCAATTCGGTCCTCGCTGACCGATCAGCCCAGACGGGCGAACATTGCGAGGTGCGAGCAGCGGTCGGTGTCGTTCGACCATCGAGTGCGGCGCATGCGCTGAGCCGAATGCGCTCAGTTCAGCGGGCCCTCGATCCGGCGGGCGTGACCGCGGGAGCCTGCACCGGTGTCCGTGATGAATCGGGAGTCCAGATCCGTTGCGCCGCAATGGGTGCAGTTCACGACAGCGCCGCGCAGAACGTGCGGAGGTCGGTAAGGCGTTGCTGGGCGGCCGATCGTGCAGCGGCGAGTGCGTCCCGGGCGGCGACCGGCTCGACGACCTCCAGATAACACTTGAGTTTCGGCTCCGTGCCCGACGGGCGCACCACGATCCGGGCCCTGGTGCCCTCGAAAATCAGTGCGTCGGTGCGCATTCGGCCGCGCACCTGGAGCAGATCGGTGTACGTGACCGGCTCGCCGGCGATTTCATCGGGCGGGGTGGCACGCAGCCGGTTCACCACGTCCGCGGCGGCCGCCGGGTCGGGTAGGCGCAGTGCGACCTGGTCGGTGGCATGCAGCCCGAATTCGATCGCGTAGTCGTCGAGTTCGTCGGCGAGGGTGCGACCCACGGCCTTCAGACGGGCGACGAGATCGGCGGCGAGCACCGCCGCGGAAATGCCATCCTTGTCGCGGACCGCGGCCGGATCCACGCAGTGACCGATGGCCTCCTCATAGGCGTAGACCAGACCGTCGCCCGCGCGGGCCAGCCATTTGAAACCGGTCAGCGTTTCCGCGTACCGCGCGCCGCGGGCGGCGGCGAGTTTCGAGAGCAGTCGCGACGACACGATAGTGGTCGCCACCAGTGCATCCGGTGGCGCGGTTCGCAGCACGTAAGCGCCGAGCAGCACACCGGTTTCGTCGCCGCGCAGCATGCGCCAGGCGCCGTCGCCGTCGCGAATTCCGATGGCACAGCGATCGGCATCCGGGTCGAGCGCGATGGCGAGGTCGGCGCCGATCCGAGTGGCGGTGGTGAGCAAAAGGTCGGTGGCGCCGGGCTCTTCGGGATTCGGGAACGCGACGGTCGGGAAGTCGGGATCGGGCGCGAATTGCGCACCGACGACATGCACATGCTGAAATCCCGCAGCGGTAAGGGCCGCCACCGCCGTATCGCCGCCGACACCGTGCAGCGGTGTCAATGCGATCCGGATATCGGAGCGCGCACCGGGACCACCGATCAACTCGGGCAGCCGGGCCACCCGATCGATATAGCTTCGCACCAGGTCATCGGCGGCCGGTGTCACGGGTGTACGGGCGATCGGCTCGGTGACGGCCTCGATGCAGCGCTCGATCTCGGTGTCGGCCGGTGCGATCAGCTGCGAACCGCCGTCCAGATACACCTTGTAGCCGTTGTCGGTCGCGGGATTGTGCGATGCGGTGATCTGTACTCCGGCAACGGCTCCCAGCTCACGCACCGCGAACGCGACGACCGGAGTGGGCAGCGGTCCCGGCAGCAGCGTCACCGGAAAGCCCGCGGCGGCAAAGATTTCCGCGGTCGTGATGGCGAATTCGGCGGAGCCGTGTCTGGCGTCGCGTCCGACGACTATCGCGCCGCCGCCGAGACAGCGACTGCGCAACCAGTCCACGAGTCCGGCGGTCGCCCGGCTCACCGTGTCCGGATTCATGCCGTCGGGCCCGTCCCGCAGCGGCCCGCGGAGTCCGGCGGTGCCGAAGTGCAGCATCTACAGCCGTTCCAGTACGCCGCGCAGCAGTTTGCCGAGACGCGGTGCGGCCGCTTGCCCTTCGGCGAGCACCTCGGCATGCGAGAGGTGCGCACCGGTGACGCCGGCGCCGAGGTTGGTGACCAGCGAGATACCGAGCACTCGGGCCCCGAGCGCACGGGCCGCGATCACCTCGAGCACCGTCGACATGCCGACCAGATCCGCACCGATGGTGCGCAGCATCCGGATCTCGGCCGGGGTCTCGTACTGCGGTCCGGTCAGCCCCGCGTACACGCCCTCGGTCAGGCTCGGGTCGATTTCCCTTGCCAGCGAACGCAATTCGGGATCCCAGGCGTCCACGAGATCGACGAAGGTCGCGCCCGTCAACGGCGTGCGGTCGGTGAGATTGAGATGGTCGCTGATCAGCACCGGCTCGCCGACGCGCAGTCCGTCCCGGATCCCGCCCGCCGCATTGGTGAGCACCACGGTTTCCGCGCCCGCCGCGATCGCCGCGCGCACCGGATGGACGACATCGCTCGGCTGATAGCCCTCATACAGATGCTGACGCCCCATCAGTAGCAGCACGGGCGTGTTGTCGACGGCGACCGAATGCACCATCCCGACATGCCCTTGCGCACTCGGCGTCCCGAATCCGGGCAGCTCCGGCATCGGCACCGACGCCGTCGGCGCCCCGATCTCCGCGGCCGCCTTCTGCCAGCCCGATCCGAGCACCACCGCAACCCGGTGCCGCTCCACTCCCGTACGTTCGGCAATCGCCCTCGCGGCCTCTTCGGCAACCATGCCGTCACGATAGCTGTGTTTTTGGCCGCGCGGGCGCGGCGGGTTCGCGGCCCCCTTCAGTCTCGCGTCCGAGCCGTCGAGACTCGCGACTTCGTCGCATGCGCTTCGACGGCTCGGCGAC
>NZ_JBFANN010000059.1:0-40646 GCF_040674855.1 Nocardia sp. NPDC049707 | reverse complement strand
GCCCGCACACCATGGCGCATCTCGACCTCACCGGCCAACCCGGCACCCGACTCCCCCATCACCACCTGCCCGACGGTCGCTCGACACTCGACCTCCCGCCCCGACCATTGGTCGAAAGACCGTATTTCGGCTCAGGCCTTCACGATCGATACCCGCACGCCACCGACGATTTCGGCGGCATTCGCGCCAGGATCACCGAAAGTCAGCTCGGTGGCGAGGATTTCGCCCGCGATGAGGTCGCGGTGGGACTGTGCCCAGTCCTGCTTATCGGCGGGCACCGCGAGCACCACGATGATGCGATCGGAAACTTCCAGCCCCAGTGACTTTCGCGTCTCCTGCAGATCGCGGATCACATCGCGGGCCCAACCCTCGGCCTCGAGGTCCTCGGTCACCACCGAATCGAGGACGACCAGGCCCGCATTGCCGGGCAGGGCCGCGGTGGACTCCGGCTCGGCCGCGACCAGGCGCTGGGTGTACTCCTCCGGCAGCAGTTCGATGCCCGCGGCGGTGACCACACCGGCGGCGTTCTCGGACCATTCGCCCGCCTTCACCGCCTTGATCACGGTCTGCACATCCTTGCCGAGGCGCGGGCCCGCGGCGCGGGCGTTCACAACCAACTCGAAACGGCCGTGCACGGCGACATCGGTGGTCAGGTCGACCTTCTTGACATTCACCTCATCGGCGATGATATCGGCGAACGGCCGCAGCCGCTCGGCATCGGGCGCGGCGATGGTGACCTCGGTCAGCGGCAGGCGCACCCGCAGGTTCTGCGCCTTGCGCAGGCTCAGCACCGTCGAGCAGACCACCCGGACTTCGTCCATGGCGGCGACCAGATCCGGATCCTCCGGCAGCTCACCCTGCTTGGGCCAATCGGCCAGATGCACCGACCGCTCGCCGGTCAGTCCGCGCCAGATCACCTCCGAGATCAGCGGCAGCAGCGGCGCGGCCAGCCGGGTGACGATCTCGAGCACGGTATGCAGTGTGTCGACCGCATCCCGGTCCTCGTCCCAGAAGCGCGAACGTGACCGGCGCACATACCAATTGGTAAGCGCGTCGGCGAAGGCGCGCAATTCGTCACAGGCGCCGGCGATGTCGTAGACCTCGAGCGCCGCGGTCATCGCATCCTGGGTCGCGGCCAACTTGGCCAGAATGTAGCGGTCCAGCACATGCGGCGAATCCGTGCGCCACACACCGGATTTCGAGGCATAGAGCTGCAGGAAGGTCCACGCGTTCCACAGCGGGCGCAGCGCGTGGCTCACCCCCTCACGGATGCCGCGCTCGGTGACGATGAGATTGCCGCCGCGCAGGATCGGCGAACTCATCAGGAACCAGCGCATCGCATCGGAGCCATCCCGGTCGAACACCTCGTTCACATCCGGGTAGTTGCCCTTGGACTTACTCATCTTCAGCCCGTCGTCACCGAGCACGATGCCGTGCGCGACAACGGTTTTGAAGGCCGCGCTGTCGAACAGCGCGGTCGAGAGCACGTGCAGGTTGTAGAACCAGCCGCGAGTCTGCCCGTTGTACTCGACAATGAAATCGCCCGGGAAGTGGCCGTCGAACCACTCCTTGTTCTCGAACGGGTAGTGCACCTGGGCGTAGGGCATAGAGCCCGATTCGAACCAGCAGTCCAGCACCTCCGGCACCCGGCGCATGGTCGACTTACCGGTCGGATCATCGGGATTCGGCCGGGTCAGCTCGTCGATGGTCGGCCGGTGCAGATCGCTCGGGCGCACGCCGAAATCGCGCTCCAACTCGTCCAACGAACCGTACACATCGATCCGCGGGTAAGCCGGATCATCGGAGATCCACACCGGGATCGGGCTGCCCCAGTACCGGTTACGGCTGATATTCCAGTCTCGCGCACCCTCGAGCCACTTGCCGAACTGTCCATCGCGGATGTGTTCGGGCACCCAAGTGATCTGCTGATTCAGCTCGACCATGCGGTCGCGGAACTTGGTCACCGCGACGAACCAGGACGGCACCGCCATGTAGATCAGCGGCTGACCGGAGCGCCAGCTGTGCGGGTAGGAGTGCTCGATCGTCTCGTGCCGCAGCAGCTTTCCGGCCGCCTTGAGATCCTTGATGATCACCGGATTGGCGTCGAAGACCATCAGGCCCTCGTATGGCGGCACCATCGAGGTGAACTTGCCGCCCGGATCCAGCGGCTGCACGAGCTCGATGCCGTTGGCGCCGGCGACATCCATATCCTCCTCACCGAAGGCCGGTGCGAGGTGCACGATTCCGGTGCCGGAGTCGGTGGTCACGTAGTCGGCGGTCAGCACGCGGTGCGCGTTGGGATGGCCGACGAAGAAGTCGAACGGCGGGGTGTAGGACAGATCCGCGAGGGCGGCACCATCGAATTCGCCGAGCACCTCGACAGGAGCGGAGCCTGCGGAGCGACCAGAGGATTCAGCGTTGCCGAGTTCGCGGGCGTAGTGCGAGACCCGTTCGGCGGCCAGCAGATAGCGCTTGCCGTCGGTGCCGCGCACATGCACGTAGCGCACATCCGGATGCACCGCGATCGCGAGGTTCGACGGCAGCGTCCACGGCGTGGTGGTCCAGATGAGTGCGTTGGCGCCATCGAGTTCGTGCAGCGGATGCTCGCCGGGTACGCGCAGCACCATATCCACGGTGACGGCCGGATCCTGACGCATCTTGTAGGCGTCGTCGAGCCGGCTTTCCTGATTCGACAGCGGAGTCTGCTCGTACCAGCTGTAGGGCAGCACCCGGAACCCCTGGTAGATCAGGCCCTTGTCGTACAGCGACTTGAACGCCCACATCACCGACTCCATGAAGTCGAGATCCAGTGTCTTGTAGTCGTTGTCGAAGTCGACCCAGCGGGCCTGACGCGTCACATAATTACGCCATTCCCCCGTGTAGCGCAGTACCGAGGATTTACAGGCCGCGTTGAATTCCGCGAGCCCCATGGCATCGATCTGTGATTTGTCCGTGATACCGAGCTGCTTTTCCGCTTCGATTTCCGCGGGCAGTCCGTGACAGTCCCAGCCGAAACGTCGATCGACCTGCTTGCCGCGCATCGTCTGGAAACGCGGGATGACATCCTTCACGTACCCGGTGAGCAGATGTCCATAATGTGGCAATCCGTTGGCAAACGGCGGACCGTCATAGAAGACGAACTCCGCTGCACCCGAACGGTTCTCGATGCTGGCGCGGAAGGTGTCGTCGGCGGCCCAGCCGTCGAGTACCCGACGCTCCAGGTCCGGGAAGGATGCCCCGCTGCCGGCTGCGTAGCGACTGTTTGCAGGTCGCTCGACAGGGCCTGCCAGATCGACGCGCGGGTATGCGCTGCTCGAAGGTTCGTCCGCCATCGCGGATCCCGTCTCCTCGTGCCGCCGCGCCGTAGCGCGTAAGTGTCAGCACGGGGACGATGACGACGCCGGTTGCGTCGAAACCGCGGTACCACCCCGCTTGTCCGGGCGGCGCGCCGATCCGCGGCGACCAACCAGGACCTCTCGTTTCGAGCTGTGACGGGCTCACCCGTTCGGTTCTACTGGGCGCGGTGTGCGCACCGTTCTTCCGAAGACTCCCCGGTGATGGCCGGATCTACGCCGATTACATGTTTGATTCTAACCAGGACGGTCAAACCGATTTGTAGGGCCTACGATTACCGTTTCGCATGGCGACCAGGCGGTGGCGCGGTATCGCTATCAGAGCTGCGCATGGAAAGCGCGCTCACCAGCAACAGCACAGCGCCCATGATACAGACGAGGATGCACCCCCATGCCCACAGCACCGACCCGGTGGTCAGCGCGGTCACTAGCAGGGCGAACCCGATCGCGGCCAAGACAAGCGTCAAGACGAGCATATTGACCCCCTAGGCGTACCAGGCGGCTCGGCGTACCTCTAGCTACTCGAACAGCAACTACAGCGGAGATATCTCTCTACTACGAGAGACTACTTGGCGCCCTTGGCGAACGAGGCGGGAGCGAGATTGTTCGCGGTATTGACGTCCACGAAAGCCTCGCCGCCGTCCACCGGCACCGCCGAGCCGCGGTTCTCCAACTCCTCGAGCTGGGATTCCAGGTACGACTTCAGCCGCACGCGGTATTCCCGCTCGAAGGTCTTGAGCTGCTCGATCCGGCTTTCCAGCACGCTGCGCTGTTGGGTGATGGTGGCCATGATCTCGGTGTGCTTGCGCTCGGCATCGGCCTGCAGCGCGTCGGCCTTCTCCTTGGCCTGCCGTAGCTGATTGTCCGAACGGGTCTGGGCATCCGACAGCATCGCATCCGACTTCTGCCGCGCATCGGCGATCATCGCCTCCGAGCGGGTTCGCGCATCGCCGACCAGGCGCTCGGAATTGGCTCGCGCGTTCGACAGCAGATTCTCCGCTTCGAGCTTCGCATCGGTGGTCAGCCGGTCCGCCATCTCTTGGGCGAGGCTGAGTACCTTGGCCGCCTGCAGATTCGCATCGGCGCTCGGCGCATCCTTGGCTACCGGTACCGCGACCGGCATCGGAGGCGGCGGCGGGGCCTGCTGAACAGGTGGTTTGATGGGCTCGGGCTGGGGCGGTGGGGCTTGCGGAACTGGTGCTTTCACCACGGCATTGACATTGGCCGGACCGCGATTCTTCTTGGCATCAGCCAGTTCCGCATCGAGCTCGGCAACCCGCTGGCGCAGGTCGGCATTCTCCTCGATCAGACGCGAGAGCTCCTGCTCCACGAGATCCAGGAAGGCGTCTACCTCATCCTCGTTGTAGCCGCGCTTCCCGATCGGCGGTTTGCTGAACGCGACGTTGTGCACATCGGCTGGGGTCAGCGGCATGGAAGGATCCCTTCACGCGTCTTTGGGAGATCTAGCAGATCTAGCAAGCTATCTTCTCGGTTCATTCTGACACACCTGGGCTACCCGTCGGCGTGGCCGCCCACAAACGTCATCGAGATGAAGACGACGAAAAGCAGGACCATAATCGACAGATCGAGCCGAATTCCTCCCAATGACACCGGTGGTATCAACCGCCTCAGGAGTTTCACCGGAGGATCGGTGATCGTGAAGATCACCTCGAGGATCACGACGACGAAGCCACTCGGGCGCCAGTCTCGGGCAAAGCTACGGATGAACTCGACGATCACTCGGCTGATCAACAACAGCCAGAAGATGAACAGCACGAAGTACAACACCGCAAACAAGGCCACGACCTTACTCTGCCCGAAAATCCGCGCCGCGCAAAGTGACCACACCGCTGGCAACGGCTCGCAGATCGCTCGAAAACGTCAGCCCGATACCCAACGGGTCTGACAGAACCCCCGGAACACAAGCGTTATTTCTGGTTGTAGAAGCCGGTTTCGGCGATCCTGCGACGCTCCTCGGCCGAGACATCGACATCGGCGGGTGAGAGCAGGAACACTTTGGTCGCGACCTTGTCGAATGAGCCACGCAGCGCGAATGCGAGACCGGCGGCGAAGTCGACCAGCCGCTTCGCGTCGGCATTGCTCAGATCGACCAGGTCCATGATCACCGGGTTGCCCTCGCGGAAACGCTCACCGATAATGCGGGCCTCGCTGTAGTCGCGCGGGCGCAGCGTCGTGATCTTGGACAAGGGACCTCCGTCCTCGAAGATCCCCGGCCGACGCGCGGGCGCGGGCTCGGGGCGCACGCGCTCCTCCATTCGCCGCTCCTCGGCCTCGGGATCGACGGCGAGCGCACCCCTGGTGGCTCCCCGCAGCATCGGCGCATTGCCGCCCGCACGGAATCGGGACGCGCCCGGCGCGGCATCGATCCTGGTAGGGCGCGGCCGCGCGTCATAGCGGTCGTCCCCATAGGGCTCGTCGACATAATCGTCGCGCCGAGACACCGGGTATCCCGCCTTGTACGGCGACTTGTACGCCGGCTCCGCGTAATCCGGCTCGTCGGCATAGCGGTCGTCGGCATAGCGGTCCGCGCCGTAACCGGCGCGCTCGGAATAGTCACGGGGCCGGGGACGACGTGAGCCGCGCTCGTCCACACCGCGGGGGGCGGGTTCGGCGACGTAATCGTCTTCGTAATCCTCGAGCGGAACCATGCCGAAGTACGCCTTGAACTTGTGCAGCGTGCTCATTTCATAGACCTTCCTTCGGCCCCGGTGGCGGCCGGGTGTTGAAGTCTTGCTCAGTCCTCTCCAGTCCCAGCATATGTGTCAAATGTGACTGATGAGGTTCTTTGCTACGCCGAGGTTATCGGTCGAGCGCCCATCAAGGCGGTACCGACACGCACACAGGTAGCACCGTGTTCGATTGCCAATTCCAGATCACCCGACATGCCCGCGGAGAGTTCGGTCGCTTCGGGATGATCCGCGCGCACCAGCGCATGCACATGCGCAAGGCGTGCAAAAGCATCGGCGGGCACGGCGTCGAGCGGGGGAATCGCCATCAGGCCCACGAACTGCAGTCCTGGTGCGGTGGCCACCCGAGCGGTCAGTGCCGCAAGATCTTCCGGGGCGACGCCGCCCCGACCCGGATCCTCGTCCAGGCTCACCTGGACCAATACGCGAACCGGTTCAGCGCGCTCCCCCGAGTCCAAGGCGGCTCGCGCCGCGGTGTCAAGGGCCGTTGCCAGCCGTTCGCTGTCGACCGAGTGCACGGCATGTGCCCAGCGCGCGACGATCCGTGCCTTGTTGCGCTGCAGCCGACCGATCATGTGCCAGCGCACCTCCGCGAGGTCTGCCAGCTCGGCGACCTTCGCGGTGGCCTCCTGCTCCCTGGACTCGCCGAAATCCCGGCAGCCCAAGCGATGCAGGATAGCGATATCGGTGGCCGGGAAGAACTTCGTCACAGGCAGCAGCCGCACCGAGCCCGGATCACGCCCGGCCGCAAGGCAAGCCGCGCCGATGCGCTTGTTCAGATCGGCGAGATTCGCCGCGAGTTCGGCGGTCCGGCCGTCCATGGCCTCGGCGGCAATCGATTCCGGCCTCATGCGTCCGCCTGCATCCAGATGACACCCGCGATGCGACCGGTCGGTGCGCCACGGCGATGACTGAACAGCGTCTTGTCCTCGATCGTGCAGCGCGGATCGATGGCGACCGCGCCGATTCCCGCTTCGGTGAGCTGTCTGTTGATTCCGGCGCGCAGGTCGAGTGCGGGCGTGCCGCGCACGGTGGTTGTCGCGCTGCCGGGTAGATGCGCCTCGACGTCGGCGCGCATCGCGGCGGGCACCTCGTATTGACGGCCCGATGCTGCCGGGCCGAGAAAAGCGCCGATGCGCTCGATGCGGGCACCGGCCGAAACCATTGCATCCAAGACGCGCGGCACGATGCCGATGCGCGCACCGATCCGCCCGGCATGTACGGCCGCGATCACGCCTGCCTCGTCATCGGACAGCAGGATCGGCACGCAGTCCGCGGTGAGCACCACCAGTGCAAGACCTGGCACGGTCGTCACCACTGCGTCGGTGGCGGGCACCGGCGCATCCTGTGGCCCATCGATGATTTCGACTGTGCGCCCATGGATCTGTTCCATCCACACGAGCCGATCCGGTGACAGGCCGATACCCTCGGCCAGCCGGTCCCGGTTCCGCTGCACGGCCGCCGGGTCGTCCCCCACATGGTCCCCCAGATTGAACGAATCGTATGGCGGCGCCGAGAAACCGCCCGCTCTGGTGGTTGTCACTCGTCGAACGGTCAATGGCGGCGCTGCTCGCCCGCCTCCCCGGAACTTTTGCCGGTCGTCGAGTGCGTCAACGGCACCGTTGTGGGCCATCGGTCTTGTGCCTGGCCGAGTGCTGGGCATTCCCGACGAGTTACCCATGTGCGTACGAGATCTGTTGTTGCGTGGGCATACCGCCCAGTGTGCCAGTCCTGCCGAGCGATGTGCTCGTACCCTAGCGACGCATGAACGACGGCACGTCGACGTCGTCATCATCGTCGGTATCCGGCGGCTCGATATGCGAACGCGTATTGTGCGTGACCGTCGGGTCGGCCAGCGTGCGGGCCCGTTCGGAATCCCGGTAGCTGGGCACCGCGCCCCGAACGGAGCCGGTTTGACCTGCGGCGGAAGTGGTTTCGGTGCGCGCGGCGGCGGCGATCTCACTGGTCCGGCCGGTCGAGCCGATCTCACCGGCCCGGCCCGAACCGATCGCGCCGCGGCCCGCCTCGAAGGTGCGCCGCGCCGGCCCGCCGCCGTCGAAACCGGCCGCGATCACCGTGACGCGAACCTCATCGCCGAGCGAATCGTCGATGACGGTACCGAAGATGATATTCGCCTCGATATGCGCGGCCTCCTGCACCAGCGAGGCGGCCTCGTTGATTTCGAACAGACCCAGATCCGAACCGCCCGCGATCGAGAGCAGCACGCCGTGCGCGCCATCCATCGATGCCTCGAGCAGTGGCGAATTGATCGCCGATTCGGCGGCCTTGACCGAACGGCCCTCGCCACGCGCCGAACCGATACCCATCAACGCGCTTCCCGCGCCGGACATCACGCTCTTCACGTCGGCGAAGTCGACATTGATCAGACCCGGGGTGGTGATCAGGTCGGTAATGCCCTGCACACCGTTGAGCAGCACCTCATCGGCGGAGCGGAAGGCGTCCATCAGGCTCACCGCCGCATCGCCGAGCTGCAGCAGCCGATCGTTAGGGATGACGATGAGCGTGTCGCAGGATTCGCGCAGCAGGTTGATGCCCACTTCGGCCTGATTGCCACGCCGCTTGCCCTCGAAGGAAAACGGCCTCGTGACGACACCGATGGTGAGCGCGCCGAGCTTGCGCGCGATGCTCGCGACGACGGGTGCGCCACCGGTACCGGTGCCGCCGCCCTCACCCGCGGTGACGAAAACCATATCGGCGCCCTTGAGCACCTCTTCGATCTCGTCCTTGTGATCCTCGGCGGCTTTGCGACCGACCTCCGGGTCGGCACCGGCACCGAGACCGCGGGTGAGCTCACGGCCGACGTCGAGCTTGACGTCGGCATCGCTCATCAGCAGCGCCTGCGCGTCGGTGTTGACCGCGATGAACTCGACTCCCTTGAGTCCCTGTTCGATCATCCGGTTGACGGCATTCACGCCGCCGCCACCGATACCGACGACCTTGATCACCGCAAGGTAGTTGTGCGGGGGCGTCATGGGCCTTCGCCTTCCTTAGATCTAAAGTCTGTCGTTTTCGGACTCTCGACATTCGGCCTGTGGCAAGTCCGGGCAAACCCTAAACCTCAACCATAGGGTCAGCGTTATGTCAAGTATCCGACTGCTGCGGAACGCTATTCGCAGCCGCCGCGATAGACGCGCAGGCGCGCCGAAACGACTGACAGAATCTTGTGTGATCCCACTCGTCTCGCCGCGCAACACGTCATATCGTGAACGGTTGCCCCCGAACGCCCGGTCTCGCTGGGCTGTTCCCACTGCGGTCACAGTTCCATCGAAAAACCCCTGGGCACAAAGGGTATCGATCACTTTACCGTGACCAGATTCGGACTCGAAACATCGAACACCGTTCCATCGCGGGTCAACAGCGGCATCACCACGGCCGCCTTGCGTTCCGCGTCATTAGTTCCTCCCCACAGTACAGTGCGACCGTCGCGCAGGTTCAGGGAAATATTCGAAATCGACCGCGCGACAACCTCGTCCACTTGCACGACCAGCGCGGCAGGCAATACCGCCAAAACCGAGACCGCGGCCCGGGTCACCGGATCGGTGCCGTCCGGATATTCGGTGGTCAGCTTCGGAACACCGATGGGCGCGTCCTCGATCGCGAACTTCACACCCTCCGCATCAATCAGATGCGCGCCTTGCGGACTGTCCCAGAACAATACCGGCGTGCGCTCCACCACCGTCACCTTGACGGTGGACGGAAGTACCCGCTGCACCCGTGCGGTGCGGACCTTCGGAATGCTCGCCACCCGCCGGGCCATCGCATCGGTGTCGATGCGCAACATCGAGCGGCCGGACGGAATCTCGAGTTTGTCGCGCACCTGTTCCTCGGGCACCGCGACCAAACCGTCGATCTCGACCGTGCTCGCCGAAAGCACCGGGGTGAACCAGGCGAGTACGAGGACAACGGTAAGGACGCACACGCCCAGCCAACTCCACCGACGCAGGCGACCCCGGTGTGCCCGGTCGAACCAGTCACCGGCGGTGCGCATCGCGGGTCACCGCCCGTATTGCGGACGCGCGCGCAGCCCATCGAGAATCTGGCTGCCGAGCATCGTCACATCGCCCGCGCCCATGGTGATCACCACATCGCCGGGCAAGGCCAGGCCCGCGACCTGACGGCCGACCCGCGATATATCCGGCTGGTAATGCACGGGTTTGGTGACCGCTTGTGCGACCAGTGCCCCGTTGACACCCGGCAGCGGCTTCTCCCGCGCACCATAGACATCGAGCACGACGACCTCGTCGGCAAGGCTCAGAGCCGCGCCGAAATCCTGGGCGAAGGTGGCGGTGCGACTGTAGAGGTGCGGCTGGAACACCACGATGACCCGGCCCTGTCGGGAGCGGGCGCCATCCCGAGCCTCCTGCCGCACCAACTCGGCGGCCGCGCCGAGTACCGCGCGCACCTCGGTCGGATGGTGGGCGTAATCGTCGAAGACGCGCACGCCGTTTTCCCGGCCCACGAACTGGAACCGGCGGTGCACACCGCCGAAACCCTCCAGCCCCTGCACGATTTCGTCCACATCCGCACCAGCGGCGCGCGCGGCGAGCAGCGCGGCCAACGCGTTCAGCGCCATATGTCGACCGGGCACCGCGAGCCGCAGGGTACGCGGCGCGGCCTCGTCGGCGAGCTGGAACTGGGCCAGGCCGCCGACATCGCGCGGCTCCCAACTGTGCAGCCGCACGCCTACCGGCACCGGCGCGTCGGCCAGCTCACCCGATCCGTAGCCGAGCACCCGAACGTTCTTCTCCGCCAACCGCACACCGACCCGCTCGGTCAGCGCCCGCGAACCGGGATCGTCCAGACACACCACCAGCAGCCCGCCGGGACCGAGACGGTCGGCGAAATCGTCGAAGACCTGGACATAGGCCGCATCGGAACCGAAGAAATCCAGGTGATCGGATTCGATATTGGTGACCACGGCGACATCCGGGTGGTATTGCAGCAGTGAGCCGTCGCTCTCGTCGGCCTCGGCGACGAATATTTCGCCGGTGCCGTGATGGGCATTGGTCCCCGCCTCGTTGAGTTCGCCGCCGACCGCGAAGGACGGATCGAATCCACAGTGCTGTAAAGACACGATCAGCATGGAGGTAGTCGAGGTCTTGCCGTGCGTGCCCGAGACCAGCAATGTCCGATGTCCCTGCATCAGCGAGGCGAGCACGGCGGGACGCAACAGCACCGGAATATCGCGCCGATTCGCTTCGACCAGTTCGGGATTGGTCTTGGGGATGGCGGCATAGGTGGTGACCACCGCCGTCGGGCCGCCGGGCAGCAGGTCGAGGGCGCTGGCATCGTGACCGATGCGCACCTGAGCGCCGCGGGCCCGCAGCGCGAGCACGCCGCGGCTCTCCTTGGCGTCCGAACCGGAGACCGAGCCACCGCGCGCGAGCAGGATGCGGGCGATACCGGACATGCCCGCACCACCGATCCCGACCATATGCACCCGCGCCAATTCAGGCGGCAGGGCAGAGCGCGCCTCGTCGGCGCCGGATTCGACCGCCCCGGATTCGGTGGCATCGGCTCCCGTGGTCACCGGCCGCTCACCTCGACGACAACGCGTGCCAGCTCGTCGGCGGCGTCGCGGTGTCCGGCGCCTGCGGCGGACAGGCTCATTTCGATCAGCCGTGCGCGGTCGGTCAGCAGCGGTATCACCTCGTCGATCACGTATTTCGGGGTCAGCTCGGCATCCGGGACGATTCTGCCACCGCCCTGGCGGACGATCGGTCTGGCATTGAGTTCCTGTTCACCGTTGCCGTGTGGCAGCGGTACATAGAACGCGGGCAGGCCGACCGCCGACACCTCGGCGACGGTCATCGCGCCGGAGCGGCAGACGACCGCGTCGGCGGCGGCATAGGCCAGGTCCATCCGGGAAAGATACGGCACGGCGACATACCGCGCCCCACCTTCATCCGCATCCGGGACCTCGAGGGTGTTCTTGGGACCGTGCGCGTGCAGCACCGAGACGCCCGCCGCGGCCAGCTGTGCCGCCGCGCCGGAAATCGCCTTGTTCAACGAGACCGCCCCCTGCGAGCCACCGAAGACCAGCAGCACCGGTCCCTCGGCTGGCAGGCCGAAATGGGCACGGGCCTCGGCTTGCAGCGCGGCCCGATCCAGTGAGGTAATGGACCCGCGCACCGGAATGCCGATGACCTCGGCCTTGGCCAGACCCGAATCGGGTACGGCGGCAAGCACTCTGGCCGCGCGCCTGGCACCGACCTTATTGGCGATTCCGGCCTTGGCATTCGCCTCGTGCACCACCACCGGCACCGCACGCCTGCGGCCGAGCATGCCGCGGCCGGCCGCGAGGTAGGCCGGCAGTGCGACATAGCCGCCGAAGCCGACGATCACATCGGCCTCGACCGCGTCGATGACCGCCCTGGTCCGAGCCACCGACGCGCGGACACGGCCGGGCAGCCGCAGCAGATCCGCGGTCGGTTTGCGCGGCAACGGAACCGGCGGAATCAACTCCAGCGGATAACCGCGCTCGGGTACCAGTCTGGTCTCGAGTCCGCGTTCGGTGCCGAGTGCGGTGACCCGGATCGAATTGTCGAGTCGCCGCAACGCGTCGGCGACGGCCAGCGCGGGCTCGATATGTCCCGCGGTACCACCGCCCGCGACGATCACCGATAGTGGCTTGCGGGGTCGCTCCGCACTCACCTGGATCTTCCCCGATCTCTCGCATGGTTTATCGGATAGCTGGGCTCCCATGCCCTGGTCGCCCGCAGTGAACTCGTGCCCCTGCTCTCGGGCGCCCGCCGTCGACCGGAGTCGGATTGGGTCCGCCGCCCCTGCGGCAGCGCGGCCCGTGCCCGGTCGGCCTTGGCCCGTTCGGCCCGTGCCCGCTGTTCGGCCGCCCTGGCCTTGGCCGCGGCCGAGCGCGCACGCGCCGCGTCCGCCTTCGCCGGTGAGTACACCTCCGGCTTGGGCAATCGCAGCAGTCGGCTGACTCGGCCATCCTGTCCGGCCTGTAGTGCCGCGATCGCCTCGGGTTCGTGCCGGGCCGCATTGGCGATGATGCCGAACATGAACAGGGTGATCGCCAGCGACGAACCGCCCGCCGAAACCAGCGGCAACTGCAGACCGGTCACCGGGAGCAGGTTGACCACATAGCCGATATTGATCAGCGCCTGGCCGGTGATCCAGGTCGTCGCGGTCGCGGTGAGCAGCCGCAGGAACGGATCGACCGAACGGCTCGCAATGCGCAGGCCGGTATAGACGAACAGCGCGAACAGGCCCAGAACCAGTGCGCAGCCGAGGAATCCGAGTTCCTCGCCGATGATGGCGAAGATGAAGTCGTTGTGCGCATTCGGCAGGTACTGCCATTTGGCCCGGCTCTGGCCGAGGCCGCGACCCCAGATCCCGCCGTCGGCCAGCGAGTACAGCGCCTGGCGCGCTTGGTAATTGATGCCCTGCGGATCGTCGCCCGGATTGAAGAAGGCACGCATCCGGTCCGAACGATAACCGGCGGACAGCGCGAGAATGCCCGCGGCGATCATGCCCGCAATCGCGATGGTGACGAACAGCCGCACCGGCAGCCCACCGAACCACAGCAGTGCGGCGAGCACGATGCCGAGCGCAATGGTGGTCGACAGATTCGGCTCCAGCACGACGAGCAGACACACCAGCAGACCGGCGGGCACCAGCGGCACCAGAATATCCTTGAGCGCGGCGCGTTCCGAGCGGCGCGAGGCGAGCAGATGCGCACCCCACACCACCAGTGTCACCTTCACGATCTCCGACGGCTGCACCGAGATCGGCCCGATGAAGAACCAGCGCCGCGCACCCTGCACCTCGGAGCCGATGCCGGGAATCAGCACCAGCACCAGCGCCAGCACCGAGATCGCGAACAGCGGAAACGACCATTGCCGCAGTCGCCGCAACGAAATCCGCAGTGCCACATAGAACAGCACCGCGCCGATCACGGCGAACATGGCCTGCTGGATGAACAGCGAGTACGCCGACCCGCCGTCGACATACGCCTCGACGCTGGATGCCGACAACACCATGACCAGACCGAGCACCGTCAGCAGTGTCGCGATCGTGACGACCAGATGGAACGACGCGAGCGGGCGCGCCAGCCAGGCGCCGAACTTGGTGTCCGCCAGCCGATTCCGCCGTGCCGTCTCGGTCATAGATGCCGCCCGATGTCACCGACTTCCAGCGCGGCCACCGCCGCGGCGAAACTGCGCCCGCGGTGGGTGTAATCGGCGAACATATCCAAGGAAGCCGCGGCCGGAGCGAGCAGTACGGCGTCCCCAGCACGGGCAAACCCGGCCGCGGCGCGCACGGCCTGCGCCATCACGGCGTCGGCCGCGCTCTCATCGATACCGGCGTCACCCATGCCTGCATGGTCTCCCGCGCTGACCTCGACAACTGGGACCTCGGGCGCGTGTCGCGTCAATGCAGCCGCGATCACCGGCGCGTCGGCCCCGATCAGCACCGCGGCGACGAGGCGGTCGGCGATCTCCTCGACCAGATCCTCGACCGAGGCGCCCTTCAGCTGCCCACCGGCGATCCAGACCACCTGCGGGTGGCCGAGAATCGAGGAGCGGGCGGCATGCGGGTTGGTGGCCTTGGAGTCGTCGATGAACTCGACCTCGGCCACCTCACGCACGAACGCGGCCCGGTGCGGACCGACCTTGTGCTCGATGAGACCTTCCCGCACGAACTGCGGTGCCACATCGATGGCCCTGGTCACCGCGGCGGCGGCGAGTGCGTCGGCGACACCGGCGGGTCCCTTGGGGCTGATATCGCCGACCTCGGCCAGGATGGCGGCCTTGGTGAAAGCGCGGTCGAGCAGTTTGCCGTCCACGACACCGAGTTCGCCGTCGGCGGGTACGCCGATCCGGAAGCCGACCATCCGGCGCGCCTTACTGCGCCGGGCCAGCGAGGCGGCCACCGGATCATCGAGTCCGACGACACCGACACGGCCGTACAGCGCCCTGGACTTGGCTGCGGCGTAGGCATCGAGGCCGCCGTGCCAATCCAGGTGGTCCTCGGCCACATTCAGCACCACACCGGCCTCGGGCCGCACCGATGGCGCCCAATGCAATTGGAACGAGGACAGTTCGACCGCGAGCACCTGCGGACCGGGATTGCGGCGTAGCGCATCCAGGATCGGCAGCCCGATATTGCCGCAGGCGACACTGGCGATTCCGGCCGCGCGCAGGATGGAGTGCACCATCGAGGTGGTGGTGGTCTTGCCGTTGGTACCGGTCACCACCAGCCATTTGCGCACTGGACCGTAGATCCTGGCCTGATCGACCCACCAGGCGAACTCGACATCGCCCCAGACCGGGGTGCCCTCGGTCACCGCGGCGGCGAGCACCGGCGAATCCGGCCGCCAGCCCGGACTGGTGATGACCAGTGCGAAGCGGCTCCAGTCCGTGGTTTCCAGTTCGGTGCAGGTCGCAATGTCCAAGCCGAGTCCGGCCGCCTCGGCCAATGCGGCGGCACCGCCGTCCGTGACCACCGGACGCGCGCCGATATCGCGCAGCGGTTCGATCAACGAGCGGCCCGAGACGCCCCATCCGGCCACCAGAACGTCACGGCCACGCAGGAATTCGAGCATGGGCCCCGGTGTTCGCAGGGCACGCGGAGAATGTTCGACCATCGCTACTTCACCCGACCGCTGAGAGATATTCGCTGTAGAACAGGCCGAGTCCGACCGCCGACGCCATGGCCGCCAACAGCCAGAATCGGATGATCACCGTAGTCTCGGCCCACTTACTGAGTTCGAAGTGATGATGGAACGGCGCCATCTTGAACAGCCGGTTGCGGGTTGTGCGGTACACCGCGACTTGCAGCACCACCGATGCGGTTTCGGCGACGAACAGCGCACCGATCACGACCATCAGCAGTTCGGTGCGAGTGGTGATGGACAGACCCGCAAGCATGCCGCCCAGGGCCAGCGATCCGGTATCACCCATGAAGATCTTGGCGGGCGCGGCGTTCCACCACAGGAAGCCCACACACGCGGCGGCCGCCGAGGCACAGACCAGCGCCAGATCCAGCGGATCGCGCACGTTGTAGCAACCCGCCTCCGGAATCGTCGCGCAAGCGTTGCGGTACTGCCAGAACGTGATGATCACGTAGGCGCCCAGCACGAGGCTCATCGATCCCGCGGCCAGACCGTCCAGGCCGTCGGTCAGGTTCACCGCATTGGACCACGCGACGACCAGCAGACAGACCCAGCACACGAAGATGATCACGCCCATCGACACCGTGGTGATATCGCGGACATAGGACAGATGCTTACTGGCCGGAGTCAACCCGTTACCGCCGCGGAACTGCAAGGCGAGCACGCCGAAAATGACCGCGGCGCTGATCTGACCGATGTATTTGCCCGCGGCCGACAGCCCCAGATTGCGCTGCTTGCGCAGCTTGATGAAGTCGTCGAGGAAGCCGACCACACCGAGTGCGGTGGTCAGTCCGAGCACCAGAATGCCCGAGGCAGACGGTCCGTCGGCGTCGTAACCGATGCCGATCAGATGTGAGCCGAGGTAGCCGGCCCACATGCCGACCAGAATGGCCACACCACCCATGGTCGGGGTGCCGCGTTTGGCCTGATGACTAGCCGGACCATCGACCCGGATCTCCTGCCCGAAGCCCTGCCTGGCGAAGATCCGTATCAACAGTGGCGTCAACAGGATGGAGACCGCGAGCGCGATCCCCGCCGCGAACATAATCTGCCTCACGACTCCGCCTCGCTAGCGCTCGGCTCCGTCGTTCGGCCGATGGCCGCTGTATCCATGGTTCGCTCACTCCGCTCACTCACGACTCCGCCTCGCCAGCGCTCGACTCCGTCGTTCGGCCGAAGGCCGCTGTATCCATGGTTCGCTCGCTCCGCTCACTCACGACTCCGCCTCGCCAGCGCTCGACTCCGTCGTTCGGCCGAAGGCCGCTGTATCCATGGTTCGCTCGCTCCGCTCACTCACTCCCAGCGCCTCCGTGCTACCCCGGCTAGTTCCCGCACGTTCCGCGCTGGTCAAATGTTCGGCGACCGCCCACAGCCCGACCGCCTTGGACGCTTTGACCAGCACCACATCGCCCGGTTCGACCTCGCTGTCGAGCAGCGCGATGGCCGCACCGATATCGGGTACGAGGATCGACTCCTCGCCCCATGAGCCTTCCATTACCGCGCCCTGGTGCATCGCGTGGGATGGCCTTCCGGTACCGACCACGATCAACCGGGAGACATCAAGGCGCACCGCGAGGCGGCCGATCCGGTCGTGTTCGATGACGGATTCCTCGCCCAGTTCACCCATTTCACCGAGTACGGCCCAACTGCGGCGCGGGGAGTCGCCCACCCGCGACATGGTCACCAAGGCCTTGAGCGCGGCGCGCACCGAATCCGGATTGGCATTGTAGGAGTCGTTGACGACGGTGATGCCGTCGGCGGTGGTCCGCACATCCATGCGACGGGCCGATGCGGCATGCGCGCCGCCGAGTGCCCGCGCGATGGTGTCGAGATCCGCACCGCATTCGAGCGCGACGGCGGCGGCGGACAGCGCATTGCCGACCTGGTGTTCGCCGTGCACGGCGAGCCGCACCGGGATGCTGCCCTGCTTCGTGTGCAGGGTGAAGCCCGCGCGTGCCTCGGCATCGAGATGTACATCGGTGGCGCGGATTTCGGCATTGCCCGCCTGGCCGACCGTCACCACGCGGGCCTGCGTACGTGCGGCCATCGCGGCCACCTGCGGATCGTCGGCATTGAGGACCGCCAGCCCGGTCGACGGGAGTGCCTCGACGAGTTCGCCCTTGGTCTGCGCGATCGCCTCGCGACTGCCGAACTCACCGAGATGGGCGGCGCCGACATTGAGCACGACACCGATCTTCGGCGGCGCGACGCGCGCGAGCGCGGCGATATGGCCCGGACCGCGCGCGGACAGTTCCAACACCAGGAAGCGGGTGTCGGCGTCGGCGCGCAGCGCGGTCCACGGATGGCCGAGTTCGTTATTGAACGAACCGGGCGGTGCGACGACCGGACCGAGCGGTGTGAGCACGGCCGCGAGCAGATCCTTGGTCGAGGTCTTGCCCGACGAACCGGTCACTCCGATCACGGTGAGTCCGCCCGCCGCAGTGTTGGATTGGCCGCGCTCGTGGTGCCCTGCGTGGTTACGCTCCGCTACCGCCTCCGGGCCCGTCGCTCCCGCGGCGGAAAGACGTTCAACGCTCACCCGGGCGAGCGTAGCGAGCGCGACCAGTACTGCGGCCCCCGACCCATCCGAATCACCGGCCAGCGCAACGGATTTCGCGGGTACGGTGCCCGGACTCGGCGCCACCACGATCGCGGGCACGCCGACCGGGCGGGCCGCGAGCACCGCGACCGCACCGGCGTCGACGGCGGCCTTCGCATAGTCGTGGCCGTCGGCCTGCTCGCCGGGCAGGGCCAGGAAAAGATCCCCGGAACCGATTCGGCGCGAATCGAATTCGACCGAACCCGTTACCGTCACCTCCGGGTCGGGGGCGTCGTGCAGCGTGCCGCCGACGACCTCCGCGATCTCCCGCAGTGTCATCTCGATCATGAAACCGTCAAGTCCTCCGCGTCCGTCCCCTGCGGACTCTGCTCAGTGTTGTCGTGCCGCGGGCCCCGCTCCCGTTGCTCCAACGCCGCCGCGAGCACCTCGCGGTCGTCGAATGGATGCTTCACGCCCCGGATCTCCTGCCCTGCCTCATGTCCCTTACCCGCCACTAGCACCACGTCACCGGGACGGGCCCAGCCGACGGCGGCGGCAATGGCCGCGGCCCGGTCCCCGATTTCGCGCACCTCACCGCGTTCGGCCTCCTGGACCGCCAACGCACCTCGGCGCAGCGCGGCGCGGATCGCGGCCGGATCCTCGCTGCGCGGATTGTCATCGGTGATGATCAGCAGATCGGCGCCGCGGGCACCGGCCGCACCCATCAGCGGGCGCTTCCCCTCGTCCCGGTCGCCGCCCGCGCCGACGACCACGGCCAGCCGACCACCGCTACCATCCGCAGTACTGGATTCGCGGCGCTCCCGGTGCCCTCCGTGGTCACGCTCCGCTACCGCCTCCGGGCCCGTCGCTCCCGCCGCCAGATGACCGCGCAGCGTAGCGATCACCGACTCCACCGCCGCGGGCTTGTGCGCGTAGTCGACGATGGCCAGGAAGTCCTGTCCGCGCTCCACCCGCTGCATCCGGCCCGGCACGTCGACGGCGGCCAGTGCGGGTGCGACGACGGCGGGATCCACGCCGGCGGCGGTGCACACCGCAACCGCGAGCAGCCCGTTGGCGACGTTGTAGCGCCCCGGAAGTCGCAGGCGCACATCGACATTCGCCTCCGGTCCGGTGGCGCTGAATTCCTGCTCACCGCTGTGCGCGGATACCTCGCCGATCAGCTGCCAAGTACCGGAACCGGTGGTGGAAACGGTGATCGGATTCGCGAGATCGGCGGCCAGGCGTCGTCCCCATTCGTCATCGACGCAGATGACCGACGTGCGCGCGGCGATCGGCGACTCCGGTTCGAAAAGCCTGCGCTTGGCGGCGAAGTAATCCTCGAAGTCGGCGTGGAAGTCCAGGTGATCCTGCGAAAGATTGGTGAACGCACCCACAGCGAAGCGCACGCCGTCCACCCGCCCCAGCGCCAGCGCGTGGCTGGAAACCTCCATCACGACCGCGTCCACACCCTGCTCGACCATTAGCGCGAACATGGCATGCAACTGCGGCGCCTCGGGCGTGGTCAACGCGCTCGGCACCCGGGTACCGCCGATCCTGGTCTCGATGGTGCCGATCAGCGCGGTGGACAGGCCACTGGCGGCCAGCCCGGCCTCCACCAGATACGCGGTGGTCGTCTTGCCCGAGGTGCCGGTAATGCCGACGATGCGCAGCCGCTCGGACGGATTGCCGTAGAGCGCACCCGACAGCTCCCCGAGCACCGACCTGGGCTGCTCACGCACCAGCACCGGCACATCGAGCTCACCTACAAATTCGGCACCCGCGGCATCGGTGAACACCGCGAGCGCACCGCGTGCGACGGCATCGCGTGCGAAACGGGCGCCGTGCGCCTGCGCGCCCGGCAGTGCGGCGAACAGATCACCCGGTTGCACCGCATGCGAGCGCTGCTCGATGCCGGTGACCTGGATCTGCGCGAGGTCGGCTCGCGACGAGCCGGCACCGGTCATGGCCAGCACGGTGGACAACGACGTCGACCGCGGCTGGGTCGGCCGGAGCACGTGCTGGTTGGACTGTGCGGGCACAGGGCTCCTCTCGGGAATCGGCATGGACGGGACTGAGCGGATCAATAGGAATGACGGGAACGTCGAGTCAGGTTACCGACGTCGGCTCACGGCCGGGCAACGCGGCTCCAATCTTATGAAGCCTGCAGAACGAACCGTCGCGACGGCTCGGGTGACGGCGGGATCCGGTCGCGCTGCAACGCCCAAGAGGCGATGTTGTGGAACAGGGGGGCTACGGAGCCTCCACCGGAGCCGTCAGAGCTGCGAATAGGGGCGTCGAGCATGAGGCCGATGACGTAGCGCGGATTGTCGGCCGGAGCCATGCCCGCGAAGGTGATCCAGTAGCTGGAGTCGGAGTAGCACTTGCAGCGCGGGTCGATTTGCTGCGCAGTCCCGGTCTTACCGGCTATCTGGTAACCGTCGACGGCGGCGGGCGCACCCGTTCCATTCTGATTCGCGTCCATCCGGTCGCGCTGTACGACGGCCTGGAACATGGTCCGCAACGTCGCAGCGGTCTGCGGACTCACCACCCGCACGCCGTCCGGCTGTGCTTCCTCGGTGCGGGTGCCGTCGGGCGCGATCTGGGCCTTCACAATTCGTGGCGGAACACGAACACCGTCGTTGGCGATGGCTTGATACATGCTTGTCATCTGCAGCGTTGTCAGCGAAAACCCCTGACCGATAGGCAGGTTGGCGAAGGTGGAACCAGACCACTGATCGCGAGCGGGCACGACACCGGGGCTCTCACCGGGCAACCCGACACCGGTGCGCTGGCCGAGTCCGAAGCGTTTGAGCATGTCGGCATACCGTTCTTCGCCGACCCGCTGCGTGAGCATCAATGTGCCCACATTGGAGGATCTGCCGAAGATGCCAGTTGTCGTGTATGGCACAACCCCGTGCACCCAGGCGTCCGCGACCGTCACGCCACCCATGCTGATCTTGCCCGGAACCTGGAGCACCTCATCGGGATTCGTCAGCCCATACTCGATCACGGCGGCCGCAGTGACGATCTTGTTGACCGATCCCGGCTCGAATACATCCTCCACCGATGGGTTCTTGGTCTTGGCCGCGCCCCAATTCTCCGGTCCCAGCTCCGGATTGAAAGTATTGTCGTTGGCCATCGCGAGCACCTGGCCGGTCTTGGCATCCAGCACCACCGCAGAAGCCGAATTCGCGCCGGACATCTCCTTTGCCTGCTGTACCTGCTGCTGCACGTAGTACTGCAGATCCGAGTCCAAGGTCAGCTCGACACCGGTGCCGTTCATTGCGGGCTGCTTGTCACGCCAACTTCCAGGGATAACGGTGCCGTCCGAACCACGATCGTAGGTCTGTGACCCGTTGGTCCCGGCAAGCACCGAGTCCAGCGACGATTCCAACCCGATCAGACCGTGCCCGTCCCAGCCGGTGGCCCCGATGATGTTGGCCGCCAACGACCCACCGGGGTGCTCGCGCAATGGCTGCGCATCCGCGCCCACCTCCGGAAACTGCAACCTGATATCGGTGGCGATGCGTGCATCGACATTCCGGGCCAGGAACACAAAAGTCTCGTCGCTGCGCAGCTTCGCCAGCAATTCCGATTCGGTAGGTGCCTGCTTGCCGAGCTTGTCGTGGATGGTCTTTGCGATCGCCTTCAGCCGCTCGTCAGGATCGGGTGCCTTGGCGCTCTTCTCCTTCGCCGCCTCCAGATTCTTGCGCACCTGTACGGGTTGGAAGGTCAGCTCTTTGGCGGAGGTGGTGAAGGCCAGCGACTTGCCGTAGCGATCCGTGATCGGACCGCGGACAGCCTGCTCAGTGAACGTGGTTCTGCGCTGGTTGGCTGCCTGCGCGGATAGCCGGGGCGCGGAAATACTCTGCACCCACAGCAATTGGAGCGCGACGACTGCCAGTGCGATCAACATGATCACCCGGCCGACGCCGAGACGCACGCGCAGCGGCCGATCCGAGGCGGACGTCCGCGGTCTGGATGCGGTTGCCGGCCTCGACGTTGGGGCGGCTCTGGTGGAGCCCGCCTTGGATGCCGACGGCCCGCGGCGCTGACGCGACGCGGGCCTGGTCTGCCGCAGGCTCATCGAGCGCCCTCGTCCGGGGTGGGCGCTGGCTGCATCTCCAGCTGCGGCGCTTGGGCTTGCTCCGATACCGACTGCGGCGTTTCCGGTTGCGGCGTCTGTGCCGGAGTCTGTGCGAGCGGACTCGGCGTCGGCACCGGGCTCAGCGGTGTCGGGCTCGGCTGTCCCGCAACCGCATTCATGGGCTGACCGGCATTCGGCCGGGCGGGCGGCGCGGACGGCGTGGTCGTCACCGGAACCAGTCGTTCGCCGCGGGCCTGGGCATTGCCCGTCGGCGGGGGGGTCGGGGTGGCCGGCGAGCTGTTCAACGGCGGCACCGGCGCGCCCTGCGCGGGCGTCGGCTTGCCGACCACCGTCACCCCGCCATCCGGTCCGATCACCAAACGGGCCGGATCCGTGGCCGGGATCATCCCGAGTTCGCGGGCCCGGGCGGCGAGTTCGGGCGCGGAGTCGGCGGCCTCCACCTCGCGCTGCAGCGCCGCGCGTTCATCGGCCAGCTTGCGGTTGGTCGCCCTGGCATCGCCGAGCTGATAGCTGTCCTCGGCCGAGCGGGTGGTGAGCAGCAGGGTGAGCGCGAGACCGCAGCCGAGCAGCGCGATGATGGCCGCCACGAACGGAATCCGCGTGGCCATCGCCGACGCACGCTGCTTGGGCAGATCATGATGGTCCCCCGACTGCTCGGCACGCGTCCGGCGCTTGGCGTAGGCCCGTTGTGCAGCACCCGATTTCACCCGCTCGGCGGCCTGAACCCGGCGGGCGATCCGGCCCGGCGCCTCGTCGGTACGCGTGCGCACACTCATGCTGTCCCCTCCTGGATTCTCTCCGCCGCGCGCATCCGCACGGGTGCCGCCCTCGGGTTCTCTTCGATCTCTCGTTCGGTTGCCTTCTCGGCGCCCCGGGTCAGCAGCCTGAATTCCGGTCCCATACCGGGCAATTCGACCGGCAGGTCGAGCGGTGTCCGCGATGTGGTGCGCGGCGCCAACTCCTGTTTGACCACCCGATCCTCGAGCGATTGATAGGACATGACCACGATCCGGCCGCCGACCCGCAGCGCGTCGAGGGCGGCGGGCAGCGCGGCGCGCAGCGAGTCGAGTTCGCCGTTCACCTCCACCCGCAGCGCCTGAAAGGTCCGCTTGGCGGGATGACCGCCGGTCCGCCTGGCGGCGGCCGGGATTGTGGCATAAAGCAATTCGACCAATTCGGCACTCGTGCGAAACGGCCGCTGCTGCCGACGACGCACCACCTCCGATGCGATCTTGCCTGCGAAGCGTTCCTCGCCATAGGTTTTCAGCACGCGCGCCAGCTCACCGTGACTATAGGTATTGAGCACATCCGCGGCGGTGATGCCGGTGGTGGGATCCATCCGCATATCCAGCGGCGCGTCGACCGAGTAGGCGAAGCCACGCTCGGCCTCGTCGAGCTGCATCGAGGACACGCCGAGATCCATCAGGATTGCGCTCACCGAACCGGTGGTCGGCAATCCGGCCTGTTCCAGTGCGGCCGCGATTCCGTCATATCGGATGTGTACCAAGGTGATTCGGTCCGCGAACGGCGCCAATCGCGCACCGGCCAATGCCAGCGCGTTGGTATCGCGATCGAGTCCGACGAGACGGATATTCGGGTAGGTCCGCAGGAAGTGTTCGGCGTGTCCGCCCAAACCCAATGTGGCGTCGACATATACCGCGCCGGGCTCCGTGAGCGCCGGTCCGAGTAGCGCGTCGGCTCGCTGGAGCAGAACCGGAACATGGCGAGGACCGTCCTGCTCACGGTTCACCTCGACCTCCCGGAATCATGCCTCGCGTCGTCGCGCATCGAGCCGTGCCAATGGGATCACTCGCTGCGGGGTCGCCTTGTTGCACAGCTACTTTGAAATACGAGTGCCGCGTGGTCTCTGACCGGAGCCTCGGCACCTGGCGTCGGGGAAGTACGTCAGGGTCCGCGCGTCCGGGCAGAGGCCGCGTGGCACTCGTTCGCTCAGGGCTAGAAGATTCCGCCCAGCGACTCGTCTCTCGCTTGCGCGTAGTCCTCCTCGTGCTCGGCGAGGTAGGCCTCCCACGCCTGCTTATCCCATATCTCGAGGAAGTCGACCGATCCGATCACCACGCAGTCCCGCGAGAGGTTCGCGTAGCGACGATGATCGGCCGACAACACGATCCGGCCCTGGGCGTCCGGACGCTGTTCATCCGTACCGGCCGCGAGTGCCCGGACGAACGCGCGCGCTTGCGGATTACTTCGAGACGCCGCCGCGGCTCGCCGTGCGAGTGCGGTGAACTCTTCCTTGGGATATACGGCAAGGCTATGGTCCTGACCCTTCGTGACCATCAACCCTCCCGCTAGATCGTCTCGAAACTTCGCAGGCAACGTCAGTCGCCCCTTGTCATCCAACCGAGGTGTGTAGGTACCGAGAAACATCCCGCTACCTCCTGGATCTACCCCGTCGTTCGGGGAGCACGATCACCTCGGATGTATGCCCTTCCTCTTGTGCGCGCTCCACATTACCCCACTTTCCCCCACTTTCAATCGAAACTCGAGGTGATCTGGCTCCCCGCGTCATCGATTACGCAGGTCATCCCAGCTATCACAGTGGTGGAGAACTTTTTCCGTGTTCTGGCGACACGCGCCGCACGACCCGACACGCGCCCGACAACTATCAGCAAACGCCCTGGTTCCCCTGGTTTCGGCCGGTGGCGAGGCGCCGTCAAGGTGAGCGGTGGGAGGTTGTGGGGAAGATCGTGGCGCGTTGTGGGCAACCGTGCGCGGCGAGCATTCAGCCGCCTGGTGGTTCACGCATAACAGCGCGCCGCCGCACCCGTTCGGTGCGGCGGCGCGTTCGATATGTCGATGCGGGCTACGGGTGCGCTACTCCTGATCGAAGCGACGGCGGAACCGATCTTCCATGCGGTCGGAGAAACCACCGGATTTGCGCTGTCGCCCACGTCCGCCCGATCCGCCACTCGGGCCACCGGATTGGGCATTGCCCGACCGGTCGCCCTTGGCGATGCCCTTGGAACCACCGAGGAGCAACAGCACGCCAGCGGCGAACATCACAATGAATCCGATCAGGCTGATGATCGGAAAGTCGCCGAGCTTCACCGGAGCGGCTATGCCGGCGACGAGTAGAAACAGGCCGAGGACGAACAGGGCCGCGGCCTGGAGTCTGCGACGACTCGAGGTCGAGCGAAGGCGTCCGCCGCGGACGGACGACGCGAACTTCGGATCCTCAGCATAGAGCGCGCTCTCGATTTGTTCGAGCATGCGCTGCTCGTGCTCGGAGAGTGGCACGGTACCTCCCCCGGCACTAGGACGTGGCTGTCGCCTCCGGGTAGGCGACAGATAGCCAAGGTCGGCTATCTGCCACCAATGATACGAGTTCGATCAGTGCCGTACCACCTACTCGCCGATAACTAAGCGGTCATGCCGCCGGACCAGCCCGGAGCCGGGCGCAATCGAGCCCCGGCATTCAGCAGATCTTCCACATCGTGGAGGAATGCGCCCACCCGCGAAGAGAACTCGTCGGCCTGTTGATCATCCACAGTGCGATCCAGTCCCGCCTCCAGCGCCGCCCTGATCTCCGAACGGGCGCTGAAGTAGTCGGCCCACATGACGAATTCGGGCGCGGCGCGCTGCAGCAGCACCCAGGCATTGCGCGAGCGCGCCCGCGGCGCGGCGTCCGCGCCGGTAAACGCGAGCACGGCCCCGGCACCGCGCAGCGCGGCGAGATATGCGGTCCGAAAACGTTCGCGCGGGTCGCGTTCCCCCGCCGCCTGCATCAGCAAGCCGTCCGCCCGCTGCAGCAGCTTGCCCGCCTTGCCGGGTTGCCCCGGGTGTTCGATCCGACCAGACATCAGCCGTCCCTCCGAGTCGCTCACCTGGCCTATCCTGTGCACGAATGCCGAGTTCCCAGCACCGAGCGGATCGAACAGGTATTCGAACGTTTGAATTGAATCGAATATAAGGACACCCACCGACAACTTCTGTGGACCGACGAGAGCCATGACAGCCGTCAAGCCCAAACACACCCCTGCCAACGCACCTGTCGTCATCGACCTCTCCGTCGCGGCGCTGCGCTCCCGGCTGCACGATGCGCTGGCGGTGTACGTCGCGGCGATGGAATATCCGCACGGCACCGAACACCATCGCGCGCCGATGTGGAACGAGCACACCACCCGCGCCGGCTGGCAGGGTGTCGCCGCCGTCGTCCCGGATGATTCCGGGCAGATCGACCTGCGGACCGCGCCGATCGTGGCCATCGGCTACGGCTATCGCGGCGCCCCCCACCAGTGGTGGCAGCAGCAGGTGCACAGCGGGATGCGGCGCTCGGGCTGGCCGGAGCATTCGGCGCGTGAACTGCTTTCGGACTATTTCGAACTGACCGAGCTGCACGTACATCCGTCGGCGCAGGGGCGTGGCATCGGCGGCGAGCTGCTGACCCGGCTGCTGGCGAATCGCACCGAGAGTGCGGTGCTGCTGTCCACACCGGAAGTGCGCGCCGAGGCCAACCGGGCCTGGAAGCTGTACCGGCGACTCGGATTCACCGATGTGATCCGGGATTTCGTCTTCGCCGGAGATACCAGGCGATTCGCGATCCTTGGACGACGGCTGCCACTGTGACTGTTGTCGTCGTCGGGTCGGGTCACAATGCGCTCGTCGCCGCTTGCTATCTGGCGCGGGCCGGGGAGCGGGTCGAGGTGCTCGAGCGCGATGAGGTGCTCGGTGGCGCGGTGTCGACGGTCGAACGCTTTCCCGGTCATCTGGTCGATCGCGGATCGTCGGCGCACATCATGGTGCGCCATACCGGGATCATCGAGGAACTGGAGCTGACTCGCTTCGGGCTGCGCTATATCGATTGTGATCCTTGGGGTTTCACGCCCGCGGGGCCGGACGGCGGTGCGCCGATCGTGTTCCATCGCGATCTCGATCGGACCTGCGCCGGCATCGCGGAGGTCTGCGGTGCGCGGGACGCGGCGGCGTATCGGCGCTTCGTCGAGGTCTGGGGGCCGCGGTCGGCACGGGTGATGCGCGCGTTCGGTGGTGCGCCCACGCCGGGTCGGCTGCTGCGTTCGTTCTGGGGGCTGGACGCGCGCGATGGCGGGAGCGCGTTGTCGCGGGAGTTCCTGCAGACCGGCGATGCCCTGCTGGACAGCCACTTCGACGATGAGCGGCTCAAGGCATCACTGGCCTGGTTCGGCGCGCAGTCCGGGCCGCCGATGTCGGAACCGGGGACAGCACCGATGGTCGGATTCGCCGCGCTGATGCATACGCTCCCGCCGGGACGGGCGGTAGGTGGCAGTGGGGCGCTGACGGCGGCACTGGTCGCGCGGCTGCGTGCCGACGGCGGGGTGGTGTCGGCGGGCGATGCGGTCACCGAGCTGCGACAGGTCGGTGCGGGCTGGCAGGTGTGCACGACATCGGGCCGAAATCTGCACGCGGACACCGTGATCGCGGGCAGTCATGTGCTGACCACTTTGGATCTGTTGCGAAACGGCGGATTCGACGGGACGGTGCTCGACGACTGGCAGCGCCGGATCCGGGTCGGCCCCGGTATCGGTATGGTGGTACGGCTCGCGACCGCCGCGCTGCCGCAGTATCCCGGTAGCTCGACCGCCGAATCCGCCAATGGTCTGCAGTTTCTCGTCTCGGATCGGCGGCAACTCCGCCGGGCGCACGGTGCGGCGCTGGCCGGTGATCTGCCGCCGCGTCCGGTGGTACTGGCCATGAGTTTCAGTGCGCTGGATCCGAGCATCGCCCCTGCTGGTGAGCATCAGCTCTCGCTATGGGCGCAATGGCATCCGTACGAGTTGGCCGACGGGAGCGACTGGGCCGCGCACGCGGCGTCGGAGGCCGATCGGATCATCGCCGAAGTCAACTCCTACGCACCGGGTTTCGGGGCGAGTGTGCTGCGGCGGTATGTGCAGACACCGGTCGATCTCGAGCGCGAACTCGGGTTGCGCGGCGGGAATGTGATGCATGTGGAGATGTCGCTGGATCAGATGATGCTGTGGCGGCCGCTGCCGGAGTTGTCCGGGCAGCGGGTGCCCGGCGCGCCCGGGTTGTATCTCACCGGGGCGTCGACGCATCCGGGTGGCGGAGTATCCGGAGCGAGCGGGCGCAGTGCAGCGCAGTTGGTGCTGCGCGATCGACGGCGCAACCGGCTCCGGCTGCTGCGCAGGCGATGACGGAGCCCACCGGACCATCCGGGCCGGAGCTGCATGAGCGACCGTCACAGGCGGAATCCTCCGGCCGAACAGATTCCGACGTCCGCGATGCTGGCGCGAGCGGACACCCGCGGTCGACGGCGGCCTTGCGATGGACGCCGCGATTCCTGGCACCCGTGGTCTCGGCGGTACTGCTCGTACTCGTGCAGATCGGTTATCCGCTCGCGTCGGGCGTTGCTCGCGATCGGGTGACCGTCGCGGTTGTGCTGCTGTCGGCGGGAACGGCGCTGGTGCATGCGATGACGACGCGCGGCATTCGGTACGCCCTGGGATTCGTAGTGATCGTCTCCGGGCTCGGCTTGCTCGCCGAAATTATCGGTACCGCGACGGGTTTCCCGTTCGGTTGTTATGACTATGCCGACGGCAGGCTGGGGCTCGCGGTGGCGGGAGTGCCGTTGGTGGTCGCATTGGCCTGGACTGGTGGGCTGTATCCGGTGTGGGTGGTGGCCGGGCTGTTGACTCGGCGATGGGCCGGGCGAGTTGTGTTGACCGCAGTCGGGGCCGTGGGGTGGGATCTGTTCCTCGATCCACAAATGGTGGCGGACGGGCAGTGGCGCTGGTGTGCCGCCGGTTGGGGGCTGCCCGGACTCGCTGAGATTCCCTACACCAACTATCTGGGATGGTTCGCGGTGGCGCTGGTGATGGCGTTGCTGCTGACCGGCTTGGATCGCGCTGTGGGGACTTGGGGCGCGAATACGTTTGCGGCACCAACGGCAGTGCACCTGCTGTCGACAGCGCAGACACCGGCGCCGACCGCCGAGCACCCGTCGCCGACGGCACAAACACAGGCACCGACCACGGCCTCAGATCTGGACGCTGGAACCCATGCGCTGAAGTCGGGAACGCTCGGCTCGTCCGGTCCGGAGCACGGATCCCGAGAGCCGACAGCCCTGATCTCGGCGGACGTGGTCGTGCCGGTGGCGGTGTTCATGTGGACCTGGCTCGGGTCGACACTTGCACATAAGGTATTCCTCGAGCTGCCCTATTCGGCCTGGTACGGGTGTGTCGGGCTGGGGGTGCTCGGCGTGGCGCTGCTGGTGCGGTTGGTCGCGGCCCGGTGGGGCTGACGCGGTGCGGATACGCCCGGTCCGACACCTCGGTCGGCGTGCGTTCCGCCCGTCGCGTGGCAATTCGGGGTGACGGCCTGGCACGATGTGTGCCGTGCAGCCGAGTCCTCTCACCGTGATACCCGAAACACCGGTTCTACTGCCACGTTCTCCCCGACCCGGAGCGCGGGTGGCCGCGGTAGTACTGCTGGCCGCGATGCTGGTGCCCATGCTCGCGGGCTGCCTGCGGGTGCAGGTGTCGATGGGTGTGTCGTCCAATGACCGGGTGTCCGGTCGGATCGTGGCCGCGGTGGTGCCCGCGGACGCCAATGACAAGGGCCCGCAACTGAAAGCGCCCGATTCGCTGGCCGCGAAGGTGCGGGTCGAGCCGTACAGCCAGGACGGCTATGTGGGCAGCAAGGTGTTCTTCGAGGATCTGTCCTTCGGTGAGGTCGGCCAGCTCGGCGCACTCTCGGATCAGACCCAGGGCATGTTCAACCTGTCGTTCCAGCGCACTGGCGATCTGGTCAGCCTCAACGGCCGGGTCGATCTGAAATCCGTTCCGCCGCATGGCTCGGACGTGCAGTTCACGGTGGCCTTCCCAGCCCGGGTCGCCAAGACCAACGGTAACCGCGAGGACGATTCCACCGTCTCCTGGAAACTGCCACCCGGCGATGTCTCCACGGTGCGCGCCGAGGTCAGCTACGCGGACCCGAATACCCGCTCCTTCGCGGGCTGGGCCGGCATCGTCGGCGGCATCACCCTCGCCGTCGCCGCCATTATCGCCGCCATCGCCTATATGAACCGCAACCCGGCACCATCCGGCGCACCCGAAGGCAACTTCTCCCCGAGTAATCTGTGGCGTTCACTGACCCGCCGCTGACGCGAACCCTGTGCACAGGCGCGGCCATCGCCGCGTGGATGGGCGCGGGTGTCGCGCTGTTCGGTTGCGGGACCGCGGTATTCAACCGCGCTACGGTGCGCAGGCTGTCGGCCGGAACGAATACCGTGATCGAGCCGGTGGCGGTGTGTATCCCGGCACGCGATGAGGCACAGCGACTGCCCGAGCTGATCGATGATCTCCGCGGCCAGCTGGGTGTTCCGCGATTGCGGGTACTGATCCTCGATGATGCGTCGTCGGACGGAACCGAAGCGGCTGCGCTCGAAGCGATTGCCGACGATGCGCGATTCGCGGTGTTCCGCTCCGAGGCCGAACCCGCACCCGGATGGACCGGGAAGGCCGCGGCCTGCGCGCGACTCGCCGAGTTGGCCGATGCCACGGTGCTGATCTTCCTCGACGCCGATGTGCGACTGGCGCCGAATGCGATTGCCGCGGCGACCGCCGAATTGCGCCGCAGCCGGGTCGCATTGTTGTCACCGTGGCCGTACCAGGTGGCCGAATCAGTGGCCGAGGCGCTGGTGCAGCCGCTGCTGTGCTGGTCGTGGGCGGCCAGCCTGCCGATCGCAGCCGCCAACCGCAGCCTCCGCCCGTCGACGGCCGTCGCCTGCGGCCAGTTCCTGGTCTTCGATGCTGCCGCCTACCGGGTCATCGGCGGGCACGCCGCGGTGGCCGCGAGCCCCACCGAGGACCTGGATATCGCTCGCGCACTGCGTCGTTCGGGTCGCCGGACCGCGCTGGTCGCGGCCGGCCGCGCGGCGAGCACCCGAATGTATCGTGACGCAACCGAACTGGAGGCCGGTTACACCCGCTGGCTGTGGTCCGCCTACGGCGCCAGGACAATCGGCGGCGCGGCAGTGGGAGCCGCGGCGGCACTGGCCTACTGGGTGCCCCCACTGGCTGCGATCGCGGGGCGAGGCTCCGTACGCACCGTCGGTTTCATCGGCTACGGTGCCGCGGTCGCCAGCCGCCTACTCGCCCGCACACTGGAACGCGGCACCGCGACCCGCACGGATGCCCTTGCGGCCCTGGCACACCCGATCTCCATCGCCGCCTACCTCCGCCTCTGGTCCCGTTCCCGCCACGCCCACCGCACCAACGCCTTGACCTGGAAGGCCCGCCCCATCGCCTCCACCCGCTGATCAAGATCAGCTGGAATCCATCGCGGCATCGTCCGAGCGGACCCGCCACCAGTTCCACCTGATCTCGATCCGGCGGCGAGGTCTCGCTGTTGCAGCGCTCGGCAGTGTGCTACGGCGGCATCGCCCGTCGATCCGCTGGTGCCTGAACCTGTCCGCCCCGCTCCCGAAACCTGCCGGGCTACCTGGATCCTGCCTCCGCCCCGGAACCTATCTCCGCCCCGGCCCAGGAACCGACCTCGGCTCCGGCGCACGAAGGGACAGCTCAGCGCACTGAGGTGAGTCCTACGGTCGGGAGGAAGAAGCAGGACTTGCCGCCGTTGTCCACGGTTCCGAAGACCACCGCGAGTACCGTGCCCGATCCGGTGTCGACCGGAACCGCGCGGACCCCGCCGGCCGGAAATGTGGCGAATAGATCGTGGACGGCGCGTTCGGCGAGTGGTCTTATCTCGGTCGGGATTTCGGTGGGCACCATGGTGCGGACCACATCGGAGATCGATCCCATGGCGGTGACGCCGCTGCGGCCGTTGGCCAGGTTGATCCAGGCGACATTCATGCCCGTGCCATTCGTGCCGTCCGGGCCGAGGCCATAGGGCACGAAGGTGAACAGGACTTGGCCCGCTTTGACGGCGGCCGGGTCGAGTCCGGGAATGGCCACGGTGGTTCTGGGCCATGGGCCGGGGACGGCGCCCGCAACCGCCGGGACCAGACCGAGGGTGCCGGTGCCGGAGCAGAACGGCGCGGCCGCTGGATACAGGAACGGGTCGATGCCGAAGGTACGCAGCCCTTCGACAACAGCGCGGTAACCGGCGAACAGATCACCGGGCCCGGTCTGGGCGGATGGTGCGGGCGCGGCGGGAGCAGCGGGCACGGCTTTCGGCGCCGCGGCGGCGATGCCGGGGGCGGCGAGAGTCAGCGCGGCCGCACCGGTCGCGATGGCGGTTAGCGTGGTCAGACGGCGCAGCAGGATCACGGCGGACCTCCTCATCGTCGGGCACGAATCGAGGTCCGAGAGTATCCGGCAACCTCCACAACAGCGGCTATTTCAGCGGTCGCCGCGTTCGCGCCGCGCGTCCCAGCGGATCACCGCAGCGACGCACAGGTGGGCAATCCGGACGAAAGGGACACGAAAAATGGGTCTGAGGTGCGCGGTCCACTGCACGCAAACTCGGGCCGCCGATCGTCTTCGAAACGCGCGACGATTTCGTCGCGCGCGGTTCGGCACTGGTGGGCAGTCCGGAGCAGGTGATCAAGGAGGTCGGTCGCCAGCACAAGGCCTTCGGGCATGAGGTGATCCACCAGACGCACCGAGGTCCGATATGGCGGCAGCCTCGAACTCTTCCAGGCCGAGGTCGCACCCGAACTGCGCGGAAGCATTCCGACGACTCTTCGCCGATGCGTCGGGTCTGCGGACAGCGCGCGCTGCCTGAATCCGGCGCCGCCCTGGCCTACCGGGCGGCGGCTTCGGTCAGACGCTGATCGGTGCCGCGGTTACGCCGTAGCCGAGGTTGGTGAGGACCTCACCGGTGGCCTTGGCGAAGTTCAGCGTGATGAAGTGCAGACAGGGTGCGCCCTCATTGATGAGGCGCTGGCCCATTTCGGTGGCGATTTCGATGCCGACCTCGCGGACCGCCGCATTGTTCTCCTCCGGCCCGTCACCGGCGGCCTTGCGCAAGCGCTCCATGACGGCGGGCGGCAGTGGACGTCCACACAGTTCCTCGGCGCGTGTCACCGTGCGCAGCGAAGTAATGGGCATCAGCTCCGGGATGATCGGCTTCGCGCCCTCGATCGGATCGAAGGCGACGATGCGATCGCGTAGGCGCAGATAGTGCTCGACGTCGAAGAACATCTGGGTGATCGAATACTCCGCGCCCGCACGCAGTTTCGCGGCCAGGTACGCGGTGTCGTGCTCCAGATCCGGAGAGCGATGGTGGCCCTGCGGGAACGAGGCGACGCCGACATGGAAGTCACCGAGATCGCGCACGATGCGCACCAGTTCCTCGGCGTAGGCCACCCCGTCGGGATGTTTGCGCCATTCACCGAGTGGATCGCCGGGCGGGTCGCCGCGCAGCACCAGGATATTGCGGATGCCCGAATCGGCGTACGCACCAACCAGCGAGCGCAGTTCGGCGACACTGTGCTCGACCGCGGTCAGATGCGCGACCGGCAACAGCGTCGTCTCCTCGGCGAGCGCGCCGGTGATCCGTACGGTGCGGTCGCGGGTGGTGCCGCCCGCGCCGTAGGTCATCGAGACGAAGGCCGGATGCATGCGCTCAAAGGTGCGTGCGGCCCGCCACAGCCGCGCCTCGCCCGCAGCGTCACGCGGCGGATTGAACTCCACCGAGAAGGGCACCGAACCCGCCGAATGGGTCCGCAGACTCTGCACAACCGAGGGTGTTCCAGAGACGATCGGTGGCGTCGGGGACGGCCGGCCAGGGGTCGAACTTCCCCGCACGTTATCGAAAGTCACCGGTCCAGTGTAGTGGTGGCGGTCCCAACTCCACCTCGCTAGCACTCGGCTCCGCGGTGACCGATGGTGCTGTGCCTTGGTTCCCGCGCTCCGCTCGGTCACGTGCCCGTCGGGTCGTCGCACCCATACGCGTATTCTGCGACCAGGCGACACATTCGCTATCGCCGGGCGACACGACCGTCACCGTCCGGCACCGAAGTACCTATAGCGCCCACGATCCACCGCGCGCATCAGCACCCGCACGACCTTGGAGGCTCCCCTGTCCGCCGGAACCGGTATCCAGACGCCTCAGGCCACCCCGCCCGCGAACCCCACGCCGGGCACCCCCGGATTCGTGGCGACGGTCGAGGACGCGCTCAAAGCCTTCTTCCTGACCCGACGCCCCATCGTCGAACCGCTGGGTCCGGCTTTCGTCCAGGCCGCGGATGCGCTCGAACTGTTCGTGCTTCGCGGCGGTAAGCGCACTCGACCCGCCTTCGCCTGGACCGGCTGGCTCGGCGCGGGCGGCGATCCCACCGGCCCGCACGCGGCCGCGGTCCTGAACGCCTGTGCCGCACTGGAATTGGTGCAGGCCTGCGCACTGGTCCACGACGACATCATCGACTCTTCACGCACCCGTCGCCGCTTCCCCACCGTGCACGTCGACTTCGAACAGCGCCACCGCGACCACGGCTGGACCGGCGATGCCGAACACTTCGGCACCTCGGTCGCCATCCTGATCGGCGATCTGGCGCTGGCCTGGGCCGATGACATGGTGCACCACGCCGGGCTCGACGCCGCCGCGCTCGGCCGTTTCGCGCCGGTCTGGGCGCTGATGCGCACCGAGGTACTCGGCGGGCAACTGCTCGATATCCACGGTGAATCGGCGGGTGACGAATCCGTCGCGGCGGCGCTGCGCATCAACCGCTACAAGACGGCGGCCTACACCGTCGAGCGTCCGCTGCACCTGGGTGCGGCGCTCGCCGACGCCGATCCGCGACTGATCGAGGCCTACCGGACCTTCGGCACCGATATCGGCATCGCCTTCCAGCTGCGCGACGATCTGCTCGGCGTCTTCGGCGATCCCGCGGTCACCGGAAAGCCCTCCGGCGACGACCTGCGCGAGGGCAAACGCACCGTCCTGGTCGCCGAGGCGCTGCAGCGCGCCGATGCCACCGACCCGGCCGCGGCCGCCTTACTGCGCGCCAGCATCGGCACCGACCTGAACGCGGACCAGGTCGAGCGATTGCGCGCGGTGATCACCGAACTCGGCGCGGTCGACGAGGTGGAGCGCCGCATTACCGAACTCACCGAACAGGGCCTGGCCGCACTGGCATCGAGTACCGCCACCCCCGCCGCCAAGGAGCGATTGCGCGCCATGGCCCTGGCCGCCACAAGTCGCACGCACTAGCCGCGACCGCGCGAGGAGATCCACATGAAAACCGTTGCGGGACCGACCGATCGCGTCGTGGTGGTGGGCGCCGGACTGTCCGGCCTCACCGCGGCCCTGTATCTGACCGGGGCCGGACGCACCGTCACCGTGCTGGAACGTGCCGATCATCCTGGTGGCCGCGTCGGCCGGTACCGCGGCCCCGACTACGAAATCGACTCCGGCGCAACGGTCCTCACCTTGCCGGAGCTGATCGCCGATGCCCTCGCCGCCGTCGGCGGCACCCCCGAGACCTGCACGCCGCCACTGCGCATCCACCAGCTCGACCCCAGCTATCACGCCCGCTTCGCCGACGACTCCACCATGCGCGTCTACGCCGATCCCGAGGCCATGGCCGTCGAGGTGGCCCGCGTCTGCGGCGCGGACGAGGCCCTGCGCTACCGGCGGCTGCGGGCCTGGCTCGCGCAGATCTATCAGGCCGAATTCACCGAGTTCATGGATACGAACTTCGATTCGCCGCTCGATATGGTCCGCTACCCGGCCAAGCGCCGCGCACTGGCGACGCTCGTGCGACTCGGCGGCTTCGGCAGGCTCGGCCCGCGCGTGTCCCGCTTCCTGCGCGATCCCCGTCTGGCCCGGCTGTTCACCTTCCAGGCGCTGTACGCGGGCATGGCCCCGGCGCGGGCACTGGCCGTATACGGCGCGATCCCGCATATGGACACCTCGCTCGGCGTCTACTTTCCCGAGGGCGGTATGCGCGCCATCACCGCCGCACTCGCGGACGCCTTCACCGCGGCGGGCGGTGCACTCGAGCTGAACACCGAGGCCACCGGGATCGAATACGCCGGCGGCCGAGCCAGGCAGGTCCGCACCGCCGACGGCCGCGCCTTCGACTGCGACGCCGTGGTTCTCACAGCTGACCTCGGTGCACTCGAGCGCTTCGGCGTGCGCCGCCGCCGTCGGCTGCGCGCCGCACCCTCCGCTGTCGTCGCACACGGCACCATCCCCGCCGAGATCGCCCGAACCTGGCCGATCCAGGCCCACCACACCATCGATTTCGGCGCTGCCTGGGACCGGATCTTCGACGAGATCGCCGCCCGCCCCGGCCGCGGTCGCCTGATGAGCGACCCGTCATTGCTGCTCACCCGGCCCGCGCTGACCGATCCGACGCTCTACATCGACCGCGCCGACGGCAGGCACGAGCCGTTCTCGCTGCTCGCCCCCTGCCCCAACCTCACCGCCGCACCGTTGGACTGGGACCGACTCGGTCCCGCCTACCTGCGTGAACTCCTGAATGTCATGGCGGAACGCGGATATCACGGCATCGCCGAATACTTCACCGTCGATCACCTCGACACACCCGGCACCTGGCGCGATCAAGGCATGCTTGCCGGCACCCCGTTTTCCGCGGCGCATCTGTTCCGGCAAACCGGACCGTTTCGTCCACGCAACTTTCCCGGCGGCAGCGACAACGTGGTTATCGCCGGTTGTGGCACTACTCCGGGTGTCGGAGTGCCGACCACCGTGCTTTCCGGAAAACTGGCGGCAAACCGTATTATCGGCGCCGCGCAACCCACTCGGAATGTATCCCCACGCACCAGCGGGATAGTGTTCCCGGCAAGCCGATAAGCTAGCGGCCGACCTATTCGCCTGCGGTTGCGACCGCCGACCACTCCGGGGGGACCGACACCACATGCATCCCCCTGAGATGACAGCCACCGCGCCCACCGACAACTCGATCACCGCGACCGAGGACGAGGCGCGCCCATCGCGCGCCCCGGCGCGCCGGGCGACCCCGGCCGTCGCCGAACACGGATTCCGGGCCTGGCTGCGGACCACCGCCGACTTCGCCCGCAGCCCTGAGGGGCATTCGGCGCTGCTCGGTTTCTTCGGCGCGCTGATGATCACCTTCGGCGGATTCGGCGCGGGCAGCGTCCGCGAAAACGATCCGCTGCTCGAGGCACTGCATCTGTCCTGGCTGCGCTTCGGGCACGGCTACGTGCTGTCCACCATGGTCATCTGGGTCGGTGTGCTGTTGATGATCACCGCGTGGGTGCGGCTGGGCCGCACCACGATCGGCTTCGGCGACCGACCCGACGCCGGGGTCACGCTGAACGAGTTGCGCGCGATCGTCGGCATCTGGATCTTCCCGCTGCTGTTCGCGGTGCCGATGTTCAGCCGCGACGCGTATTCGTATCTGGCCCAGGGCGCGCTGCTACGCGACGGCTTCGATCCCTATGTCTCCCCACCGGTCGCCAATCCCGGTGTGCTGCTGGACAATGTGAGCCCGGTCTGGACCACCACCACCGCGCCCTATGGTCCGATCTTCCTGCTACTCGGCAACGCCATCACCGCGATCACCGGCGATAACGTCGTCGCGGGCACCATCGCGCTGCGGCTGGTCATGCTGCCCGGCCTGGCGCTGATGATGTGGGCGGTGCCGTATCTGACCAAACACCTCGGCGGCAAGCCGACCGTCGCGCTGTGGCTGGCCGTGCTCAACCCGCTGGTGCTGATCCACCTCATCGGCGGCGTGCACAACGAAATGCTCATGGTCGGGCTCATGTGTGCGGGTATCGCGCTGGTGCTCGAGCGCCATCATGTGGCGGGCATCGTGGTCGTCGCGATCGGCGTCGCCATCAAAGCGACCGCGGGTGTCGCGCTGCCATTCCTGGTATGGATCTGGATGCTGCACGAGCGCGAACGCCGTGCACTGCAACGCGCGGGGCAATCACCGGGTGCCACTCAGAGTGTCGAGAGCGAGGCCGAGCCAGCACGAGCCAGCGCGGAAGTACCGCATCCGGCGCTGATGTTCGCCAAGATCGCCGGACTCGGTTTGAGCGTTTTCGCGGTGGTGTTCGTGGCCGCCTCGGCCATCGCCGGGGTCGGCATCGGCTGGCTGACCGCGCTGTCGGGCTCGAAGAAGATCATCAACTGGCTCTCGCTGCCGACGATCATGGCGCATATGGTCCGCTGGGTGACACCGTTCCCGATGGATCCGGTCCTCGCGGTCACCCGCGCACTCTGTGCGCTGGCGCTGGCCGCCGTGCTCGCGTGGACCTGGTGGCGGTTCCGGCACAGCGAGCGCGAGGCGGTCTTCGGCATCCTCATCGCCTTTGTCGCCATCGTCATCCTCTCGCCCGCCGCACTGCCCTGGTACTACTCCTGGCCGCTGGCGTTGGCCGCCGGGTTCGCACTGTCCACCACCACGCTGATGATGCTGGTCGGACTGTGCACCTGGTTGATGCTGGTATTCCAGCCGGACGGCTCGATCGGGCTCTACAGCTTCACCCACGTCGCCGCCGCGACCTTCGCCGCCGTGGTAGCGGCACTGTCGCTGCGCACGGTCGACCCGTTGCGATTGCGCGCCACCCCGCCGGAGAGCAATCCGGTCGCCGTCACCCTGTCATGACCGAGATCGCGCCGACAGACCGCGGCTCGGAATTGGCCGCGGCATACCACGTCTGCCGTGCGATCGCCGCCGAACACGGCCGCACCTACTTCCTCGCCACCCGACTGTTGTCCGCGCCACGAAGACCCGCGGTACACGCGCTCTACGCCTTCGCACGCCTGGTCGACGACATCGTCGATCACCCGACGCACGACGCCGAACACGGCCCCGCGGGCGAACTCGATCTGGTCGAAAAACAGCTGCGCGTCGCCTTGGAACAGGCCAAGTCTCCCGTCGACCGGCGCAGCCAGGTACTCGTCGCAGTCGCCGACACCATCCAGCGCTACGACATTGCGCCCCAGCACTTCTGGATCTTCCTGGACTCCATGCGCATGGATGTGCCGGGCACCGCGCACTTCCGCGCCCACTACGCCACCATGACCGAACTGCGCGACTACATGCGCGGTTCCGCGGCCGCGATCGGTCTGCAGCTGCTGCCGGTACTTGGTACGGTCATCCCGCCGACCGAGGCCGAACCTGCCGCCGCCGCGCTCGGCGAGGCCTTTCAGCTCACCAACTTCCTGCGCGATATCGCCGAGGATCTGGACCGGGGCCGGATCTACCTGCCCACCGACGAACTCGCGGCCTTCGGCGTCGATGCGGACCTGCTCACCCATTGCCACCGGATCAACCACACCGAACCGCGGGTGCGCCGCGCACTTGCCCACCTGATCGCGATCAACCGCGACCTCTACCGCTTCGCCAATCCGGGCATCGATCTCCTCGACCCGCGGGTGCGCCCCGCCATTCGCACCGCGAGCACGCTCTACTCCGGCATCCTCGATGAAATCGAGCACTCCGACTATGCGGTGTTCGCACGCCGCGTCGTAGTCCCCCGCCACCGACGCCTGCGGGTCGCGGCGATCGAGTTCACCACCGCGGCCCTGCGGCTCTGAGACTCGATCGCAACGACGCCACTAACCCAACCGCCACGGAACAGTCTTACGAGCGACCAGCGCGGCCGAAAATTCAGAAGGGGTCGGCTGCCGCCCGGCGCAGAACCTCGCGCGCGAGCGGGCCGTGCAATGCGTCTACGGGCTTACCGGGCAGACTGTCGTCGTCGGTGAAGATCCACTCCAGGATCTCCTCATCGGTGTACTTGGCATCTTTCATAACGGTGATCAGGCCCGGCAGCGGCTTCACGATCGCGCCAGCATCGTCGAAGAAGCGCTCGGGCACGCCAGCGACGCCATCGCGGCGCACGGCAAGCAACTGATGATCGCGCAGCATCTGATGCACCCGGGTCACCACGAGCCCGAGCTTGTCGGCCACCTGGGGCAGCGGGATCACCGCCTCCGACTCGGGAACAACATCGTCACTGCAAGGAAATGCACTCACCTGGATAACGGTAGACGGTCCCGCGCCGCGTGGCTCGAGACACCCTGGACCATTCCCCGCCGATTCGACCTGGTGATAGCAAGCTCGTAGCCACGAGCCATCAGTTGCACACCCAAATCAAACACTGAGCGAGTCTTACGAGCGACCCGTTCGCGGCCCGTCTCCCGACCGAGTGGCCGAAGCGCATGCGCCGCAGACACGAGACTCGACGCGCACACACCAGATGCCGAACGACCCGCCCTACACCGACCACAACGGAGCGAGTCTTACGAGCGACCGTTCGCGGCCCGTCTCGCGTCCGAGTCGTCGAAGCGCATGCGCCGCAGGCGCGAGTCTCGACGCCCAGGCGAACCGACCGCCCGCGTAGGTGATGGCGGT
>NZ_JBFANN010000058.1:0-41050 GCF_040674855.1 Nocardia sp. NPDC049707 | reverse complement strand
GCGTGGGCCGCCTTCGCCGCGTCGCTCACATCCTTCACACCCTCAACGAATTCCCTAGCGCCAGTGACCCATTGAGCATGGGCATCGGCATAGGCTTGGGCGGCAACGCCTTCCCACCCACTGCCGGCCAGGGTGGCGACCCGGTCGTCGATCTCATCGAGATGCTCGCCGATGAACCCGGCCAGACCCGACAGACGGACCACGATCTCATCGAGATGGTCGAGATCGACCGAGAACTGAGAGTTCATGGCAGATCCACACTTGAGGTGTTCAAAGACGCAGCGTTGCTCTCATCACGCGCCTGATAGGTGTCGGCGGTGACGCCCAGCTTCTCCGCCATGCCGGTCAGGGCGGTCATGATCTGGACACCGCCGTCATGCACTTCGGTCCAGCCCTCGCAGAATTCGTTGGCCGCGTCCCCGGTCCAGCTGCCATCGGTCAGCGAAGCGACGTCCTTCGCGGCGGAATCCAACGCCGTGCGCAGCGCCTCGGCCAACTCGTAGACGTACTTGCCGACCTCGCGTACCTTCTCGGGCACCACCGAGAGGTTCCGGCCAGAGGCTGGTGTCCCCCCATCACTCATGGCGCCAATCCTACCGATTCCTATCAGAGTGGGCATGGACAGGTCGTAAGCGCTGGCGCGACCAAAGTTCTGAGATGCCGATTCCCGGACCGACGTCAATGATCTTGTCCCGCAACGGGTCGGACTGTCACGGCAGCCCAGCGTGCCTGGTCGATCTCACTGATGAACCAGTCGAGCACCAAGCGTGACGGCAAGTGGCCTCCAGGCATCCAAACTCCTTCCGGAGGCCAGTATCTCGCCTCACCATCGGGTGTCCGGAAGACCATGAGAACTTCACGCTTTCCGACCAACCGGAACCTCACGCCAAACCGCGTGCAGCACAGCCGAAGTCGGTAACATCGCTTGCTGGCTCGGGTTGCTTTCGATGAAGTCCCAGAGTTGCCGTTGATGAAGGGGGTTATGGGTGGTCAGCCATTCCGCGCTGCAGGGTTACCTGCTCGAGGAGGCCCTAGCCTGGCTGCTGCGGTCCAGCGGGTATCGGTTGCTGGTTCATGCAGATCAGGATCCGGTCGAGCTCGTGGACCAGGGTGGCGATCTCCGCGTACGGGGGCGCGGCGCGCTCCATCAAGCCGACGTGCTCGGTGAGTTCACGTTCACGCCCGCGTTCTCGATGCCGGTTCGGTTGTTCGTGGAGGCCAAATACCGCAAGGAAAGCTGCGATTTGCCGATGGTGCGGAACGCGCACGGGGTGGTGCACGACGTCAACGAAAACTACATGACCGGATCAGGGACACGTCCGCGGCAGCGGTACAAGTATTCGTATGTGTTGTTCTCTGCGAGTGGTTTCACCGCAGATGCGCAGAAATATGCTCTGGCCCACCATATTTCGCTTGTCGACCTTTCCGGTCCCACTTTCGACTTGCTACGCGGCATCATCGGCACCACCGGCAACACCCTAGACGCGGCTCAAAAGCACCTCCCGGAAACCGGCAGTTCGAGGAAAAAGGTCTTTCCGGTGAACTGGATGCGAGCGATGCTGCGGCGGCATCTGGGAACTGCTCCGTCGAACCTGCTGCCACAGCCAGGTTCTCCTGGAGGGGAATTCGACCAGAAGGCCGGTAGAGCTCTGGCGGAGTTCGCCGAGACCCTGGTGCGGAGAAGCGGTTCGGAATTGCTGCTGGGGTTTCCGGCGGCGCCCTTCATCCTGCCGTTGGCCACCGAGAACTACGAGAAGTTCATTGAATTCGGGGCCGAGCAGCCGGACCACAAAGTGCGGATCCGGCGTGACGGTACGGGTGTCCGGGCGGAATGGAAGCTCTCGCCCGCCGAGGCGCCGGATGCTTATGAGCTGACGTTCAAACTTCCCGAGCAGATCGAGGACTGGATCGGCGAAGTCGCCGACGAGGAGATCTCCCGTGCGGTGAAGGTCAAAAAGCAGTTTCTGTCGGAGATCACGCTGTATCGGATGAACGGTGCGAGCCTCCGCGTCTACCAGTTGCGCTACGAGCCGGGTTCGCTGTCCCGGATGTGCGGGGATGCGTGAACACTCGGTGCTGATCCGCTGTTCGACAGCGGATCAACAGCCGTTCCCAACGGGTAGGTAGGGACTGGGTTTGCCGTGCCAACTCACCCGCAGAACGTCCCTGGCCCGAGTGGCGGCGACGAATAGCAGTGACCGAGCTTTTCGGTGTTCGCGGTCATAACGCGGTGGGTCGTCGGTCCGGTAGCGCTCGATGGTGCTGCGGGGGATGGTGCCGTCGCCGGCTCCGACGATGGCGAGGCGTTGGTATTCGAGACCTTTGAATCGGTGCATGGTGCCGATGTGGATTTCGCCGTCAGCGTCGAGGCCGTCTTTGGTGAGCTCGGCGCAGGTGATTCCGGTGGTGGACAGGTGATGGGCGGTGCGGCCGACCAGGTCGCGGTCGGCGACGCAGACCGCGATTCGGCCGCCGGGGTCGACCGGTGCACCGGATGCATCGGTGGAGAGTTCTGCCCGCCACCGTAGCAACACCTCGGTCAGGGCGGATAGTTCGTCGTTCCAGGTGTCGTATCCGGTGAACTCGGGTGGGTTCCCGTGGAGAACGGACCGATATCCGGCGAGGGTATCGGTGCCGTCGTCGAGGTCGTCGTAGGTGATCGGCTCGCTCGCGGGGTCGATGATGTGGAGGGCCTGGGCGAGGATTTCCTTGGTGGTGCGGTAGCTGAGGGTCAGGCGAGACGCACGACCGCGGATATTGATGCCGAGGGCGCCGAGCGCGATCTGGTGGTCGTAGATGCGCTGGTGGGTGTCGCCCGCGATGAACATGTCATTAGGTCGTCCGGGGTCGGTCATGGCGCGCAGCATTTTCCAGTGTGCCGGTCGCAGGTCTTGGGCTTCGTCGACCACGATGTGCCGGTAGCGGTGGTTGCGATATCGCACGCCCGAGCTGCTGTCCAGGCTGTCCGGATCGTTGTCTCGGTTGCGGCGTTCGGCGATCTTTGTGGCGCGTTCGATCTCGAATCGAGCCGCGCGTTCGGCGGCCTGCCCCCAGGTTTCGATGCCGAGTTTGTCCAGTCGCGCGGTGAACTGCTCGACCAGTTTCCAGATATGGGCGCGTTCGGGGCGGGTGAGTGCTTGTCCGCGGCCTGCCCGGCGGGCCTGGAAGTACTGGCTGCGGGTAGGGATGGACTGGCCGAGGATGACCTGTTCCCATTCGTCGAAGACGAATTCGGAGGTGAAGCGGTGGTCGTCGAGTTCGGTCTGTAGCTGGCGTAGTTCGGTGCGGGCGATGGTGTCGAAAACACGCTGTTTGCCGCGGCCGGACACGGTGTTCTCGCCGATGACGCGGGCAGCAAGCTGATCGATGTGCACGATATCGACCCGGCTCAGCATGCGGGGGTCGATGAGGGAGGCCAGCCGGTTGCGTAGGTCGGTGGTCAGATTCTTGGTGAATGTGGTCAGCAGGATCGGTCGGTCATCGCCGGGCGGTAGCTGTTCGACGAGGTGTTTTACGCGGTGCAGGGCGACGATAGTTTTGCCGGTGCCTGGACCGCCTGAGACCCGGGCTGGGCCGTTATAGTGACGATGGACGATGCGTTCCTGGGTGGGGTGCAGGAAGACTTTCCAGGCGCGGAAGTCGCCTTCTTCGATGGCCGAGCGCACGTCGTCGTCTACCGTTCGGACCTTGGTGCGGGCCAGAGCTGCGGCCAGGTCGTCCGGATCTGGGGTGGCTTCGATTTTGGCCGGTGTGGTGATTTCCCGGCGTACTTCGTCGATATCCATCCCGGCGGCCAGGCCGTACAGCACATCTTTCGACAGCAGTGGGGCGGTGGCGACAAGTTCGTCGAGTTCAGAGCTGGTGGTGACCGTCAGCGCCAGGTCGAGTACCTGCTCGGCGACACCCAGTTCACGGAGTTGCTCGGCGGTGTATCCGGCAAGTAACGGTGATTCCGTATCCGAGTTCTCGGTCTCCAGCGCAGGTCGGGCGGGCTCGAGGGCAGCCTGTTCGGGCTCGGGTTCGGCCGGGGTGAGGGTGATGCCGGCGCGGCGGAGGGCGCTGTCACCGACGACGGCGATATCGACGAACTCGATTTCCCCGGTGATGCGGTTGATCGCGACCTGGAGTTCTTCATAGACGTCTTTGCGGTGCCGTACGGCGATGACGAGCCAGCTTTCGACTCCGTCCGGATCGCGGCCGGTTGGCACCATGAGCGCCCGATAGCTTTGGTCGATGCGAAAGGACCAGATTCGGGAGTCGCCTTTGAGTGGTTTCTTGCGCAATCCCGGCAGGTCGGGGTTTTCGCGGAAGTTGTGGCTGAAGTCGTAGAACTTGGCTTTGACCGAGCGGTCGAGCTTGTACAGCTCCTCTTCGGCCTTCCGGTACAGGTTGAGCCGGGCGGTCATCGGGCCATTCCTCCTTCCATATCCTGAAGCCTTGCCAGGAGGTCGTCCAGGTGATCGAGCCATTCGGCAGCGGTGCGCACGATCCAGCCGTCCGCGGTGTAGGCGGCGTCGCGGCGCCGGGCTTCCTCGTCGTCCGCATTGCGCGGTGGCGGCACCACCGCCACTTTGATATCCGATCCGGGCCAGCCGAAGTCGGCCGGCCATCGGCTGGTGGCGCCGAGTTCGTAGCCGAATACCGGTGCTCTTTTCCCGCGGTCGGCGAGCAGTTCTGCCAGTCGCAGCAGATCTGGCGATTCCTCGGGTTCGTCGCGCAAGATGTCCAGGATGTCGGTGTCCCAAACCTTGTCCCGCAGCATCTGAGTGAGGACGGTCTCCGAGGTCTGTCGTTGCGGCCGTTCCGATATCGAAGTTGCCGCCGGTTGTGCGGGAACGCCGAGGAGGGAATCGAGTTCACCGACCCCGCCGCAGGCGGCGAGTACTTCGGCCTCGAAGTCACCGACCCGGCTGCTCGCCAGCTGCACGCCGTCACCGCCTGCCAGGGACAGGAATTGCGTGAGGTTGGTCCAGTACAGCCAGGACCGCCAGCGGTCCTTGTGCTCGGCGCTGTCCAGGACCGCGTCACGATCGTCCAGAACGGTGAGGGCGGTCCACTTCAGGCTTTCTGGATAGCCGGCGTCCAGTACGAGCACGGTCGGCAGCCCGGAGTCGTCCTGCGTGCGGAAGATATGGGCCGGGCCGACGGCAGCCGTGTCCACCGCTCGCTGCCGATCACGCTGTTCGATGCCGGCCAGGGCGGCCAGCTCATCCTGCACAGCCGCGACCAGTTCCCGGCGACTACCGGTCGCCACGACCGGAGTGGTGCCGGGCTGGCGGGTGAGCCCAGTGACCAAGGCGCGGGCTCGCCGGCCCCATACTTCGGGGTCCGGGCACCGTAGGTAGGCGATGAGGGTGTCGATTGGATTGGCGAAAACCGTGGTGGCGAACCGGGCCCGTTGCCCGCCGTATTGTTCGTACGCGCGTTTGGCTTGTTCCTGCGCGGACGCCTGGTACGGCGGCCACACCGGCCGGGTTCGGGTGGTGGCCTGTTCGAACAGGTCGATATCGGCCCAGGTGATCTGGAACACGATGGCGCCCTCGGCGCGGAGGCGGGTTCGTTTGGCGGCGTCGTCGGCAATCCGGTTGTGGTCGCGGGTGGCGTGGAACCGGAAACCTTCCAGGTAGACCTTGACCGTCTGGGCGGGGCCGTCGACCCGGGTGAAGGTGAAGTCGGTGATCGTGTCCTGCAGTCGCTGTTGCGCGGTCAGCCGCCAGTGGGTGACATCGCCGGTGGCGGCCGTGTCGACGAACCGCAGGTGCCCGCTCGCGTGACTGTCCTCGTCCAGGGAGACATCGTCGGTCACCTTCACCCAGTCGCGCATGGCCGACAGGAACCGTGCTTCCAGATCGGATTCCACCTGTGCGTCCAGCCCGACCAGCCCGGTGTGCTCGACTCCGGTGGTTTCCCAGCCGTCCGTGCCGTCCTCGGTGAACAGCAGGGATTCGAGCATAGTCAGTGCGGCCTGACGAGACACGATGTCCTGGAAGCGTTCCGGGGTGTAGCGGTACAGGCAGCGGTGGCAGGCTCGGCGCTGTTCCTCAGCACACGAACAGGTCTCGAGCAGCGTGTGTGCGGCTTTGAGGGTTTTCCGGAATTCGTTCGGATAGGTGAGTCGGTCGAGGTAACCGGTACCGCCGGGCAGGGAATCGAACAGCACGAGAAACCAGCGGCGTTCCCCACTGTTTCGGTCCGGCATGGACGTCACAGTGGTGTCCAGATGTTGCGGATCTCCGCCGTAGTACAGGTCCACTCCGAGTCGTAGGGCGGCCTGGAACGAATACACGCGCGCGTCAACATTCGCGGCGGCGGCAGGAAGCAAGATCCGGAGCGCCTCGGTCTTCAGTTGGTGCGCCAGGAGTACTGGTTCCTCACCGGCCTCGGTTTTCTTGCCGCGGCGCAGTGGACACCACGGTCGGTGGTGTTTGAGACGGCCACTGCGGGCGGCGGCTGAATCGAGTTCGTCGATATGCGGGTCGAAGACCGGCTGGCCGTCGGCGCTGGCGGCACCACAGGCAGTGCAGACGTAGAACGGGTTGAGCCGTACTCGCATTCCGGCGAAATCGTCACGGCCGGGGGCGTCGAATCGGGCCGGTCCGACGTTGATCCGCCGGATCACGGCACGACGGCAGTAGTCGACACCGAACGTCTGACGTGCATGCCGCCACGAACCGGGTTCCAGCTCATCCTGCGGAATATCGACCGCGTCGATCACCTGGTAGGCACGGCGATCACGGTCGTCCTTGTCGTCTCGGATCCGGGCATCCTCACGTTTGTCCCGGGCGGTGACCGTGGCGGGTTCGACGACTTTGAACAGGCAGGAGCCGTCGTCGGCGATCTGGTCGGTGGCGCAGCGCGGGCACGGCGACCGGTCCGCGTGCGCGTTCTCGGAGCGGATATACCCGCAACCCGGGCACACCCGCCAGGTGCGCCATTCCTGCCGTCCTCCGATGGCGACCTGGATTCCGCTAACGCGATGTTGGAATCCATTGACGTAAAAGGTGTTTCCGGGCGCCAGTTCCTCGAGTGCGAGCCGCCGCGGCCGTTCGTATTCGAAGGTGTCGGAGGTAAATTTCTTGGGGTTGGCCGGATCGGTGCCGTATACGGTGGCCGCCAGGGTGGTGGTCGAGTCGACCAGAGCGTAGTTGGGTAGCAGCCCCAGATCGCACAACGCGTTCTGAGCGGGGGTGTCACCGCGCAGCATCAGCGCCCGCCCGACACCACGGCGTTCGGCATCGAGTTCGTCCTTCTGCTCGGCCTGGTCGGGATCGGAGTCGTGCAGTTCCGCACGGGCTTCATCGATTTCGCGCAGCCGGTCGCGCAGCGATTGCTGTTGCAGGAACCATTCCCGTTCGGCCGCTTCGATCGCCGACCGCAACCCATGCGTGGCGTAGTCGCGGAGTTCGGCAGTGGTCTGCTCCCACTTCGCCCGCTCATCCTCCGGTACCGGGAAGAGGGCGAGGAATCCGGCGACGAGCTCATCACCCCGCGTCAGCGCCAACTCCACCAGATCGGCGAGATAACCGGACGGTCCGAACAACCGGGGCGCCTTGTGTGGAATGGCGCGCAGGACGATGCCGTCGGAGCGCACGAGTTTCCCGGCGGCGGCCAGGTCCAGCAGGTGTGCCAGGTATTGGCGGCGCAGGATTTCGATCGCCGACAGGTAGCAGCCGGGCGGCACGATGGTGCCGGCGATGAGATCGGTGGGGCGCTCCAGGAAGTACAGATCGCGACGGCGGCGGTCGGCGATGGTGAGTAGGAAGGCGTTCCCGCTCCGGCGCCCGGCCCGGCCGACCTGCTGGGCGTAGGACGCGGGCCGCCGCGGTAGCGCGGCCAGCACCACCGCGGACAGTTCCCCGATGTCGATACCCATCTCCAGGGTCGGCGTGCAGGAGAGAACGTTGGGGCTGTTGAACCCTTTCCGATGTTTGAACGCCGCTTCGACTTCTTCCCGCTGTGGCCGGGTGAGCATGCCGGTGTGTTCGGCGGTGACCACCTGGTAGGTGCCGGCCTCGCGGTACAGGCGTCGGTAATAGTCGCGGGTGAAGTCCCGGTCGCGGTGGTGCACACCGAGTTCTTCCCGCCGGTCACCGGCCACCAGGCGACCGGTCCGGCACCGATACGAGGGACAGGGCTGGCCGTGCCACTGATCCAGCAGTGCCGGGTGCACGGTCTGCTCCCAGAAACACACCCGGCAGCGCACGAACGCCGACGACACCTGTGCGTCGTCCACCAGTTGGGCGGCGATATGCCCGGCGTTGAGGCCATACGCCCGCAGGGAACTGTCGTTCGGGATGCGCGCCGCCAGCAGCCCGAGCCGGTTCAGCTCGGGTAGTAGCTGGGTCCAGAACTCCGGGGATCGTTCCCGGGGCAGTTCCAGGCAGCGGCCGGCCCACCGCTCGTACCAGGACAGCCGACCGGTTGCGAAGTCGAACTCGCTATTGCTCTTCGGCGTCCCCAACAGGAAAGTCGGCGCCGCAATCCGCCGGGGAAAGGCCCGCATCCCGGGCGCTCGGCCACCCCAGATCGGATAGCGGTTGGTCCCGGCCTCATCGACATACCGGTCCAGCCATTGATGCGCGACCGCACCACGGGTCCGCACCCGTTCCAGCAGCACTCGGACGAAGGCCAGATATCGGGCGTCGTCCTGGGCGATCAACGGAACTTTGTCGCCGGTGCTCTCCTCGTGGATCCGCCGGGCCGCCGCTACGACAGCGTCCGGGTCGTTGATGTGCACATGCGCGGCCGCGGTGCGCGTCAGCTCCAGGGTGCGGCCGTTGCGGGAACGGAACCCGAACTCCATGAAGGTTTCGAAGGCCAGCCGCTGCCCGATCAGCCGCCGCACCTGCCGGCTTCTCTTGCCCGGGAGTAGCTGGCCGGACAATAGTCGCTGCACACCCGGGTACCGATGCAGATCCGGCGGCGCCACTGCGGCGAGGATCTCCGGGTCGGTCGTCGCCTCGACCATATCGGCGATCAGATCGTTCAGCGCGGTGGGCTGCTCATGGTTCAGATGTTCGGCCAGCAGCGCACGCAAGGAAAAGGTGTAGGACCGGCTGGCGACGAACCCGGCCCGGTGCGCGGCGTCCTGCACCGAATCGTTGAACATCAGCGTCCGGTCTTCACCCAGCTTCTTGTCCAGTTCACCTCCGGTGAACAACTGGGTGATCGAGGCCGCAGCCAGAGCCGCCGCCCCGGTACCGAGGTAGCGGATGGCGTTGCGTTCCCCGCAGGCGGGGCACCAGTCCTCCCGCGCGGCCGTATTGGCCGGACCGGCGAAATGCACGAGCACGAACGCCGAATCCTGTGCCGCCAACCGCGGCTCTTTGGTTTCCGCGTCGTAGTCGGATTTTGGATCGGGCAGCCGCAACCGGCTGCGCGGCCCGTCCAGCACCATCAGCATGCCGCCGGCGCCCTGCCCCGCCGCACCGGCCGCGGGCATCGCCGCCGCCCCCGATCCCTCCTGTGCTTCCTGGGTGGTCGCGGCGATCAGGTTCCGCACCCGAACCTTGTCCTGCCCGAGCGAAGCCCGCCGGATCTTGAACGTATCGAACTCGATCTCGTAGTCGTCGCTCTCCGGGGAGAACACCGCCCACCCCGACCGCCCACAATCCCGGCAATACACCGCAGGCAGAAACAGATTCGCGCTCTGCGCCGATGTCGCCGTGGTCACCGGAGCACCCCGCCCGTCGGTATCCGACTCCACCGCCCCGGACACATCCCACCGGAACTCCGCCCGCGGCCACGGCAGCACTCCACGCAGCAGCCGGGACACCGACCGCGCCCATTGATGCACTTCGACCTGCACAAACGGCAATATGCGGTCCGGTGTCGAATTCGGATCCCGCGCATACGACAGCAGCGCCACGTACCGGGCCAAGGCCTCGGCAGCCTTCTCCGGCTGCCGCGCCACCGCCTCGGCCCACCCCGCCGCACCGGCCCGCCACATCACATCCAGCACCTCGGCGCTGGTTTTCACTTTCCCGTCCAGCGCCTGCAGCACCGCCCGGGTGAACAGATGCTGCCGCAACCTATCGCCCAGCCAGGCGCGCAGTGCTATATCCGCGTCGGACGGCTCGTTCCGGTTGAACGGGTGCTTGTCCAGCCAGTCTCGATCCGGTTCACGTTCCCCGGTCACCGCCTCGATATGGTCGAGGAGCGCTTCCGCCCCGGCAGCCGGGTCGGGGAGGGCGAGCAGTTCGTCGGGAGTGGGCAGGCGTTGCATCGCTACCCTGGTGAGCGGAATGAAATCCTCCACCGGCAGGCGGTTCTCGCCGATAATCGATTTCTTGGTGAACTCGGTCCCGAATACCGCGGTCGCCACTTGCAGCAGCCGCTGTGCACCGTCCTCGCCGGTCTCCGAGCCCAAGGTCGCCGAGGTCGCCACCGGACAGATATCGCCCAGCGGCCGTCCCGGCTCCGATGCCCCGACAACAGCGGCCAAGCGGCGCAGCAGCATTGCCACATCGGTGCCCTGGGCGCCGTCGTAGGTGTGGAATTCGTCCACCACGATGTAGCGGATATCCGACTCCCGCCACAGCGGGGCATCCTCGTCCCGCTGCAACAGCAGGTCCAGCATCTTGTAGTTCGTGAACAGGATGTCCGGCGGGGACAATTGCATGTCCGAACGCCGGGTGTCCACCTTCTCGTATCGGGTCGCGGCCCGGTCACCGATATAGAGACCGGCCCGCAACCGGCCCAATTCCTTGTGTTTTCTGAGCAGTGCATCGATACGCTGCGCCTGATCGGTGGCCAGAGCGTTCATCGGATACAGGAATACCGCTTTGATCCCGGTCCGGCCGGCTTCCCGCTCCCGGCGGCAGTGGTCGAGCACCGGGTACAGGAAAGCTTCCGTCTTACCGGAACCCGTGCCCGTGGTAACCAGCGTCGGTTCCGGGAGGTGACCGCGAGCGGAGGTCAACCGCGCAAACGCCGCCGCCTGATGCGCATACGGGGTGAATCCCGCAGGGCACCAATCCAAATGCTCGTCCCAGCCGTCCTCGGCGGTGGTGAACGGGGTGCGGATCCGCAGATACGGGCCCCGGAACATTCCGGAGGTTTCATCGCCGAGGAACCGGTGCAGTGCCTCCCGGGCGCCCTCGTCGCTCAGCGCGTAGGTCGTAGACAGGTACTGCAGCAGACTCTCCTTGAGCCCCTGCGCCTGCAGTGTCGGCCTCACGGCTTCGGCACCTCCTGTGTCGCCGGATCCCACTCGCCGCGAGCCACCGCCTCGTCGAGGCGGCGCTGGAACACCGCGTGCGCTGCCCGCATCTCCGCTTCACGGTCTGCCTGATAGAGCGGAGCGGTGTAGCCGTCCGGGACCGGGAGGCCACTCGGGTCTCGATCTTGTTCTACCGCAACGCGGTACGACTCGGACTGTTTCCAGGAATCCTTGGTCTGCCGCTGGCCGTAGGTGCGGGCATCGCCGGCGAGCTTCCAGCCGTTGGCGTCGAACCAGGTCACGGCCTCGAATTTCTGCAGTACGAAGAACCGTCCACGATATGCCGCGATCAATGCATCGGCATCCATGCCTAGCCATACCGCCACCAGCGCATCGATCTCGACAAGAGCGGCGCGGCGTGCTCGTTCGGTGCGCAGCGGGGTATCGCTGTGCCAGTAGGGAGTCACGTCCTCCAGTCGTGGGAGTCCTGGCCATTCGCAAGCCCACCGCTCGCGCTCGGTCCAGGTGGGGTCGTACATTTCCGACCACAAGGCTGTATACGCGCGTGTGAGACAATTCAGGCGGAGGGTACGGAGAAGGAGCGCCGACTCGAGAGGATGTCCGGGTTGCGGTGCAGGAAATCTCCGTGCAAGCGCAACATCGAGATGGCCCACCCCAATTATTCTCAGTAGATAGTCAATCGGGATCGCGCTCCAGAACCCCGCCACAACACAGGTTTCGCGATTCGATGACATAGCGCAACTGCGAATATTGTGAATATGTGCTGTTCCTGGCGGTATCAATGCGGGGTACAGGCAGCGTTCCGTATTCGAAGCAATCATCTCTCGCCAGGCGAGACGATAGAAGGAAGTGCATCGCCTTCGCGCTCGAAGAGTCAACTCTCCATCAATTTTGTTCGGTGAAACCTCTGCTTCCGAGCACCGCTCGACCTTGGCGATTTCCATGCGGGCACGGGATATCGCCTTATCATCGTGCCGCAGTCGTTCCAGCGCCCGATAGTCGACCCAGCGATCCTGCTCGTGCAAATATTCGATGGTACGACCGGGAACTCTAACATACTCCGTATCCGGGAAAGACTCCTCCGGAAGCGGAATAAGGTCCACGCCATATGGATCGTTGGGATTGGCGTCATAACTCTTGAATATGGGGGTAGCGACCCCGAGCTGAATACCCTTGAGTATTACTTGACGCCAGACCTGGGGCTGAAAACCGGCTCCATTATATTGGATAAATCTATCCTTCTTGGCGCCACTCTCATCATAGCCACGTGTGATCCGTGGGGAGAACGTCACCAGACGAACCGGATAATCCGCGAGGGCTCGGATGGCTGCCGCCTCGTCAATGCTGACCGGGAACAGAAGTCGCGTCTGTTCGACCGGTTGACCGGAGTCGTCGAGCAACCGCTGCCATACCAACAACTGTTCCCTATCGACCCGAACAACGCGTGCACGGTGGGGACGTTCGTCGTATGCCCCGCCCTTGTACCGGATTCCCGGGCCCACCCCGGAGCCATCGTGTTCCGACGACAGGCGCAGGGCATCCGTCGAGACCAGCCAGGACAGGTGGTCGAACTCGATTTCGTCTCGTGCGGCACCGTAGATGTGCACTCCGAAGTGGGTCCATTCGCCGACCGGCTTCTGAAAGAAGCGGTGGTAGGCATTGAAGAAATCTCCGTGGATTCGCAGGCGGCGGTACGATTCTTCTCGTAGTCCGGCCTCGTTCTTACCGGCAAAGTGACTGTCCGGATGCACCATTCCAGCTGTGCCATCACCCGCCGAATGCGCCCACACCTGTATCATGAATGCCCGATACAGATCCGGTTGCGTACCGGTCAGTAATGGGTACATCTGTGGCGAGCCGAAGATCGCCACCTGCCCACTGATATCGGTCGATTCCGCCAGCGTGTATCTACGTACTTCTACACCCTCCAGGAGCTCAGCTCGACGGCGCTCTTTCTCCGGTTCGGATGCATTGTCCTGAAGCTTGAACCACGGCTCATACTCTGCCAACACCGCCGACTCGTCCCACCGCGGCCGTACCCACGGCGGATTACCCACCTGAATGTCGAACCCGCCGTTCCGGGCGAAGATGAGCGCGAATTCCAGCTCCCAGTGCAGGAACCCCTTCTCCTTCGCAATATCCCGTACTTGCCGCAGCCACGGGAACCGGTCCTCGGGGTTGCCGGTGTCCATCTGCATATACCCGGTGAGGGTGGTCTCGAAGTCCTTCAGCTCATCCAGCGTCTGGAAGGTATCGAGCAGTGTTTCCTCGGGTACATCCGACCGGCCGAGCATGGCCTCGAGGAAGTCGATCCAGTCGTCGAGGTCTGTCAAGGGAACGATCGGGCGGCGCTGGGGCTGTGGCCGTTTTGCCGGAGCCTTCTGGGATTTCGCTGGGCTGATCTGCTTGCGGATGACAGATGGTTCGCCGTCGGCGTCGGGATCGAAGTCATCGAAGGATGTCTGTTCGCCGTCGACCGCGAACAAGGTGAGCATGTCGACGAATCGCGGTTTCGCTTCCTTCGCAGTCTTCGTCTCTGCGGTAACGGGCTCCGGTGCGGATGGTTCTCCGGCTGCAGGAAGCCCGTTGAGCACCTCGTGCAGGTCTTCCACGTCTTGGATTGCGGTCGTAGCGGTGTATTCGCCATCGGTTCCATCGAGCAGACCGGTTTTGTCGGCGGGCCATAACCAGAGGGCGCACCAGGCATCCATCACGGTCTTCAGTCGCCAATAGGGTGTATCGACGGCGTTGAACAGGTCTTCGAGGACCTTCTCTTTCGGCGCCGGGTGTTCCGGGTCCTGGAGGAACGCGAATTCCGGGTCGGTCGGGTCGGCTTGCCAGACGTCGATACGGCGCGCGATCTCTCGTTCGGAGATCTCCATGCGTTTGACCACCGAGGACCAGAGGAATTCAGCACGGCGGGCGAGGTCCCGGAGCCGGGTGAACTGTGAGCGGGCTTCAGCTTTGGGGTCACCGGTTTTCGTATCGATTTTCGGTGTGCCGTCCCTGTCGAGATGCGCGGTGCTGCGTTTCGGCCGCTGCAGGATTCCCCGTTTCCAGGCTGCCAATTGTGCGATCTCGGTGGCGGCGAGCTGTTTGGCTTCCGTGGCACCGGTGACCGCCGCCCAACCCGGGGCGGGCAGCAGGAACTGGTGGATGGCTTCATGCGGAAGTTCTTGATGCTGCCCGTCTTTCACGAACGGCAGGGTTTCCGGAGCGAGCGCCCCCTTGGCCTTCAGCCATTCCTTGGCCGGGCTCGACACATCGTCTCCGGCGAACACCGCACGCCGGGCGCCGATGAGCGAGTTGCCGCGACGCAGGTGGAGACCGAACCAAGGCGCCCGCATTCCGGGGTGCATGGTGTTGAGCCACAACGACACTTCGGCCAGTTCGACACCCGTGGCATTCAGGTCGACACCGTAGGCGTTGTGCAGGGCGATATACGCCTTCGCCTTCTGCTTCTCGGTGAGTGCGTCGGCGGTGGGGATGCTGGTGCCGAGCTCTTCCTGGCGGCGCCGCAGGTATTCGTCGGCCAGCTGGTTTATGGCTTCGTTGAGGAAGGCGCCGGACCCGAGTGCCGGTTCGCAGATCTTGAACTTCAGCAGTTCGGCGGCTCGGGTTTTGATGGTGGTGCCGTCGTCGTCCTTCTCCTGATCGAGGCGGTAGCGCAGGGCGAGTTCGACGGTGACCTTGGTCAGCGATTCGGGTGTGTAATAGGAGGCCGAGGTCTGCCGGTCGCGGCCGGCAAGCCGGTAGACGAATTCGCCCTTCCGGTATTTCTTCACACCCCGCAGCCCTTTTCGGGCGTCGTCGTCTTTGTAGTGGACGAGGGTGCTGTCGGGATACTCCTTCTGGTTGTGCGCCGGGATGAGCCACGATCCCTGTTCTGAGTCGCCGCTCTTGGCGACCTCGCACAATTCTTCAACGGCGACGATGCCGGTGTATGACATCAATCCTTCGTAGACGGCGCCGAGCTGGTTGATGCCGAGGTTGCGGTAGGAGATGAAGCCGCCGCGCTCACCGCGTTTGCCCTTTTTCATGGTGAGCAGCCGCAGTACTTCGTGCAGGGCTTCGTTGCGGAGCCGGAGGTCGAGGTGGCGGGGTTCGAGGTCGTCGTCGCAGCGCGGGTCGGGAACGGTGCGGCCGATGAGCCGGATGGCTCCGGGTTCGAACAGTTCGCTGCGCAGCGGTTCGAAGCGCAGGCCACGGTCTTCGCTGCGCCGGGCTTGTTTCTCCTTGCGGGTTTCGGGGTCGTCGCCCGGCTGGTCGTCATCGGGTTCGGTGCCGTATTCGCGGTGCCCTTTATTGACCTTGGTGAACAGGATGTCGAGGGATTTGTAGAGGTGGAAGCTGTTCTTGGCTTCCTCTTCGACGAGTTCTTCGCTGCGGGCGACGAGTTCACGCAGCCGGGACATCGAATACCCGGCCTCGTAGGAGCCGTCATCGGCGGGCAGGATACCGAGTTCGGGCCGGGCTTCGGCGTACAGCAGGAACAGGATTCGGTACAGGTATCGGAGGGTTTCCCGCGTTAGTTCGCGGGCGAACGGGATAGCGGGGCTTTCGATGTCGGCGGGGGTGACGTTGTTGCCGGGTTCGGCCATCCGGCGCAGTACTTCGTTGGCGATGATCTCGACGGAACGCTGCAGGCCGTAGCGCAGATCGGTGGAGACACCGGCGGCGTTGGTGGCGGATGCTTCGAGCAGGGTGTCGAGGACCGAGCCGGTCTGGTTGTCGCCAGGGTGGAGTGTGTCCTGGCAGAGCAGGGCGGCGATGGTGGCCAGCTCGCCCTGCTGGGTCCGGTCGTTGCGTTCGAGTGCGGTATCGAGACTTACAGACAGATAGCGGCCTTCGTTCCAGGTGTGCCGGTCTGCCAGGACGAGTACACCGCCGCACAGCAGGAGGATGAAACGGGGTCGCGGTCCGCCCGCTCCGTCCAGTTCGCTCTGGAAAAGCCAGGATGCCAGAGCCGGGCCGGTCTCGTACGTCTCGCTCGCGCCGATATGGAAGGCAGTGAGCAGTCGGCCGGCGCCGTCGGTGTTGAGCGCGGCATCAGTGTCGGTTGACCAGCCGCAGTCCACGGCGATAATGCCGGCGTCGTGGTAGGCGACGGACACGCGATGGTCGCGCCCGGCTCGGTGAGCGGTCAGGTCCGCGGTGGTGTCTTTGTCCCCGTATCCGAGAGCGCGCAGGATCAGCTGATGCCATTCGGCGAGCTTCTTGACCCATTCGGGATTGCCGTAGGTGTTGATGCGCGATTCGCTGTCGCTGTCGGCGTGCGCGGCCGCTGCGAAGTAGCCGCGACGTTCCTCGCCGAGGTACTGGGCGCGCAGGGTGCGGACCCGTTCGCGGGGGGTATTCCGCGGGTCGAGTTCGTCGCCTTCCTGTATCGCCCAGGAGTTGAACACCTGCTTTTTGAGGTCAGGGCCGAGTTGTTCGGCGAAGTAGTGGGCCGAGAAGTATTCGCCGCGGTTGGTAAAGGAATCGAAATCCGTGCTCATCGCGTGGTATCTCTTTCGGCGGCGGTCTGCGGTTCGAGGACGGCCAGCAGCCGCAGCATCGGCGCGCTGGCGGTTTCCAGGGCGGCGGCCAGGCGCAGCAGCCGGTCGGCGGTGCGGTCGAGTTCGGCTTCCCGGGGGCGTGCGCTGGCGAACAAAGCCAGCTGACGCCATCCGGTGACGCGCTGCCGGTAGGGAGCGAGAGTCGCCTCGATCTGCTTGCGGTACTCGGCTTCCAGGCCGATCAGGTGGTGTTCGGCAGCATCGATCGCGGCCGGTACCAGCTCGCTGAGTGCCTGCTGATCATGGGGTGCCGCGCGGCCGGGCATCCCTGGTCCGACACCGGCACGTTCCAGGAATTCGGTGGTCAGTTTCTCGACCGCGGGATCGCCGGCCAGGCCGGATACCGCCATCCATTCGACGATGGTGGGTTTGCCCAGGGCGTTGGAGTAAACACCCTGGACCAGAAAGGTCGGGCTGTCGACGCTCGCGGCGAGTACGGGCGCCTTGTGCCTGCCGATCTCGACCAGCACTTTATCGGTGACCCAATCCAGCACCGGGTGAATATCGGTCGCATAGGAAACATTGGGCCACTGGCTTTTCCGGGTTTCCCGCGCGACCTGCAGCCGTTTGTCGGCGAGCTGCTTGGCGAAGGTGATCCGCATCCGCGCCGGTTCGTCCTTGCGCGGCATGATCCGCTGCTCGTCCAGATACGATTTCGGCAGTGCTTTCAGCCGGTACAACAGGTCCCGGGGTGGTTCGAAGGCGATGGTGCCGTCCTCTTCGCGGCGCAGGGACAGCTGGTCCTCGGGATTCGGGTGACAGACCTGACGCAGCGCCTCGTCGAAATAGTCTGCGGTGGAGGGAAACAGGGCTGGCACATCCGCGCGCGCCACGTCCGAATGTTCAGCAACCGTGCCGACCTGGCCCAGCAGGTCGGCAAGGAAATCGGATCCGCTGCTGCGGGATTGTTCGAAAGACTGCTCGACGGTGCGGCCCGCGATCAGGTCCTTGGTGAGCCGTTCTTCCTCGTCCTTGGCGCGATATAGGCCGGTCACCGCCTCGGCGGAGCCTTCGAGTTTGTGGGCTTCGGCCTCACGGGCGAGGACTTTCTCGCCGACGAGCCGGTCGTCGAGGGTGCGGGGCTGCCCGGTTTCCGGGTCGGTTCGCCACGGTATGTCGCTGGTGAGGATCAGCGCGCGGAATTCGGGTGGTTCCTGTTGTCCGTATCGGTCGATCCGGCCGTTGCGCTGTTCGATGCGAATCAGCGACCAGGGCAGGTCGTAGTGGATCAGCAGGTGACACTGCTGGTGCAGGTTCACGCCCTCGGAGGCCACGTCCCCGGTGAACAGGATCCGTACCGGGTCGTCGCGTAGCCCGAACTGTTCGACCAGTTTGCGTTGTTCTTCATCGGTGTTGGCTTCGCCGTGCATGACCTGCACCGCGCCGCCGAAACGCAGCCATGGCTTCTTCTCGTCATGGATCGCACCGCTGTGGAAACCGAGTGCGGCCGGGACGGTGTCGGCGAGCCAGGTCAAGGTAGGGACGCTTTCGGAGAACACCACCACACGGGCCTCCGAGCCGGGACCGATGCCCATCGTGCGCAATTCGCCGATGAGCGCCTGCAGTTTGGCCGAGTCCGGGTCTTCGATCTGCGCGGCCAACTGCTGCATCGCCAGTAGCGCTGTTCGCTCGGTCTGCCTTCGCATACCAGCGGCCGGGTCATCACTTGCGGACTTGCCGAGAGTGTCGAGCCTGGTCTTGATCGTTGCAAGCAATGCCTTGTGCGAGGACAAGAACGACTTGAACAATCGCCACGGAACAAGCTGATGCCGGCTGACCGAGGGCGTGTCCGGATCCGCGGGAATCCAACAGGTGGCCAGCTCGGCGAATACCGCCAGCTCTTTCTCGGTGGCCCCCGCCTCGATCGGTTTCGATGGGCCACGGTCGCGCCACTTCTCGTCCTTGATGGATTCGCGCACCTCGCGGGAAGTTTTCGTGCGCCGGATATACAGGTGCGTGAGATCGGCTACGTCGTAGTGGTTCGGGTCGGCGATTGCCGCTTCGTCCAGCATCCGGACCAGCTCCGCGAATGACGCCATGTCACCGTTGTGCGGGGTGGCCGACGCCAGGATCAGGGCATCGGTTCGGCGGGACAACAGGCGGGCCAGCGCATTGTTCTTTGTGCCCCGGTTCATCAGATTATGCGATTCGTCGATGACAACCGCATCCCAGTCGGTGTGTTCCAGATGATGCACGTAGACATCGCTTTTTAGGGTGTCCACGGAGATGATCACGCGCTTGAAGTAGGCGAACGGATTTCGGCCGGCCGGAATCTCCTGCTGCACTCGCTGAATACCGGTCGAATCCAGGCGCACCAACGGAATCCCGAACCGCGTCCACAGCTCCCGCTGGAACTGTTCGAGCACATGCTGCGGGGTGACCACCAGGATCCGCTCACCCCGGCCCCGCCGGATCAGCTCCCCGAGCAGCACACCGATCTCGAGCGTCTTACCCAGACCCACCACATCGGCAATCAGCAGGCGCGGCTGCGGATTCTTCATCGACAACGCCAGCTCGGCCGGACGCAGCTGATGAACCTGATCGTCCATCAGGAAGTTCCCGACCAGCGCGAGCCCGTGCTCGGTTTGCGGCAGATGCGTTTTGCGTAGTATGGCCTCCAGGAACAACCGGCCCCGGCGGTGATTCGGGGAATCATCGGCTACCAGTTCGGTTTTCCGGGGGTCCAGCTTCCGCACTGTGTCGATGCCGTCGTAGAAGATCGCATCGGTGTCACGAACGAACGGGGACATACCGCTGACTTCCAGCATCCAGCCATCGTGGGCGGTGGCGGTGCACTTGCGGACCAGCCACAGCTCATCGCGAATCAAGACCTGAGCGCCCGGAGCATAACCACCCTGAAGGGCTTCCTGACTCGGGACTCCGGCAGCGGCTCTACTCTCGACGACTGCACGCTGCCCATCCGCCGCTCCCGCTTCGACGCCCACCATCTGCTCCGACTCTCCGTCCGCCACACCAGATCCTGACCCAATCGGGCGCCTACCCGGGTTCGAGGGCAGCACGCCAACCATCCACTGTCCTACAGCACCGCGCTCATCGCGTATTGCGCACGTAGTTCGTCCGCTACCAGCTTCGCCTCGGAGATGCTGGAGGCCGGCCGTTGGCCTCGCGGTCCAGTGACCTCACGGCGCTCTTTCTTGCCGGTGTCCGGGGTCGGCAACTCGGCCGGTGCCGACTCATCGGATTCGGCATCCTCCGGTCCTTCGTCCAGTGGTGAGCGCTCGTGGTTCCCGATCTCGTCCCGGCTTTCGATCAGCGCCGGTGGCGGCTCCTCAGCGGCTTCCGATGTCCCGCCCGAGGTGGTCCTGGCAATCAACGCGTGCCGCATGCCGACCGGAGTCCGGCCTGCGGATTCCATCAGAGAGATACAGCTGCCCGCGATATCGTTGAGCGTCGGCCGATCCCGCGGCTCGAAGGCGAGCATGGAAGCGATCAACGGAACCAGGTCTTCGGGGACGCCGTGCAGGTCCGGTCCGATATCGGGATTGGTGACCTGCGCGAGAACAGCGTTCCACCCGATTCCGTCGTAGGGGAACTTCCGGGCCGCCGCATATAACAGCACCGCGCCCAGTGCATACACGTCAGCGGCAGTCGTCAGCTCGGAGCTGCCGCGGGCCTGCTCCGGTGGCATACAGCGAATCGTGCCGACCACCATTCCGCTGCGTGACAACGATTCGGAGTCCCCGTCCAGAAACGCTCCCAGCCCGAAATCGATGATCATGGGGCCGTCCCGGCCCATGATCACGTTCTGTGGTTTCAGATCGCGATGCAGCAACTTGGCCGCGTGCACAGCCTCCAAACCTTCGGCGAGCAACACACCGAGACTCGCGACGAACAGCGAGGGCAGCACACCATCGGCATCGATACATGTCAGCAGCGTCCGACCGGGAACGTATTCCATGGCCATCCACGGGCGCTCCGCGAAAGGATCCGCGTTCAAGAACCGCGCGACCCTGCCGGTGCCGATCACCGTCCGCGCGATCAGGGCCTCGCGCTCGAAACGCGCGCGGGTCTCGGGGTCGTGTTTGTCGCTGCGAATCAGTTTCACCGCCACCTGATCACCGCCCGGTGAATGCGCGAGATAGACCTCGCCCATCCCTCCCGACCCCAGTTCCCGGTCCACGGTGTATCGGTCGATCTTTGCGGGCATCCCCGTCATCTAACGCCCCAACCCTCCTGCGACACGTCTCTGCGGCGCCGGCCGAGACGAACAGGCGCTCAACAAGCGTAGTCGCCAAACGGACTGTCAATCCCTCGAAGACACGTGTCCCGCCGGGTGTGCGAGGGATCGCTCGCACACGCGTCCGTCTCAGTTGTGCCGTTGCCGTGTGTCGGAGGGGCGAGCGAACTTCTACTCGCGCACGCAGATGAGTCACCGGTGACGGAACTGTGTGCCGCGAGCGGCGTTGCTGTCGCATCTGGGCCAGGTCCGACGGCTCGAGAGAGGAGGAACGTGTGCGAGGAGGTGATCGAGCACGTATTTGCATCAAATTTGATGCAAATACGTGCTCGAGTAGTGCGCGAGAGGGGACTTGAACCCCTACGTCCGTGGACACCAGAACCTAAATCTGGCGCGTCTGCCAATTTCGCCACTCGCGCTTGATGGTACGACCGTCCAAACTCTACCGGGCCTGACCGAGATCGCGAAGCGCACCCCGGGCATGTCGTACTCACCGGTAACCCCACCTGGGATTATAACAATTATATAACGGTCAACATGAGGAGTTCTCATGTTTCGTACGCATTGGTAACCCGGCAGACCAGCGGGTTTAAACATGAGGGCGAGTCATGTTTCTGAGCATTCTGGTACGGATGTACGGAAATACTCGGCGGTAAGCCGACGGTGGGGGAGCAAACGTGAGGATTTCCTCATGATTTTCTGGAATCCTTGCGGTCATCAGGGCTCATTGGTGAGGAACACCTGCGCACCGAGGGAGCGGCGTGTCTCGACGGCATGTCGCCAGGAGAAGGAAGTCGAAGCGTCTTGACGATCAATGAGAGCACTGCGGCCGGAACCGGACAGAGCCCGAAAGTGGTTGGGGCGCCACAGCAGGGGGATTCGAGGGCGCCGCTGCTGGATCGACTGCTGGGCGAAACGCCCTACGCGCTGGCCTTCGGTGGGCAGGGTGCGCGTTGGCTCGGTGAGTTGGAGGAGATCGGGCGCGATGCCGCGCTGGAGCCCGAGCTGACCGCATTGGTCAATGAAGCGGCGACACTGCTGGAACCTGTTGCGGCACAACTGCTTGTCGTGCGCCCGGTCGGCTTCGACCCGATCGGCTGGATGCTCGAGAACGAACTCGCCGACGGTGACGAGGCAGAGGTTTCCGCAGCGCCGTCGGAGCAGGTGCTCCGGTCGGCCGCGGTCTCGATGCCCGGCGTATTCCTGACGCAGGTGGCCGCCGTGCGCGCACTGCGGTTGCAGGGTCTGGACGCGAACGAGCACGCGCCGGTCGCGGTCGTCGGGCATTCGCAGGGTCGCCTCGCCGCGACCTCGGTGCAGGCCGGTGGACAGCGCGACGCCGAATTGCTCGCCATCGCCCAAATGATCGGTGCCGCAGCCGGTTTGGTCGCCCGCCGACGCGGTCTGATGCCGGTGGGCGAGCATTCGTCGATGGTTGCGGTGTCCAACATCGACCCCGAGCAGCTGCGCACGGTGGTGGCCGAGGTGTCCGCGGGCGTCGACCCGGCCGCGGCCGCGGTGGTTTCGATTCGCAACGGTCGTCGGCGCGTGGTGCTTTCCGGCACGCCGACCCAGCTGGAGCGGGTGCGTCAGCGTTGCGCCCAGATCCATGACGCGCAGACCCGCGAGCGCGATGCGAAGTCGCGCGGTGGTGCGGTGTTCGCGCCGGTCTTCGAGGATCTGGCCGTCGATGTCGCCTTCCATCACCCCGCGCTCGCCGACACGGTCGACATCGTCAGCGGTTGGGCGTCCCAGTGCGGTCTGGATGCGGAGCTTGCGGGTTCGCTGGCGAAGGAGATCCTCGTCGACCCGATCGACTGGGTGGAGGAGGTCGACGGCGTCGTCGCCGCCGGCGCGCAGTGGATTCTCGATCTGGGCCCGGGCGATCTGCTCAGCCGGCTCACCAGCGGCTCGCTCAAGGGCACCGGCGTCGGCATCCTGGCGGCCGCGACCCGTGCGGGCCAGCGCAGCCTGCTGACCCCAGGTGCCGCGCCCGAGGTGGCCAAGCCGTGGTCGGCCTTCGCGCCGCGCCCGGTGCGCCTGCCGAGCGGACGCGTCGTGGTCGAGACCGCGTTCACCAAGCTCACGGGGCGCTCGCCGATCCTGCTTGCCGGGATGACCCCGACCACCGTCGACGCGAAGATCGTTGCCGCGGCGGCAAATGCGGGCCACTGGGCGGAGCTGGCCGGTGGTGGTCAGGTTACCGAGCAGATCTTCGCCGACCGGGTGGCCGAGCTGAAGACGCTGCTGCATCCGGGCCGCGCGGTGCAGTTCAACTCGCTGTTCCTCGATCCGTACCTGTGGAAGCTGCAACTCGGCGGTAAGCGTCTGGTGCAGAAGGCCCGTGTGGCGGGCGCGCCGTTCGACGGTGTCGTCGTCACCGCGGGCATCCCGGAGCTGGAAGAGGCCGTCGCGCTGATCGCGGAGCTGACCGAGGTCGGCATCACACATGTGGCGTTCAAGCCGGGTACCGTCGCCCAGATCCGCGCGGTGCTGCGTATCGCCGACGAGGTGCCGAACTACCCGGTGATCATGCATATCGAGGGCGGCCGGGCCGGTGGGCACCACTCCTGGGAGGACCTGGACGACCTGCTGCTGGAGACCTACGCCGAGCTGCGCAACCGCGCCAATGTGGTGGTCTGCGTCGGCGGCGGCATCGGCACCCCGGAGCGCGCGACCGAATACTTGACCGGTGAATGGGCTGTGCCGCACGGCTATCCGGTGATGCCGTTGGATGGCGTGCTGGTCGGCACCGCCGCCATGGCGACACTCGAGGCCACCACCGCACCCGAGGTCAAACAGCTGCTCGTCGACACCCCTGGCACTCCGGACTGGGTCGGTGCGGGCACCGCGACCGGCGGAATGGCTTCCGGCCGTAGCCAATTGGGTGCCGATATCCACGAGATCGACAATGCGGCCTCGCGCACCGGCCGTCTGCTCGACGAGGTCGCCGGTGACGCCGGCGCGGTCGCCGAGCGGCGCGACGAGATCATCGCTGCGCTGAATATCACGGCCAAGCCGTATTTCGGCGATGTCGCCACCATGACCTACCTCGAGTGGCTGGAACGCTATGTCGAGCTGGCCGTCGGCTTGGACCGCCGCAAGGACTTCGACTGCGGCAGCGACCTCGGCGACGCCATCCTGGATGCCACCCGCTCGGTCTGGCTCGACATCACTTGGCGTGAGCGGTTCGCGGAGATGATGCGCCGTACCGAATCTCGGCTGCATCCGGCCGACCGCGGCGAGATCCCGACGCTGTTCGAATCCGACGAAGCCTTCGAGAACCCGGTCGACGCGCTGTGCACGCTGAAGCGGCAGTACCCCGCGGCCGAGCAGACCCTGCTGCACCCGGCGGATGTGCCATTCTTCGTCAGCCTGTGCAAGACCCCGGGTAAGCCGGTCAACTTCGTGCCCGTGGTGGACGGCGATGTACGCCGCTGGTGGCGTTCGGATTCGCTGTGGCAGGCGCATGATCCGCGCTACTCGGCCGATCAGGTCTGCATCATTCCAGGAACGGTCGCGGTCGCCGGTATCACCCGCGTCGACGAGCCGGTCGGCGAATTGCTCGATCGCTTCGAACAGGACACGGCCCACTCGCTCGTCCGAGCCGGCGTGGCACCGGTCGCGGTCGACGCGCGCCGCGGCGCCGGTGTCACCGAGGGACCGATCGATACGGTGCTGGCCGCGCCGGATGTCGAATGGTCCGGCCGCACCACGGTCAACCCGATCCACCGCCTCGGCGACGTCGCCGAATGGACCGTCGACGACAAGGGTGCCGTACATCCGCCGACCGGTGCGACGATCACCGAAACCACCGGCCCGGACACCGATCACGCCTACGTCGAGCTCACGGTGCCGCTGTTCGGCGGTGACGCAGTGCGCATCCGCTTGCGCATCACCGTGCCGACCTCCCTGTACAACGGCGGCGCGCCGGTCATCACCGAAACCGATGCCGACACCGCCATGTCCGCACTGCTCGCGGTCGCCGCGGGCCAGGCGCTGCCGGAGGTGAAGGGCACCGTCGCACACCTCAACCTCGCCTGGACCCCGGACCTCATCGCCGACCACGCGGGCGTCACCGGTTCGGGCCTGCCCGGTTCCCTGAGCACGCTCGGGCGCACCGTGCCCGATGTGCTGGTCGGCGCGTGCTGGCCCGCCGTCTTCGCGGTGCTCGGCGCCGCGCGCAGCGCCGATGGCGACAGTGTCATCGAGGGCATGCTGGATCTGGTCCATCTCGATCACCAGATCGCGCTCGAGCGCGATCTGCCGCAGGACACCAGCATTCTCGTGGTCCGCGCCGAATCGGGTGAGGTTGTCGACACCGACCTCGGACGCGTGGTCGAGGTGCGGGTGACCGTCGGTGAGATGCGCGATCAGGGGCTCGACGTTGTCCCGCTGGCGACGCTGACCGAACGCTTCGCCATCCGCGGCCGCAACGGCGCGGGTGAGCTGACCGATCCGCCGCGCGCGGCCGGTGTGGTCTCCGATGCGGCCACCGACACCCCGCGTCGGCGCCGTCGTGATGTCACCATCCTGGCGCCGCGCACCATGCGTGCCTTCGCCGCGGTATCCGGCGACTACAACCCCATCCACACCAGCGATTCGGCCGCCAAGTTGGCCGGACTCGGCAGCCCGATCGTGCACGGCATGTGGCTTTCGGCCGCCGCGCAGCACGCGGTGTCCGCGGTGGATCCCGAAAGCTCCGCTCCGGCGCGGACTTTGACGGCCTGGACGACCCGCTTCCTGGGCATGGTTCGTCCGGGTGCGCAGATCGACGTGCGCGTCGAGCGGATCGCGGTCGACGCGGGCAGCGAGATCGTGGAGGTCTCCTGCCGCACCGACGGGGATCTGGTGATGACCGCGACCGGTCGTACCGCCGCCCCGAAGACCGTCTACGCGTTCCCGGGCCAGGGCATTCAGCGCAAGGGTATGGGTCTGGACGCCCGCGCCCGCTCCAAGGCGGCCAAGGAGATCTGGGAGCGCGCCGATAAGCACACTCGTGCGGCCCTGGGCTTTTCGATCCTGGCCGTGGTCCGGGACAACCCGACCTACCTCAAGGCGCGCGGTGTCGAACACCGGCACCCGGACGGTGTGCTGCACCTGACCCAGTTCACCCAGGTCGCCATGGCGGTGCTCGGTGTGGCCCAGGTCGCCGAGCTGCGCGAGGCCGGTGCTTACGTCGAGGGCGCCATGCTGGCCGGACATTCGGTCGGTGAATACAACGCGCTCGCGGCTGTTGCCGGTGTGCTGCCGCTGGAGGCGGTGCTGGAGGTCGTCTTCCAGCGCGGCTCCGCCATGCACGAGCTGGTGCCCCGGGATGCGGAGGGCCGCAGCGATTATCGGATGGCCGCCATCCGGCCGTCGCAGATCGGGCTGCCCGATGACGAGGTCATCGACTTCGTCTCCGGTGTCGGCGCGAGCGTCGGGGAATTCCTCGAGGTCGTCAACCTGAACCTGCGCGGTTCGCAGTACGCGATCGCGGGCACGGTCAAGGGCCTCGAGGCGCTGGAGACCGAAATCGACCGCCGCCGTTCGGAATTCGGCGGTAAGCGGGCGTTCATCCTGGTCCCCGGCATCGATGTGCCGTTCCACTCCACCGTGCTGCGCGCGGGTGTGCCGGAGTTCCGGGGCAAGCTCGAACAGCTGCTGCCAGTGGACCTGCACCCGGAAATCCTGCTCGGACGCTACATCCCGAACTTGGTGCCCAAGCCGTTCTCGCTGGAGCGCGCCTTCATCCAGGAGATCGCCGATCTGGTGCCCTCGGAGCCGCTGGCCGCCGTGCTCGCTGACTTCGACGACTGGACCGCACGCCCGGCCGAGCTGTGCCGTGTGGTGCTGATCGAGCTGCTGGCCTGGCAGTTCGCCAGCCCGGTGCGCTGGATCGAGACCCAGGACCTGCTGTTCACCGATGCCGCCAACGGCGGACTCGGGGTGGAGCGTTTCGTCGAAATCGGTTTGGGTGTGACGCCGACCGTGGCGAATATGGCCAGCCAGACGCTGAAGCTGCCCGCCTTCGGCACGGTCACCGTCGAGGTGCTGAATATCGAGCGCGAGGCCGCCATCGTCTACTCGACCGATACCGATCCCGCGCCGGTCGACGAACCCGCCGACGAGCCGGTCGAAACCGCTTCGGCGGCGACGCCGGTAGCGGCGACGCCAGTAGCGGCCCCGGTCGCGAGCTCGGGTGGTCCGCGCCCGGAGGACATCGCGTTCACCGCCGCCGACGCCACCCGGGTACTCATCGCGCTGTGGACCAAGCTGCGGCTGGATCAGATCGGCCCGGTCGACACCATCGAGGGACTCTGCGACGGTGTCTCGTCGCGGCGCAATCAGCTGCTCGTCGACCTCGGCGCCGAGCTGTCGCTCGGCGCGATCGACGGTGCGGCCGACGCCGATATGGGTGCGCTCTCGGCCACGGTCGAGCGACTTGCCCGCACCTACAAGCCTTTTGGTTCGGTGCTCTCCGATGCCATCGGCGATCACCTGCGCAAGGTCTTCGGCCCGTCCGGTAAGCGGCCCGCCGCGATCGCGGAGCGGGTCAAGAAGGTCTGGGAGCTGGGCGACGGCTGGGCCCACCACGTCACCGCCGAGGTTTCGCTCGGCACCCGCGAAGGCGTCAGCGTGCGCGGTGGCGACCTCGGCGGGCTGGTCGCCGGTGTGAGCGACGCCGCGTCGGTCGATGCGGCCATCGACGCAGCCGTGCAGGCCGTCGCGGCCCGTCGCGGTATCGCGGTATCGCTGCCGAGCACGGGCGGCGGTGGTGGTGCCACCGTGGACGCCGCGGCGCTGGGTGAGTTCACCGAACAGATCACCGGTCGCGACGGCGTGCTCGCCACGGCCGCCCGTGTGGTGCTCGAACAACTCGGCCTGACCGAGCAGGCCTCCGCGCCGGAGGCCACCGACGACAGCCTGGTCGATCTGGTCTCGACCGAATTGGGTTCGGACTGGCCGCGTTTGGTCGCGCCCGCCTTCGATGCCCGCAAGGCGGTGCTGATCGACGACCGCTGGGCGACCGCACGCGAGGATCTGGCCAAGCTCTGGCTGCTCGATGACATCGGCTCCGACGAGGAGTCGGTGGAGGGCTTCCGCGGTGCCGGTGCGGCCGTTGCGGCACAGGCCAACTGGTGGCGCGAGAAGGCCAAGCACGAGGCCCGCTCGGTGCTCGCCGGACGGTACGAGCGCATCGCCGATGCGGCGCTCGACACCGAAGAGATCGGCCTGTGGTCCTCGGATATCGCCGTGATCACCGGTGCCAGTAAGGGTTCCATCGCGGCGGCGGCCGCCGGTCGTCTGCTCGGCGGCGGTGCCACGGTCGTGGTCACCACGTCGAGCCTCAACGACGAGCGGCTCGGCTTCTACCGCAAGCTCTACCGCGAGAACGCGCGCCACGGCGCCGCGCTCTGGGTCGTGTCCGCGAATATGGCGTCCTATCAGGATGTCGACGCGCTGATCGACTGGGTTGGCAGCGAGCAGGTCGACAATGCGGGCGGTGCCAAGGTCAAGATCAAGGACGCGATGACCCCGACCCTGCTGCTGCCGTTCGCGGCGCCGCGGGTCGCCGGTGATCTCGCCGACGCCGGCGCCCGTGCCGAAATGGAGATGCGGGTGCTGCTCTGGTCGGTCGAGCGGCTCATCGGCGGGCTGTCCAGGATCGGCGCCGATCATGATGTCGACGCGAAACTGCATGTGGTGCTTCCGGGTTCGCCCAACCGCGGCATGTTCGGCGGCGACGGCGCCTACGGTGAGTCCAAGGCCGCACTCGACGCGGTGGTCGGCAAATGGCGGGCCGAGAAGTCGTGGTCTAGTCGGGTCACCCTGGTACACGCCTTGATCGGCTGGGTGCGCGGCACCGGGCTCATGGGCCACAACGATCCGATGGTGAGTGCGGTCGAGAAGGCCGGTGTGCACACCTGGTCCACCGCCGAGATGGCCGATGAGCTGCTCAAGTGGTGCACCTCGCGGGCCCGTCAGGTGACCGCGACCGGACCGCAGCAGATCGACCTGACCGGCGGACTCGCCAGGGTCAAGCTAGATCTGCCCGCACTGGCCAAGCAGGCTCAGGAGGAGGCGTCGCCCGAGACCGAGGAACCCGTTGCGGTGGCGACGATTTCGGCCCTGCCCGCACCGCCGACCATGAGCTCGGTACTGCCGGTGCCCGAATGGGGTTCGGTCACCGCCGATCTCGCCGACATGGTCGTCATTGTCGGTGCCGGCGAGCTCGGCCCGTACGGTTCGGCGCGCACCCGGTTCGAGATGGAGGTCTCCGACGAACTCTCGGCCGCTGGCGTGCTCGAACTCGCCTGGACCACCGGCATGGTGGCCTGGGAGAACGATCCCAAGCCCGGCTGGTATGACAGCGAATCCGGTGACTACGTCCCCGAACACGAGCTGGCCGAGAAGTACCATGACGCGGTCGTCGCGCGCTGCGGTGTGCGCCGCTACGAGGACGACGGCGCCATGATCGACAATGCCGCACCGCTGATGACCTCGGTCTTCCTGGACCAGGATCTGACCTTCACGGTCGGCGGCGAGGCGGAGGCGCGTGCCTTCTACGCCTCGGATCCGGAGCACACGGTGATCATGCCGGTCGCCGATTCCGGTGACTGGCAGGTGATCCGCAAGGCGGGCACCGAGATCCGGGTGCCGCGCAAGGCCAAGCTGTCGCGCATCGTCGGCGGTCAGATCCCGACCGGCTGGGATCCCACCATCTGGGGCATCTCCGCCGATATGGTGGCCTCGGTGGACCGGGTCGCGCTGTGGAATATCGTCTGCACCGTCGACGCGTTCATCAGCTCCGGGTTCAGCCCGGCCGAGCTGATGAGCTGGGTGCACCCGAGTCTGGTCGCCAACACCCAGGGCACCGGTATGGGCGGTATGTCCGCGATGCGCTCGCTCTACATCGACAACCTGCTCGGCGAGTCGCGCCCGAACGACATCCTGCAGGAGGCGCTGCCGAACGTCGCGCTCGCGCATGTGGTGCAGTCCTACGTCGGCAGCTACGGCGCGATGGTGCATCCGGTGGCGGCCTGTGCGACGGCCGCGGTGTCGGTCGAGGAGGGGGTCGACAAGATCCGTTTGGGCAAGGCCGAATTGGTGGTCGCCGGTGGCTTCGACGATCTCGGTATCGAGGGCATCGTCGGCTTCGGTGATATGTCGGCCACCGCGGATTCGGCGGCCATGAGCGCCAAGGGCATCAGCGACCGCTACTTCTCCCGCGCCAACGACCGCCGTCGCGGCGGCTTCGTGGAATCGCAGGGTGGCGGCACCGTACTGCTCGCCCGGGGCGACGTGGCGGTGGAGATGGGCCTGCCGGTGCTCGGTGTGGTCGCCTTCGCGCAGTCCTTCGCCGACGGCGTGCACACCTCCATCCCGGCGCCCGGCCTCGGCGCGCTCGGTGCGGGCCGAGGCGGTCGCGAATCCAAGTTCGTCGCCGAACTGAGCAAACTCGGTGTGGCGCCGGACGATATCGCGGTCATCTCCAAGCACGACACCTCGACCGCGGCCAATGATCCGAACGAGTCCGAACTGCACGAACGGTTGGCAACGGCCATCGGACGCTCCGAAGGCGCCCCGCTGTTCGTGGTTTCGCAGAAGAGCCTGACCGGACATGCCAAGGGCGGTGCGGCCGCCTTCCAGCTCATCGGTCTGTGCCAGGTGCTGGAAAACGGTGTCGTGCCGCCGAATCGGAGTCTGGACTGCGTCGACGACAAGATGCAGGCCTACCCGCATCTGGTCTGGGCGCGCGAACCGCTGCGTTTCGGTGAGCGGTTCCCGCTCAAGGCTGGTCTGCTGACCTCGCTGGGCTTCGGCCACGTCTCGGGTCTGCTCGCGGTGGTGCATTCGGAGGCGTTCATCCAGGCGATCGAGCCGGGACGGCGCGAGGAGTACCAGCGCCGGGCGCAGGAGCGTCAGCTCGCCGGACGGCAGCGGTTCACCGAGGCCATGTGCGGCGGTGCCCCGCTGTACGAGCGGCCCGCGGATCGGCGCCTGGGCGCCGATGGCACGCCGTCGGAGCAGAAGCGGCAGCTGGAGGCCGACGTGCTGCTCTCGACGGAGGCTCGCTTGTCCGGTAACGGCACCTACCGGGCCGACGGCGCGGGTTGCGGCACCGGGGCAGTGATTCTCGGGCGACTCGACGCCGGTGGCTCTATGGCATAGCGGCTTCGGCCACTACCGTGCAGAGTGCGGTCGCTGCGGCGGCCGCACTCTCACTTTTTGTTCGGGAGTTTCATTGGGCTCGAAGGCTGAGGAGCGGCGACGCATTGACCATCCTGGGTATCGGCTTGGACTTGGTGACCATCTCCGAGTTCGCCGAACAGTTGCAACGGTCCGGAACCACCATGCTCCGGGAGAGTTTCACCGCCGGTGAGCGGCGGTACTGCCAGAGCAAGGGCACCGACCCTGCCCGCAGTTACGCGGCGCGCTGGGCGGCCAAAGAGGCGGTGCTGAAGGCCTGGGCGTCTTCGCGTTTCGCGCGCCGCCCGCAGATCGGCGACAACCCGTACCCCCTCATCGAGGTGGTCAACGACGCCTGGGGCCGCCCGAGCATCAAATTGCACGGCCTCGCGGCCGAATTCCTGCCCCGCGTAAGGGTTCACCTGTCTCTGACCCATGACGGCGACACCGCCGCCGCCATGGTCGTCCTCGAGGATCCGGGTGAACTCGCCGACCTGATCGAAGGTCGCGAAGCGCAGTAGCCGAACCGGGCATCCTCTATTCGAGGCGGGCACCTCGGACACAGGGTGCCCGGCTCGAATACGGGTTGCCGAGGGTTAGCGCTGGCTGGCGGTTCGGGATTCCTTTTCGGCGACCATGAGGTACGCGACCATCAGGCGCTTGAGTTCGGAGACGGCTTCGGTGTTGGACTGGTCGTCTTGGACGGAGAAATTCAGCATCGAGTAGACGACGTGCACCAGAACTTCGGCCATCATGGTGCGGCGCGCGCGAGGGGTGCGGGGAGTTAGCGGGCGCAGCATTTGCGAGACGAGCTCGGCGAATTCCTTTTCATGGATCGCGCCGGTGGCTCGGGTGGACGGGGTCGACTGCATCGCCAGCCATACTTCGCGCCGGGACGGATCGGTCATCCACAGATTCGCCAGGTGGTCGACGAACTGGTTCATATGCCGCAACCAGTCCAATGACGGGATTTCACCGTGGAAATCGGCGAGTTCCTGGGAAACCGCAACCAGGTCTTGGCGATTCAGCTCGCAGACGATGACGTATTTATTGGCGAAGAACTGATACAGCGTGCCGATCGGCACCTCGGCCCGTGTCGCCACCTCTTCACAGGTGAACGATTCGAACCCGACCTCGACGAGCAATTCCCGGGACGCCTGCAAGAGGGCATCGAACTTGCGTTTACTGCGTTCCTGAGTGGGCCTGCGCCGCGGCATGAGCTCCTGCGGGTCGTCCTGCATGTCCAACGCAGGGTCCGGTCGTCGCTTCGACCTGGCCTCCGTGCGTACATCCACGTATCAAGGCTAGCGGTATCAGCACAGGTGCGATACGCGCACGGTATCTGCGTGTTAAGAACGGTCACATTTCATCACCCATCCAAGGCGGAATCGGCACCGAACACATAACCGAGCGTGCGTGCATCTCGGCGCACGTTTCGAGCCGGGGAATCCAAGGGGCTCAGGGGTTTCGGCAAGCTCGTGAGCACGGCAATTGCACTGGGAAGGCGTGATCAGTGGGAGCTCGATCTGCGGTAACACTTGGCGTTTCCACCGAACGCGGCGCCGTTCACGCGGTGGCCCTCGCCGACGGCGAGAAGCTACCTGAGCGGGTGCTGCTGCAGCGGGTGGTAAAAGCTCGTGGTGACTCGAAGGCAGACCTGGCGGTCGCGGTCCAGACGGCGATGGACACACTGGCCGCGGAGTTGGAGTCGAAGCGGGAGATCGTGGGCGCGGCGGTTACCTACCGCGATGCCGCCGAGCGGCGCGCCATCGTCACCAAATTGGCATCCGGTCCGTGGCATACCGCCTCGCTGGTGTCGGCCAAGGCGGCACATCTGAGTGTGGCAGGGGGCATGACCTGGCTCGATGAATTCGACGACCTGCTCATCTGCGAGGTCGTCGCGGGGCATCAGGCGTTCACCCTGATCGACGGCAAGCGCAGCCGGGTGCTGGCTGCGACGAGCCAGACCGGCGTCGCGACCGCCGAGGCACTCGACGAGGCGGTGTCGAAGGCCTGGGATCAATTCGAGGCGGCCATGGTCCGGCCGGATGCGGTGGTACTGATCGGCTCGGCCGCGGGCGGCCCGGTGGTGGCCACGGCGATGGATGGCTTCGGCGCGCCGGTGCTGCCGTGCAAGATCGCCACCTTCGCCTCGGCGGTCGGTGCCGCGCTGTTCGCCATGAGCGATGTGACGGGTGTACGCGAGCCGGTCGAGCGGGTGCGGAGCACGCGCGGCCACACGGCGCTGTTCGCCGCGGCCAGCGTATTGGCGGGCGGACTGGTCGCTGGTGGCACATACGTGACGGTGCGGGGTACAGGCGCGGTCATCGCGGACGCGCGGGTCACCGCGGATACCCGCGTGGTCGACGGTGGCACCGGATCGGCGAGTGGCTCCACCGCGGGCTCCTCGGTACATCCGGATATCAACCCGTTCGATCGTCCGGAGGCACGACAGCCCACGCCTGCTGGATCCACCTCCGACTGGTCGGTGGCCGACCTCGATCTGGACAACCTTCCCCAGTACAACGAACACTGGGGTGCGCTGCCACCCGTATTGTTCGCTCCGGATGCACTCGAGCACGGAAATGACGCGGCCGGATCGCCTCAGCAGTTCCCCGGCACCGGAATCCCGGGGCCGACCACCAAGGTTGGTGCTCCGAACGCCGCCATGCTCTTCCCGGGTGAGGCTCCGCCGCCGCCGGCCTTCAGTCCCGAGTTCTACCACTGGTGGGACAACCACTTCCGCATGCTCATGCAGTGGGCGGCTCAGCAGTTGCAGCCCACTTAGGCGAAAACCTTCGAGAGGTCCGGTGCCCCCGCGGCTCCGGACCTTTCGTTTTATGCGCATTCGACTTGGACGAAACCCGTTGGGCGCAAATCGATCTGGTTTGGTCCGGATCGGCTGCGAACCGGTCGTGCGCTGGTTCGAGCAGCAGGCCTACACCGACAGGTCGCGACGAAGTTTTGCGACGTGGCCGGTCGCACGGACGTTGTACTGCGCCACTTCGATTTTGCCTTTTTCGTCGACCAGGAATGTGGAGCGGATAACACCGGTGACGGTCTTGCCGTACATGGTCTTCTCGCCGAACGCACCCCATGCGGTGAGGACGGATTTGTCCGGATCCGAGAGCAGCGGGAAGGTGAGCTTTTCGTTGTCGCGGAATTTGGCCAATTTGGCCGGTTTATCGGGTGAGATGCCGATGACTTCGATGCCCGCGCCCGCGAGGTCGGCGAGGTTATCGCGGAAATCGCAGGCCTGTTTGGTGCAGCCGGGGGTGCTCGCGGCGGGGTAGAAGTAGACGATCACCTTGCGGTCGCGGTAATCGGACAGCGATACGTTCTTGCCGTCCGCATCGGGCAGGGTGAAATCGGGGGCGGGATCGCCGGGGGAGAGTCGTTGGTTGTCGGTCACGTCTTGCACGGTAATCGAACGCCTCGACAACACGGCCGCACCGACACAACTCGGCTGGCTAGACTCGTCGGCGAGCGCGCTTCGCGGCACAATGAACTGGTGGTGTGAGCGACGGGCTCGCCAGGCGGCAGCTGCATAACCACGGACAGACCCGCGAGTACCGCAAATTGAACACAGGAGGATATACGTGGCTAGGGATACCGAGCGAATCGAGCGGGAGATCGAGGTCGCGCGGACACGGCTCGCGAGCACGCTCGACGAAATCGCCGTACGGGCCGATCCACAGCGCATTGCCGATGACACCAAGCACATGGTGCTGGCGAAGCTGAACCAGCCGAAGGTGAAGTACAGCCTGATCGGCGCGGCCGCGGTGGTCGTCGGGTTGGCACTGGTCAAGATCTTCCGCTGAGCCGAAAACGTAGAACACCCGGTGTGATCGGCCACACCGGGTGTTCTACGTTTCAGGGATATATCAGACCGTGGGGCAGGCGAAGCCGTCGCCGTCCGGATCCAAATGCGGGGCGTAGCCCGGTTCCCCGCGGAACAGCGGTGCCCGACCGGCCGCACGGGCCTCATCGCAGTTGGCGAATGCGCCACCAGCCGACCCGGTCTGGGATAGGCCCGCCGAACCGGTCGCGGCCGATCCGGTATCGACGGCGGATGAGCCCGTTCCCGAAGAACCGGTGGGCATGGCTAGGGCTGCGGGTGCCGCTAGGAAGGACAGTCCCGCGGCGGCAATACTGACGGTGAGCCGGCGAACGTTCATATATTCCTCTGTTTGTGTGCTGCGGTGAAGTAGCGTCCAGGGGAGACGCCGCATCCACTGTTGTGACGGGCCGCGTACTTGTCAACCGCGCAGGAAACAATTGGGGGCATTAGGCGCCAACGCCCCGTCCTCCGTTATTCGCCCAACCGCCTACCCGTCAGATGTTCGGCCGGGATATTGCCCATGCGTCCGGCCTGGTAATCGTCCATCGCCTGGATGATTTCGGCTTGGGTGTTCATGACGAACGGGCCATATTGCACCATAGGCTCTTTGATCGGCAAGCCGCCGAGCAGCAGCACCTCCAGATCGCCGGTTCTGTTGTGTTGCAAGGCATCCGCGGCGAGGGTGATCGAGTCGCCGGGGCCGAATACCGCGAGTTGGCCTGCACTGATCGGTTGGCGCTCGGCACCCACGGTTCCGCTGCCGGACAGTACGTATGCCATCGCGGTAAACCGTTGCGGCCATGGGGTTTCCAGTTGACCGCCCGGGGTGATGGAGGCGTGCGCGTAGGCGATCGGGGTGTAGGTCGAACCCGGACCCGCGAAGCCGCCCATCTCGCCCGCGATAATGCGCACCAGTGCGCCACCGTCGTGCGAACTGACCAGCGTCAATTCACTGCCGCGCAGATCCTGATAGCGCGGCGCGGCCATCTTCTGCGCGCGCGGCAGATTGACCCACAGTTGGATGCCGTGAAACCAGCCGCCCGCGATGACCAATTCCTCGGCGGGCAGTTCATCGTGCAGAATGCCGGAACCGGCCGTCATCCATTGAGTGTCGCCCTCGCTGATGACGCCACCGCCGCCGTTGGAATCGTGGTGCACCATGGTGCCGTCCATGACGTAGGTGACGGTCTCGAAGCCGCGATGCGGATGCCACGGCGCGCCCTTGGCCTCATACGGCTCATAGGCGACCGGGCCCATCTGGTCCAGCAGGATGAACGGATCGGCCGAGCGCAGATCCATGCTCGGGAACGGGCGGCTCACCTCGAAGCCCGCGCCTTCGCGCTGCTTGTGCGCCGTGGTGATACTGCCGACCTTCCGCTCGCGCGTGGCGTCGGTAGGGCGGGGCAGTCGCGGCAGCACCATGATGTCGGCGACAGTGATGGCTGGCATGGGCACCTCCTCAATGGTTGGTGTCCATGTCAACCAAACAGTGGCTAGGATCATTCCCGTGGTCCGATGGCTGAACGATGACGAGCAGGAGACCTGGCAGGCCTTTATCCGGCTGCGCCAGCGGCTGGACGCGGCGCTCTCGGCGGGGCTGACCCGAGACGGCCTCTCCGCCGCCGACTATGAACTGCTGGTGCCGCTGTCGACGGCCCCCGGCGGTTGCCTGCGCGCCAAGGAATTGGCCGCCGAGGTCTGCTGGGAGAAGAGCAGGCTCTCGAAACACCTGGCGCGCATGGCTTCTCGTGGACTCGTCGACCGCCGCCCGGCCGAGGATGACGCCAGGGGGATTCTGGTCGAACTCACCGCAGAGGGGCGCAAGGTGCTCGAGACGGCGGCCCCGAACCATGTCGAACTGGTGCGCCGGATCTTCGTCGATCCCATGACACCCGCGGAGGCGCGGGCACTGCGGTCGCTGGCCGACAAGGTGGTCGCCGAGGCGGAAAGCGGCACGGAGCTCGGCTACTGAATCACCACGGTGTGATCGGCGGCTTCACCCACAACAGCTTCTCATCGGCGTGATTGCGTTGTGCCGCAGGATGATTCGGATGACGAGCGGCCCAGGTGTCCTTCTCGTCGAGCAGCTGGGCCACATTCGTCCAGGTCTCGCCGGTGCTCGGCGGATTCGTCGCGGCGGCGCGCGCCAGCTTCCGCAGGGTCGCCGCGGGCATGTCCAGCAGTTCGGCCCCGGTGATGCCGCGATCCCAGATATAGGCCGCGAGGCGGCGCGCCTTCTCGGCGCGACTCTTCGACGCGTGGTCGGAGTGGGCGTAATCGGTCATGGCGCAGTCCACATCGATGGTGGTTGGTCTGCGATGACCCTACGACAACGCCTCCCCGCGGTTGGGCGGGGAGGCGTTGTCGAGACGTCGCGGATCAGTACGCCGAGCTGACGTTGTCCATCGAGCCGTAGCGGTGCGCCGCGTAGTTGCAGGCGGCGGTGATGTTGGCTACCGGATCCCAGATGTCCCAGGAGGTGCCGTCGACGTGGTAGGCGTTGAAGGTCGGATCGATCACCTGGAGCAGGCCCTTGGACGGGATGCCGGCGGCGGCGTTGGAGTCCCAGAGGTTGATGGCCCGGGGATTGCCGCTGGATTCGCGCATGATGTTGCGGTGGATGCCATCGTAGCTACCCGGGATGCCGTGCGCGGCCATGATGTCCAGGGCCTGGCGGATCCAGCCGTCGAGGTTGTCCTCGTAGTAGACCGCGGCCGCGATCGGGGCTGCGACGTGGGCCGGCGCCGGGGTCGGGGCCGGAATCGGCGGCAGTTCCGGCAGCGCGGGCAGAGCGGGAATGATCGGGGCATCGACCGGCGCGGCCGCGGCCACGGGTTCGGCCACCGGTTCGGCCGCGGGAGCGGGGGCGGACTGCTGGTCGGAGACCATGGCAATGCGCGACGGAACGCTGTCGTCGGCCAGCGCGATGATGGAGGAGGTGCCGACGGCGATGACACCGGCCGCGGCCACTGCGAGGGTGACACTGTCACGCAGCGACAGGCGGCGGAAAGAGGAGAGGCGTTTGTCGAGCATTTCGAAATCAGTTCCTTGATCGTGTCCAGAGAGGCGATCCGGCCCGGTTCGAGCAGCGCGGATCTCCGACGGGCACCCGGTGGGAAGCCCGCCTGAATCGGTTCGTATGCTGTTTTCGGTTTTGTTGTGAAGGCCAGGCGAGCCCTGGCGCACGACGCGGTATGAGCCACCCGGGGTCGGTTCCCTGCGGGTGCCGCTGTCGAGCGGGGGAGAATGCGGTCGCGGACTGTGGTGCCGCTGATATCTCCGGCGACCGCGGCGGGTGAAACCCATCTGCCGTTTGCGGTCGTTTTCCGACTGTGTGTGGATTGCTCCTCGGTGTAACCAAACTGCAGGTCTGTTTCCTGACCTGGTCTCAGCTTGGTCACGAGGGGTTAATGCGGGGTGAACGAATAGTTAATGGACGGGGTTGCCGATCTTGGAAAGCCCTGGTCGCACTTCCTGAAACGCTGTCTATGCGGGGAGTTTGCCCCTAAACGTCATGTGATGTAGGTCACTTAAAAATCCCGGTAATGCAGGTCACTTTGTCTCAATTCGGTCACCATGAGGCGGGACGGACGCGTCCGGGGGCCGCTACGCGAACCAAAGCGTTACGCAATTCGGTCACCGCAGAATCGCCCAAAATGGACGCCCACTGGGCGGCGAAGTTCGCCGCCGCGGCATCCGCCGCGCGCGTGCAGGCCCACCCCTTATCGGTGAGGGTGATCAGTCGCGCGCGGGCATCGTCGGGATGTGTGTTGCGTTCGGCGTAGCCCTTGTGCACGATTTCGTCCACCAGTTGACTGGCGGCTTGTTTGGTCACACCCAGGTGCTCGGCCAATTCGCCGACCGTTGCTCCGTTCGGCGCCAGCCGCACAAACGCGAACCCGTGCGTCGGCCTTACGTCGGCGAACCCGGCGGCGACCACCCCGGCGTGAATGGCATCCGTGGCGGCCGCCCCCGCTGCCAGCAACAACAGCGCGAGATCCTGGCCGGGCCGCACTGGCGAAGCGGGTTTCGAATCCGACATGACTGACATCTTGACACAGATAGGCAAGTTGCTTGACTATATAGTCAAGCAACTTGACCAAATGAAGGAGTAAGACATGCCGGTAACCCGCGCCGCCGATGCTGAAGTCCACGAAATGCACGGCACCCGATTCACCTCCTACATCCGCCCCGGCACCGGCAGCGCCGAACTGTGCGTCTGGCAGATCCAGGTGGCGGCCGGAACGGAAGGTGTGCCGCACAAGGTGCTACGGGAGGAGGCGTTCATGGTCATCCAGGGGGCGGTGACGATCACGATCGATGGCCGAGCGGAGGCGCTGATGGCCGGTGACGCCGCCGTGGCGCCCGCGAATTCGATGATCGCCCTGACGAATTCGGCCGCCGAGCCGGCCGTGCTCGTTGTGACGGTCCCGGTCGGATTCCGCGGTGAGCTGTCGGACGGCACCGTCATCAACCCGCCCTGGGTCAACTGAAGCCGCATTACCCAGGGTGAGTCGTTCGATGCTTGCGGATCGCCCTGGGGAGTTGCAGCCCGGCGACGTCCTGATCGTCGAGGTGCGTTACCCCGCACGATACGGTTCGGGACCGGTCGCCAGCGCACTGGTCTTCTCGCCGTCGCCGTTCATGCTGCAGGCCCCGGACAACCCGGCCGGAATTCCCATGGCTGCTCGGGAGGAAATGTGGGCACAGTGGCGCGTGTTGTCGGATTGCCCTCCTAGCCCGTGTCACCGCCGTCGGCGGTGGTGCGGGCCAGTCGCCGCGACAGCGGCAGCAGAATCAGCAGGCTGACGATGGCCACCACGACCACCATGACTGCCACGCTGGGATCGGTGAAGCTTTGGCCGCCGACCACCAGCGCTGCAGCAATGTTGCGCTGGGCGGTGCCTAAACCGAGCACCGGCCGAGTGCCTGTAGCGGGGCCGCCCAGGACCCAACCCAACCCATAGCCGATCGCGATGAACAGCAGTCCGGCCAAGATGGCGCGGGTTCCGAACACCGACAGCACGTTGTGGAAGTTGACCACCACCAACAGCAGCATCACGGCCACGAGGCTGAGACTGGACAGCCGGTCACACCAAGGCTTGACGGCCGCGGCAGCACGGGGCAGTTTGGCATTGACCGCGAGTGCGATGCCCAGCGGGACGAGCATCAGCACGACCAGGGAGCGGGCGATCTGGCCCGGGTCGACCGAGACCCCCGGCAGCAGCAGGGGCAGCACCAGCGGTAGGTAGCCCACGGTGATGACCATCAGCACGACCATCAACGCCACCGCGAACGCGAGATCTCCCTTGGCGATCTGAGCCAGCTTGGGCAAGAAGGGCGCACCGGCGGCGGCGCCGAGCAGCAGCAGGCCCACGCCGAAGGGTTCATCGAGGTCCAGGATCTTGGCCAGCAGCACCGCCGCGGCGGGCATCAATACGAAATTGGCGAGGAGCGACATCGCCACCAAGCGCAGATTACGCAGCGGGGCGGTGATCTCGCTGATCGTGAGCCCCAGGCCCATCGCTACCATGCTCGACACCACGAAGATCAGGGTGGCGATCGGGACGGCGTGTTGCAGTACTGCCATCATGGCACTGACCTCGCTTCCGTCGGGCCGATCGGGTGCTTCGCCCGCGATCTCGACGTGCGCGACCGCTACAGCGACGAGGGCGGAATACCGCCTGCGACCAAACTATCTCGGCGCATATCTGGCCAGCCACGATCGACTCGACGGCAAAACCGATTGGCCGCTCGACGGGCAGGGCAACCACCCGCTGACGCTGGCCCGGTGAGGCGGAGGTAGGCCTGGCGGAGCTGCGGTGGCAGCGGTTGCGTCGGTAGATGAGTCTGTCGTCTCGGGCTCCGATGGTGTAGTGCGCGGAACGGTCCCCTGACGGTGGATGGGCACCGAGGGTCAGAACTGGACGCTGGCGTGCATTTCCCAGACCAGGATCTCGGCGGGCTCGCTCGCGGTGACCTGCTGGCCGCCGGTAGCGGTGAAGCGCACCGCGTCGCCGGTGTGCAGCGGGCCGGCGCCCTCCAGTGTCACCGCGCCGCGGGCCACGAACAGGTGCAGGAACGGCGCGTCGGGC